>JBJEKT010000029.1:0-3910 GCA_051878775.1 Bacteroides sp. | reverse complement strand
TGTCCTCCAGGATGCGGTACTTGGCTCCTCCGGCAATGCGGTAGTCGCGTCCCAGATACTGCTCCACAAGGCTTTCAGAGAAGTTTCGCGGATAGTCGAGATACCAGTCCCAGTATCGGGCCATGTTGCTGGTGCTGTAGAGGTTGACATGGCCGTCCTTCAGCTCTGCCAGCATGTTGCCCAGTACTTCGAAGAGTCCAGCGGAGCTCATATCGTCTGTGATAAGTGGTGCGTATCGGTGGTGTACGTCATCCCAATCAATGTTCTTGTAGTCCAGGAAGCAGTACTGCTCATCGATGATTTTCCATAGGCATTCGAAGTTGCCCGTGGGGGTATTGTCAAACTCTTCTTCGCCGATGCAGCTTGAGGGAAGTAGCAGAAGTAGCAACACGATGAGACTCCATAGCAAGGGGGAATTGGGGCAGCTGGGACTATAGTGATGAGTGGAGCGATTCATTTCTTTTTATTTATTTCATTAGGTAGAATGACTTTACTATGCCTACAAGGAAACAGTGAGAGTAGGTGTGCCACTTGATATGATTGAGATTGCCTTGCTGAAGGTCGGCCAGGTAAGCCAGACGCAGTGTGGCTTTGCCCACGGGAAAGTCGGCTGAGAGTAGTTGCCGTACAGAGGGCTGGTTGTGAAGTGAGGTGAAGCGTACTACACCCTCAGCATGGCCCAGGGAGAAAATCTCGTAGTAAGACTCGCCATATTCGGGCATGAACTGCACGCCAGCCAGTGGCAACGTAATCTGGTAGCGCAAGGTGATGGGTATGCGGCGGATGTGAGTAGTGTAGATGGCCATACCTGTGGCATCCAGGCTGATATAGGCACGGGCCTGAGCTGGGTTGTTGCCGTTGCGCAGATTATAGACAAAGCCTCCGTTAAGGTCGGCGGCGGCTCCAGCAGTGAGGGTGAGTTGCGGTGAGAGACGGAACAGGTAGTGGAGAGCGTAGTTCCAGTTAGCTAGTGAGGAGAAAGTATTGTTGTTATCTACACGGTTGTGGGTATAGCCAGCGTAAGCCTGGAAGAGGGTTTGCCGCATTACGTTGCCCTTCATCTTATGGGTCATGCGGCTACTCTCGCGGGTGATGCGCAGCTCTATGCCTTTGTATTCCTGCGGTGAGAGATAGGTGTCGAATACATTTGTATAACCAACACCATACATCGTGGCACGGGTCACATGGCGTGTCGAGTCATTCACCAGCAAAGAGTCATTTCTTAGACCGTTGGCTGTGTAGGTTGAGTTGCACATCTCCTGCCCCTTTAGTTCAAGGGGCAGGAGCAGTAGGTAAGCAGATAATACCGTATAAAGACAATGGGTTATCTTCATCTGTGTGGGGGGTTAATCAAACAGTTTCATCTGCCCTGTCAACTCGTCGATGATGTCTCCCTGGCTTTTTCCACGGTCGGGATCCAGGTTCTCGGGCTCCTGTGTGGTGGGAGGCTCTTCAGGCGTGGGGTCGGGCTTGCGCGTAGGCTCAAGCTCGTTGATGGTCTCAATGGTGTAGTTGGTAAGGCGTTTGCCCTTGGCCTTGAAGCCTTTCACGGCTATGAATTCATCGGCCTCAACTACCAGTGGTTCACGCTGTAGTTCCTGGCTGCTGCTGAATATCACCTCCAGGCGCGGATAGACCTCATCCGTGAGGAGCAGGAGCTGGCTGTTGCGGTTCTCGCCCAGGAAGTTCTGCTTACGGGCTGTGGCCTCCATACAGAAGCGCTTCAGGTAGGGATAGTTCTGTTGGTCAGCATCATAGAGGGCGGCAGTCCACACCTTGTCAGGCACAAACTTCTCGATGATGCGGATATCGGGTTCGTAATGGTTGTTGAGATCGAAGGTGGTGATGTAGAAGTCGCCATTATTCATCACCACCAGGATGCGGTCATTGCTTTGAAATTCGCCCAGGTATTCCCCACGGCCGTCGTAGTTGAGGCGCATGATATCGCGGTCATACCACACCTGTCGTCCTCCAAGCGTTGAGCCGCCTCGCTGCTTCAAGGCAATCTTGTGGATGGGATTGCGGGTCAGTATGTTGCCCATGGCCTGGCGTCCCTTGATGCTGATTTTGCTGAAGTCCTCCTCAAAGATGATGCGGCGGATTCGTGGGTTGGGCTTGAGGGTCACCTTGATAATTTCAGCTTCACCGTTGGGGTTGGCCGTGAAATAGACGATACGTGAGTCAGGTGTGCCCTGCGTTAAGTCATACTCGCGGTCGCGCACGATACCCGTCACAGCAAAGCGCTTGATGTAGCAGGTACCCTCCTTGCCATCGCGATAGACCACATTGTAGATGGTTCGTTTGTCATTCTTCTTGAAGATGTTGATGTAGAGTACGTTCTTGCCGATGAACTTCTTCTCTGCCACTGGGGTGATGATGTAGCGACCGTCGCGGTAGAAGATGATGACATCATCGATGGTCGAGCAGTTGGCCACGAACTCGTCCTTCTTGAGCGAGGTGCCGATAAAGCCCTCCTCGCGGTTGATGTATAGCCTCTCGTTGGCTTCAATGACCTTGGTGGCTTCGATTGTGTCGAAGTTGCGCAGTTCAGTGCGGCGGGGGAACTGCTTGCCGTACTTTTGTTGTAACGTGCGGAACCACTCCACGGTGTACTCCACAATGTTGGCCAGATGGCGGTCGGTTTCCTCGACGTCAGCATGCATACGGGCAATGAGTTCTTCGGCCTTTTCGCTGTTGAACTTCAGGATGCGGGCCATTTTAATCTCCATCAAGCGGAGGATGTCCTCCTTGGTCACCTCGCGGATGAAGCTGGGGTAGTAGGGAGTGAGCCGTAGGTCGATGTGTTCACAGGCGGCATCCATCGTCTTGGCCTCTTCAAATTCGCGGTCCTTGTAGATGCGTTCTTCGATGAATATCTTCTCCAACGAGGCGAAGTGGAGTGCTTCAAGCACTTCGGCCTTATGGATTTCCAGTTCGCGGCGGAGCAGTCCCAGGGTGTTATCGACAGATTTGCGTAGTACGTCGCTTACGGTGAGGAAGTGGGGCTTTTGGTCATCGATGACGCAGCAGTTGGGTGAGATGCTCACCTCGCAGTCAGTAAAGGCGTAAAGTGCATCAATTGTTTTGTCGCTTGATGCGCCTGGGGCCAGATGGACTAGGATTTCCACACTGCCCGAGGTGAGGTCTTCCACCTTGCGTATCTTGATTTTCCCCTTCTCGCTGGCCTTCACGATGGAGTCACAGACGTTGGCTACGGTTTTACCAAAGGGTATTTCTTTGATGGCTAAGGTCTTGTTGTCTATCTTTTCGATGCGCGAGCGTACACGAACACTACCTCCGCGCTCACCGTCGTTGTACTTGCTCACATCGATGCTGCCTCCGGTTTGGAAGTCAGGATAGAGGTGAAACTCTTCGTCATGGAGGTAGCTGACGGCGGCTTCGCAGAGTTCATTGAAGTTGTGGGGCAGGATTTTTGAGGAGAGACCTACGGCAATACCCTCTACTCCTTGGGCCAGCAGGAGTGGAAACTTGACAGGCAGGGTAACGGGCTCACGGTTGCGGCCGTCATAGGACTGCTTCCATTCTGTAGTCTTGGGGTTGAATACCACGTCGAGGGCGAATTTGGTAAGGCGTGCTTCGATGTAACGGGCTGCTGCAGCATCATCGCCCGTGAGAATGTTGCCCCAGTTTCCCTGGCAGTCGATGAGCATTTCCTTCTGTCCCAGTTGCACCAGGGCATCCTTGATGCTGGCATCGCCGTGGGGGTGGAACTTCATTGCCTCGCCCACGATATTGGCTACCTTGTTGTAGCGGCCATCCTCCATGCGGCGCATGGTGTGGAGGATGCGGCGTTGTACCGGCTTGAGGCCGTCCATGATGTGGGGCACGGCGCGTTCCAGGATTACGTACGAGGCGTAATCCAGAAACCAGTTCTGGTACATGCCGCTCA
>JBJEKT010000028.1:0-59758 GCA_051878775.1 Bacteroides sp. | reverse complement strand
GAGGCTCCATTCCCCGTCCAGGTAGCGGAACATCTCCTTATAGCCTACCGTGTTGAGCGAGTTGAGTTGACGGTAGGGCATCACGCGTTGCGCTTCCTCAACCAGACCGTCTTTCACCATTTCTACTACCCGCAGGTTGATGCGCTTGTAGAGTTCTTCACGGTCGCGGCGCAGGCCCACTTTGACAATGCGGAAGGGGCGTTGCTTGACCGACTCGGTGCGGAAGCTGCTGTAGGTACGCCCCGTCATGTAGCAAATCTCCAAGGCATGAATCACCCGCTTGGGATTCTTCAGGTCCACAGTTCGGTAGTAGTCGGGGTCCAGCAGTCGCAACTCATCCGTGAGCTGGGCGAGTCCTTCAGCTTGGTAGCGTTGGAGCAGGGTGCTGCGTGTCTCCTCATCTACGGTAGGTATGTCGTCAATACCCTTGCAGATGGCATCAATGTACATCATAGAGCCTCCGGTCAGCACTACGGTGTGGAGGGTGCGGAAGAGGCGGTCCAGCAGCTGCATCACCTCCTCTTCGTAGCGTGCTGCACTGTAGTAGTCGGTGAGTTTCAACGTACCCACCATGTAGTGTTTCACTCGGCAAAGCTGTTCGGCAGTAGGTGCCGCAGTTCCTATGGGCAGGTCGGCATAGAGCTGGCGCGAGTCAGCAGAGACGATACAGGTATGTAGGCACTCTGCCAGCTGAAGACTCAGTTCTGTTTTCCCCACACCCGTAGGTCCTACAAGGACGAGCAGGGTGGGGCAGTCCGGGTCATCAGCTGGCGGAGTGAGTAGCTGCAGAATCTGATTAATAACGGTCGTCATCGTAGGGGTTTCCTGTATCGCCAAGGCCTTCAAAGCCCTCGCTGTCAAGGTCCTCTATGTCATAGTCCTGATCACCGTAGAAATTCTCGTCGAGGTCGAGTCCTGCAGAAAGCTTGTTCTCAAACTCTTCGAAATCCACTTCCTGAGTAGGTGGTTCGCCTTCGCTGTGTGTACACTTGGCACCCTTGATGTGCTTGCCTGTGATGATTTCTGTCAATTCAATAAAGAAGCATCGTTCGGTCATATAGTCGAAAACGTAGAGCAGCTTCTGCTTTTCGTCTTCCACTAACTCACTGATAGCGGTATCTTTCATCACCCAGCTATCCACTTCGGGATTATCATCCATCTCTTCGAGGGTGACCTCTTTCTCTTTTTCCCAGTCCTCATCGCAGATAAAGAACGAGGTCATCTGGTTGTCCTTGAAATTCACAGATTTCAGTATTGCCTGATGGAAATCGTAGAATGTAGCATCAGGGTCGATTTGAATCTCGCGCATGAAGCCCTCAACTTCATCAGAGATCAGAGTAAAACGGTATATCATTTTAGTTTTTAACTTTTAGTTTTTTTATTCGTGTTTATTTTCCACCAGGGATGATGCCGCGCTGGGATGACTTGATAAATTCTACGATGTAGCTTATCTCAGGTGTCATCGTCATCTCGGCCTCAATTTTGGCCAGCGCGTTGGTGATGTTAAGGTCGCTCTGGTAGATGATGCGGTAAGCATCGTGAATCTGCTCGATGGTCTCGTTGCTGAAGCCTCGGCGGCGCAGGCCTACGATGTTGATTCCCGCGTAGCAGATGGGCTCACGTCCCGCGATGATGTAGGGGGGGATGTCTTTACTGAAGCGGCAGCCTCCCTGTACCATACCGTAGCCACCTACACGGCAGAACTGGTGCATCAGTACGCTGGCACTTATGATAGAGTTGTCATCGATGACAATCTCGCCGGCCATCTTGGTGCTGTTGCCGATGATGCAGCCGTTGCCGATGCGTGCATCATGGGCCACGTGGACACCTTCCATCAGGAGGTTGTTGTTGCCCACTACGGTCTTTCCTTTGGCGGCGGTGCCTCGGTTGATGGTGACATTCTCGCGAATCAGGTTGTTATCGCCTACCTCAGCCGTGGTCTCCTCACCGTGGAACTTCAGGTCCTGCGGTATGGCGCCAATCACTGCACCGGGGAAGATGGTGTTGCCCTGTCCGATGCGTGAGCCATAGAGAATCTTGGCTCCCGACATGATTTTGTTGTTGTCACCTATCACTACGTTGCGGTCGATAAATACAAAGGGCGCAATCTCTACGTTCTGACCGATTTGCGCTTCGGGGTCGATGTATGCTAATGGACTAATCATATTTCAAACTTTTGGGGATGAGGTTTTCCTTGCGGATTACTTGTTCTTTACTATCTGTGCGGTAAACCCGGCTTCGCATACCACTTTTTCGCCTACGAAGACGTAGCCCTTCATCGAGGAGATGCCGCGCCGTATCGGGGCCAACAGCTCTACACGGAAGATAAGCGTATCGCCGGGTACCACCTTCTGGCGGAACTTCACGCCGTCGATTTTAAGGAAGTAGGTAGAGTAACGCTCGGGTTCATCCACGGAGTTGAGCACCAACAGACCGCCTGTCTGTGCCATGGCTTCAATCTGAAGCACACCGGGCATGACGGGCTCCTGGGGGAAGTGACCTTGGAAGAAAGGTTCGTTAGCAGTGACATTCTTGATACCTACGATGTAGTTGGCACCGATTTCAATCACTTTATCCACTAGCTGGAAGGGATAGCGGTGGGGGAGCAGTTCGCGAATACGGTTTACGTCCATCAATGGCGGACGATTGACATCATAGACGGGAGCCTGAATTTCATGCAGGCGAATCTCCTTGCGCATCTGGCGGGCAAACTTGTTGTTGATTGTGTGTCCAGGGCGGGTAGCGATGATGCGACCCTTGATAGGTTTGCCAATCAGGGCCAGGTCGCCTATGATGTCGAGCAGTTTATGCCTTGCGCATTCGTTGGGCCATACTAAAGGTTTGTGGTTGATATAGCCCAGCTGTTTGGCATCCATGTGGGGTACACCCATCACATCAGCCAGCTTGTCGTAACTCTCCTGGCTCATCTCGCGCTCGTAGATGACGATGGCATTGTCCAGGTCGCCTCCCTTGATGAGTCCAGCTTGAAGCAGGGGCTCTATCTCACGCACAAAGACAAATGTGCGGCTGGCAGCTACTTCGCTGCCAAACTTAGCCATGTCTTCGAGCGTGGCAAACTGGTTGGGGATAATCTGCGAGTCATAAGATACCAATACATTGAGGCTGAATTGCTCATCGGGCAGGACGATGATGCTCGAACCGGTCTTCTCGTCACGGAACTCAATCTTCTGCTTGATGATATAAAAGTCCTTGATAGCCTCTTGTTCTACTGTGCCTACGCGCTCAATCTCTTGTACGTAGTACTGCGCACTTCCGTCCAGGATAGGAAACTCCGGACCGTCAACCTGAATCAGACAGTTGTCAATCCCTAGGGCATAGAGCGCTGCCATGCCATGCTCAATCGTGCTCACTTTTATGCCGTTACGGGCCACAACTGTGCCTCGGGTAGTTTCCACTACATTGTCGGCTACAGCATCTATCACAGGCTTATCCTCCAGGTCAATGCGCTGGATTTTGTAGCCATGATTTTCGGGAGCGGGATTGAAGGTCACCGTGAGGTTGAGTCCAGTATGGAGTCCTTTGCCGCTCAGCGAAAAGCTTTCTTTCAGTGTCTTTTGTTTCAGCATATCTTCAATTTGTTATTTTTCTTCGTTGGATGACTGTTGTTGTAGTTGAGCCTTGAGTTCATCGAGTTCCTTGCGCAGATGGTTGAGCTCAAAGTACATATCGGGTAATTTACGGAATACCGACTGCGACTTGAAGTAGGGTTTCAGTTCCATGGGGGGTGTGCCTATCAGGCGGCTACCCTCTTTCAGGCTGCTGGGTACACCACTCTGGGCTCCGAGGTCCACATGGTCGCCAATGCGGATATGGCCGGCTACACCTACCTGACCTCCAAACATACACCATTCACCGACCTTAGTCGAGCCGGCAATGCCCACCTGAGCAGCCATTACTGTGTGCGACCCAATCTCATCATTGTGAGCTATTTGCACTAGGTTGTCCAGCTTCACACCGCTGTGTATGATGGTGGCACCCATCGTAGCGCGATCCACGCAGGTGTTGGCCCCAATCTCCACATCATCCTCCAGGATAGTGATACCGATCTGGGGAATCTTCTCATACCCTTTTTCGGTGGGGGCAAAGCCGAAACCGTCTGCTCCAATCACCGAGCCTGCATGCAGGATGCAACGGTCGCCCACGCGGCAGTCGTGATATACTGTAGCGTGTGGGTACAGGATGCATTGGCTGCCTACTTTGGCGTTGCTGCCAATGCAGGCATGGGGGTGTAGCTCTGTGCCTTCGCCCACTTCGGCATAGTCACCCACGCAGGCGAATGGGCCGATGCAGACATCCTTGCCCACTTTGGCCGTGGGTGCCACGTAGGCCAGCGGGTCAATCCCCGTTCGCTTGGGATGGCTCTGCTCATAGAGCGTCATGAGCTTGGCCAGGCTTTCGTAGGCATTATCCACCTTAATCAGGGTGGCGCTCACCTCATGCTCGGGCACGAAGTCTTTGTTTACCAGCACGATGCTGGCTTTTGTTTCATACAAATAAGGGATATATTTCGGATTCGAAAGAAACGAAATAGCCCCCGGCATACCCTCCTCAATCTTGGCGAAGGTATGTACGGTAGCGTTCTCGTTGCCCACGATTTCACCTTGAATCAATGAGGCAATTTGTTTGGCAGTAAACTCCATAAATCTATTTTTTAGTCATTTTCAATTTACAAATAACGCACTTTTTTTTGACATAACCTTATATATATGCAAAAAAAATCAATACTTCTTTTTATCGAAGGTAGCAAAAGTAGTACTTTTTTACCTTTTTGGAGAGTAGTGAGATGTTGAGCATATCCGAGGCTTCTGCCACTCCTCGGATGGTACCGTCGTTATAGAGGATATCGATACTGTCATCTGCTGGGTTGTACATGTTGCGTTCAATGCGTGAGGCCATTACCAGATAGTCAGCTTCCTGCAGGGAGATGCCTATCCGTTGAGCTACTTCTTTCTTTATCATATTGATACGCTCTGAATCAAAAGGTTCATTGCTGACCTCTACTTTGAAGATAAGACGATCCACCATGCCTTGGCTCAGCGTGCGGAGTACGCAGTCTGGGTGATCGCACCACACCTTGAGTGAAGTCCAGATGTCGTTGTCATCTAATCGGATAAATTGCTCCAGGCACTCGGGATTATTCATGAATTGCTTGCGGTCGATGTCTTGATACAAGAAATAATGGAGTGCGGGCGATGCAAAGAGCTTTTCGCCCTTCAGAGCCAATTCCTTGGCTCTAAGCAGGGCGCTGACCAGCATTTTTTCGTAGGCTACTGAGGTCTTGTGCAGATAGACCTGCCAGTACATCAGCCGGCGTGAAGTGAGGAAGTTCTCGATGGAGTAGATGCCCTTGGCTTCTACTACGAGGTGGTCGTCACGCACGTCGAGCATCTTGATGATTCTGGCTGACCCGATGTTGCCTTCTATCACACCAGTGTAATAGCTGTCGCGACGCAGATAGTCCAGGCGGTCCATGTCGAGCTGACCGCTCACCAGTTGGTGCAGGAATCGCTTGGGATATTCATCCTTGAAGATCTGTATGGCCAGGGTCAACCGACCGTTCATCTCTTTGTTGATGCGTTCCATGAGCATCAGAGAGATTTCTTCATGGCTCACCCCCCGTACGATGGAATCCTCCAGTACGTGTGAGAAGGGGCCATGGCCGATGTCGTGCAGCAGGATGGCTGCCTTCACCGCTTCGGCCTCACTGTCAAAGATGAAGTTGCCTTTGGCAACCAGTTGCTGGATAGCTTCTTGCATCAGGTAGAAGGCACCCAGCGAGTGCTGAAAACGGGTATGTTGTGCCCCAGGATAAACCACAGAGGAGAGGCCCACCTGCTTGATGCGCGTCAATCGTTGAAGCAAGGGGTGTTTCACCAAGTCGAAAATCAGCCCCTTGGGAATATTGATAAACCCGAATACAGGGTCGTTGATAATTTTACGTTCGTTTGACATACACGAAAAATTTGGTTTGCAAAGGTAAATCATTTCTGTAAAACTACCAAAGAGAATGAAAAAACCATTATCTTTGCAGCCAATTTAATAACGGTTATGCCTCGCGATACGAGGTTTATTACTAAACAGATATAAGATATGCTTACTATCAAACAAATCACAGAAGACGCCCAAGCCGTGGTTCGCGGCCTGGAGAAGAAACACTTCAAGGGTGCCCAGGAGGCTATTGATCAGGTGCTGCAGCTTAATAATAAGCGTAAAAGTACGCAGGCAGTTTTAGATAAAAATCTCTCTGAGGTGAACGCCATCTCCAAGAGTATTGGTCAGTTGATGAAGGAGGGTAAGAAGGCAGAGGCTGAGGAGGCTAAAAATCAGGTGGCCCAGCTGAAGGAGGCCAATAAGAGCCTGCAAGCTGAAATGGACGAGGCTGCTGCTCAATTACAACAACTGCTCTACACCATCCCGAACGTGCCCTACGATGAGGTGCCTGAAGGAGTTGCTGCTGAGGACAACGTGGTGGTGAAGATGGGCGGTATGGAGACGGAGCTTCCCAAAGATGCATTGCCTCACTGGGAACTTGCCAAGAAATACGATATCATCGACTTCGACCTGGGCGTGAAGATTACCGGTGCAGGTTTTCCTGTATATAAAGGTAAAGGTGCCCGCCTGCAACGCGCCTTAATCAATTTCTTCCTCGACGAAGCCCGTGAGAGTGGCTACACAGAGATTATGCCTCCTACGGTGGTCAATGCAGCCAGTGGCTACGGCACAGGTCAGCTGCCCGACAAGGAAGGACAGATGTATCATTGCGAGGTGGACGACCTCTACCTGATTCCTACGGCTGAGGTGCCTGTGACCAACATCTATCGTGATGTAATCCTCGATGAGAAGCAGCTTCCCATTAAGAACTGCGCTTATACGGAGTGTTTCCGCCGTGAGGCTGGTTCGTATGGTAAGGATGTGCGTGGTTTGAACCGCTTGCATGAGTTCTCGAAGGTGGAATTAGTTCGTATTGATAAGCCTGAACACAGTCGCGAGAGCCACCAGGAGATGCTTGATCATGTGGAGCGTCTGCTTATCAAGTTGGAATTGCCATACCGTATCTTGCGCCTCTGTGGTGGCGACATGAGTTTCACGGCTGCCATCTGTTACGATTTCGAGGTCTATAGTGAGGCACAGAAGCGCTGGCTGGAGGTGAGCTCTGTATCCAACTTCGATACCTATCAGGCTAATCGCCTGAAGTGCCGTTATCGCACAGCCGAGAAGAAGACGGAGCTCTGTCATACCCTCAATGGCTCGGCACTGGCTTTGCCGCGTATTGTGGCTGCTTTGTTGGAGAACAACCAGACACCTCAGGGTATTCGCATCCCCAAGGCGCTTGTTCCCTATTGCGGTTTTGAGTACATTGATTAATTGACTATCTCTACTCTAGGCGGAGAGGACATGGCCTAGGGATAGTATAAAAGAAGAGCGTGACTCTCGCATCCTAATCGATGCTGGAGTCACGCTCTTCTTATGTCAGGAGTGAGTGCCAACTGGAGGATTACTTCGTGTTGAATCCGCTCACTTCTATGACAGGCAGTGTGCCGCGGCTGTCTTCATCGCGATAGCTTACGTTGACAGTCTTGCTCTCACCGGGCATCAAGGCAAAGTAGTTGTCACTGTAGATGACGGGCAGGATTTGCTCTCCATCATATCCCTTGAGGTTGAGGCGGATCAGCAGGGCCGGAGTTTGTGTGGCGTTGGTCAGCGTGATTTGACCTTTCCACTCATCGCCAACTAAGGTAAAGGAACCCTGCTCAGCTTGCAATTCTATCTTTGGAAGCTGTGAAAGAGCCTGCAGATGGTCGGCCTTCTGCCCCTCAACATAGAAGTTCTCAGATACCAACTTCTCGCCGTCCATTAAGTAGAGACGGATGTAATATACCTCCTGATCGGTAGGCAACTGCAGTTGCAGCGCCTGCAAGGTTACATCCTCGTTTACATCTATCTGTTCCTGTTTCTCGCTGATTACCTCGCCTCTCATGGTGAGTAGTTGGGCTTTGGCCAGCAGATTCTTACGGGCACCTCCGGCATAATTTACCACCTCAACACTCTGTTTCAAGGGGTTGTACTGGATGTGGAGGGGTTCGCAAGCCTTCTTCACACCGAAGTAGGCAGCGGTAGGTTCAAAGTAATAGTCGTAGGTACACCACACCATGCTGGGCCAGCAGGCATGGCTCATCCAAATGAGCAACCCCATGCGGTATTGCTGGGTAGATTCGTACATCGCTCTGTAGCCATCGTAGTTGAGCCACTGAGCCAGTTCGGTGAAGTGGCGGGCATCACGGGGCTCACCGAAGTGCTTGGCAAAGGTGGCGTTGAAAGATTCGCCGCCCTGGGCCCCCTTCAGGGTGAAGTCATGCTGTCCCCAAGCGTCACCTTGTGGCCAGAGTTGGTTGGGGTCGAGCATACGGCTCAGACTCTCGAATGTGGGTATATTAGGCATACCACGCTCGGAGTGAAGCTTCTGTGATTGCTTTTCGAAATAGACTGCAGTGGGCTGCATACCGTAAGGGCCGTGTCCACTGACACCGTCATCAGCAGAACTGGGGATATAGCCCAGCTGGGGATGGATTGTCTGAATCTGTTGGCGCAGGGCGCTGTCTATCGAAGCAGGGGGATAACCCTCGTTACGACCCACGTAGATACCTATGCAGGCATGGCTGCGGATGCGTGAGATGTAGTCGGCTGAGTTGGCCAGGAACATGGCCTCATTGTAAGGATCGGGACCGTCCCAGGGATTGGCCAGCCAGAAGTCCTGCCAGATCATGATACCATATTTGTCACAAGCCTCGTAGAGTTCTTCATCACCAATCTGGCCTACCCAGTTGCGGATCATGGTGCAGTTCATCTCGCGATGGTAACGCACTGCCACGTCATATTCGCGGCCACGGTAGTTGAGGTTGGTTTCAGAAAATCCCCAGTTTCCTCCCAGGGGATTGAAGCGTTTGCCGTTGATGTAGAGTGTAGTGCGGGTATCGAGTTCGCTGTAGCTCATCTGGCGGATACCGGCCTTATAGCTTACTTGCGAGAGCTGCTTGCCGTTGCTGGAGTCGATGACTTTATAGCCGGCATCGTAGAGGTAGGGCTCACCATAGCCGTTGGGCCACCAGAGACGCATCCGCTGGTCACGTAGCTGAGCATAGGCTTCTGGTTGGAAGGTCACTTCGGTCTGCTCCATGGGCTGGAGGGTCACCTCTTTCTCAAAGGTAATCTCGCCGATATGTCCCACTACCTTCACTGTCCGAGTGGTCTGCTCCGCGTTGGACAGACGGACTGCAGGAGTCATCGTAGCCAGTGTGTCAGGAAGGTTGAGGGTGGTGGTGACGAGCGGGTCGTAAACGCGGACACCGCCATCATGGGTGAGATAGACATCATTCCATATTCCCACTTCGCGGCCTGGGAGGCTGGTAATCCAGTCCCAACCGATAGTGGCATGGAAGGTCGGGTTGTCTGCTCCCAGGACACCGCCGTTCATATCGGTATTAAGTGCAGTCTTTTCCTTGACAGCACCAAAGTGCTCATTCTTGATAACGCGCACTTCGAGGAGGTTGTCGCCGGCCTTGAGTTGGTCAGTCACGTCAAAGCGGCCACGGATGAAGGCTCCATCGATGCGACCTATCTGCTGGCCGTTGAGCATCACCTCGGCTTTCCAGTTGAGGCCGTCGAAGTTGAGGTAGGTACGTTCACCTTTGGGCTGATGGCGGATAGTGGTGCGGTACCAGAAGTCGGAATTGAAAAAAGACTCCGATATCTGGCGCATGTTATCAGCGTATCGGTTGTCGGGTATAGCGCCGATGTTCATGTAACTGGTTAGTACCGTACCGGGGACAGTGGCTTCAATCCATTGGTCTGTCCCTTCTCGGCGCAGCTGCCAGCTGTTGAGCATCTGCTTGCCGTCTCTTGAGGCCAGGGTATTGGCAGGCTCGGCATGTAAGCCGCCACGGCCCATCACCTGGAGTTCGCTGAGGCCGTAGAAGCCAGAGGCATCAGGTTGGGTAAGCAGCAGGCGCACATAACGGCCATGGCCTTGGCAGTTCACCTCTTCCACAGCCTCATTGCCGCCGCTCAAAGAGGCGATATTGCTCCATGTGGTGGCATCATTGGATACCTGCAGGGTTCCGGCCTGTGCTCGTTGCTGCCAGTGGAGGATGAGGCGGTCGAAGTTTGCCTCAGTGCCCAGGTCAACGTAGAGCCACTGGTTGGCTTCGGGCTTGGAGCGCCATACACTGGCGAAGTGCTCAGAGGGGAGCCATGAACTGTTGCGTACATCCCACTTTAAGTTGTAGAAGGCGAATCGTTCGTCGCCAGGTCGCAGCCAGCCATGGTCTATCTCATGCAGGCGCCACCATGCAGCCCCCGGCATGTCATACTCAATCCGCAGCAGGGAGTAGTTGCCCCGTTTCTTCAAGGGAATAGCCAGTTTCACCATGCGGAGAGGGAGCTTCACCTCGTCTTGGAACTTATTGGGGTCGGTGCTGACCAGTTGCTTGGTTGCGTAGCCTGGCAACTCTTTTCCCTTGAGTATGCCCAGTTGCTCCCATTTCTTGCCATCACGAGAGCCCATCACACGGATGGCATAGCCTTTGGTCGCCTGTTCTGCGTTGTAAGCCAGTTCACCAACCATGCGGATGGAATCCGCAGATACCGTCATTTGGTCCCAACGGAATTCTACAAAAGCCTTTTCTCCTTTGATTACGAGACTCGTAATCAGGTTGCCGTCGCAAAGTTTTTCTTTGTCACGGTTATGTAACACACCTTCGTTGGTAGTCACGGTGAGCGTACAGGGGGCTTTGTCGGTGATGATTCCGTCGGTCACTAGCTGTCCTGTGAGGTTGAAGTCTGCGTTCGAAGAGGTATAGACAGCCCTGTTGAGGGCGATGTTGCGGTAGGTGTAGTCTTTCACCATACGCGGCGCGGTAAATTCTGTGGAGCGACCAGGGTATTGGCCAATGCCACGGGTCAGTTGCCCGTCGTCAGCTTGGACCATGCTGGAAGTTGCTCCAATCATTGCCATAATAGAAAGAATTCGTTTCATGTTATTTTGGATTTAATTGTTAACCATATACTGGCATTGTCATTACAAGGCGCTAATTTAGTACATTGTCACGACACGGCAAAACAATCCTGAAAAAAAACGAGGAGAATATTAGGATTGGATAAAAAAATACAGGCAAGTCCCCTTAATACCACTTGATGTTGCTTTGAGTCTGGCTGCGTTGTTCCCACTTCAGGTCCTGCAGGATGCTGGCGTTGGCGCGGATGGTGAAGTTATAGTATTTCCATACACCGAAGGGGGAGAGGGCAGCCGACAGGCTGAAGCAGTGAAGGTCGCGGGTGATATTGAAAGAGGTCTGCACAATCTTTTTCGCCTCGAAGTCATAACCCGAGTTGAAGCTGATGGCCCATTTGTTCGAAATCTTCACGTTGCCCGAGGCACTGAGGTTGTGGGTATAGCGGTAGGGATAGCGCATGTTCTTGCGGTTGATGGGCTTGGTGCGGTCTTCGCTGATGTTGAAGCTGTAGTTCAGATTGATGGACCAGGGCATTTTGAAGGTCTGGTAGCCATCGGCATCTGCTTGGGCCTTCTTCACCTTTTTCTTGTTCTCGCCCTCATCGGCTGGAGTCTGCTGCTCCTCGTTATCTTCCTCCCCGTTATTGTCCTTACCTTCGTCACGCTTCTTGCCACTGAACTTTTCCTTCCACTTTTTCCAGGTGTCGTTGTTGAAGGTGTAGCTGAAGGATGATCCGTAGCCTGACCAACGGCCGAAGCGGCCGTATGACCACTCTGTGCGGTTGCCCACCACGACATTGCCGTTCTTGTCGAACTCATAGGCGTAGGTGGCGAAGGTTGAGGCCATACTGAAGGTGTAGCTCTTGCTCAGTTTGAGACGCATGTTCAGGCTTAGGTCGCTCCAAGGACGCTCTTTGGCTGCCATGTTGTAGCTGATGCTGGCACCCAGTTCATCGATGAGGCTCACCTTGCGTACCGAGTCGTTGCGGTCGCGGTACTTCATCTCCAGGTTGTTGGAGATGCTGAAGCTGATAGATCCCTGTCGTCCGCCGCTGGGGGGTGAGAAGGCCTGTCCGGCGTAGTAGGAGTACTTCACCGTATCCTGTCCTCCTCCGCTTTTAGGCTTATAGAAGGTGTCGTAGTAGCCGTAGCTCGACGAGGTGAAGTCGGGGGCGGCACTGATGCTCACCGAGGGGGTGATGACGTGGCGTATCTGAATCTGCTTCTTCGGCATGAAGAGGGGTTTATACATGCCGTAGATTTTTGTGTTGAGGCCGAGGCTGGCACTGTAGTTCCATACGCGGTAGAAGCCGTTGGCTGTGTCACGCACCACCTTGTTCGCATCGGGGTCCCAGTCTTGCTTAATTTTGCGCGTGTACCAGCGTTCGGTGTAGTTCACCGAGGGTGTGAGGTTGAAGTACTTGAAGAGGGTAAAGGTGGCACTAATGGGGATGTCGTGCTGCATACCGTTATCCCAATCCTTGATGAGGTTCTTCTTGAAGAGTTGGTCGTCCTTGGTAGTGATACTGTTCTTCATGCGTCCTGTGTAGCGCAGCTGAATCTTCTCATACCAACGTTCGTTGCCCACCGCCTGTTTGCGTTTGAAGGGGAAAATGGTGGAGAGCGAGATATTGAGGTCGGGCAAGGTAACGGCAATCGACGAGTCGCGCATGTTCTGCGCGATGTTGCCTGTGGCCGAGATGCTCAAGTTCTGATCGGGGAAGTTGCGCGAGTAGCTCACACTGGAGGTTTTGGTGTTCTGCGACATGGCCTGTGAGTTGTACATGTTGCCGATGTTCTGTCGCTCGTAGCTGCTGCTGGAGAAGTTGACGCTGGCCGAGAAGGTGGAGTTAGGGTTGGCCTTCGCATCCTGGCGGTGGCTCCATACTATCTTGAAGTCCTTCGATACGGAGTAGTCCTCGAGTCCTTTATCACCTGTTTTGGTCACCTGGTAGCTCATCTGCAGTAAGCCGGAGTATCTGTATCGTTTGACGTAGTTGCTTTCAGCATTGAGTGCCCATGAGCCTTTGGTGAAGATGTCACCACGCAATTTGAGGTCCATTTGGTCGCTGATGGCGAAGTAATAGCCACCATCGGTCAGACCGAAACCTCGGTTGGAGTCATCCATATAGGTGGGCATCAGGAAACCGCTCTGGTAGCTGCTGCTGAAGGGGAAGAAGAAGAAGGGCACGGCGATGGGGAGCGGCACATCCTCTACTACGAGGTAGGCTGGGCCCGTCACCACATTCTTCTTGGGGCGTACCTTGGCATAGCTCATCTGCATGTAGAAGTGGGGATGTTCATGGTGGTCGCAGGTGGTGTAGCGACCGCTGCGCATGTAGAGTTCATCGTTTTCCCCTTTCTTGGCGTTGTTGCCGGTGACGTAGCCTTCACCTTGTTGGCTCACCACGTTGCTGATGATACCCTTCCCGCTCTTGAAGTTGTAACGGATGGTATTGGTTTCGTAAGGGGTCTCACCATCCTTGAACACGGGTCGCCCCTTGATGGTGCCCAGCGAGTCCTCCACACCATGGGCGGTGACGACGCTCGAGTCCATGTTCATGCTGATGACGTCAGCCGTCAGCTCAATTTGCTGATAGTTCACTTTGCCTTGACCGTAGAGGTGGCCCCAGCCAGCTTGGGTGAAGAGGATGGAGTCGTTGGCCTCGTAGGTCACAGGGGCTTCAAGGGCTTCGCGTTTGCGGGGCAGGGTGTCGGGCTGCTGTTGCGCAAGGCGGATGGTGTCCTCGGGTATGGAGCGAGTGGCCTCTATCAGAGGCAGATAGTTCATCCCCCTTCCATGTCGTTCAGCCACGGCATGGACAGACCAGAGCGCCACAAAGAGGAGCAACAGAGCAGATATGTATTTTCTTGTTTCCAATAATCAAAAGTTGTTTTCTCGTGGTGTATAGCGATACACTATGCACTTCAAAGGGGCAAAAGTACATATTTTATACGAGTTACCAACGCTTTTTATCGTTTTTGTGCACAACTTTATTTTCTTTTGGGAAGAAAGGCCAGGGAATGTTTGCAGAATAGCCAGGGAATGGGGGGCTTTTCAGAGGAAGAGTCGGCACCAACGATCGAACCGTTCTACTCCTTCCTGTCCGTAGCGTTCCAGACTGTGGCGGGCCTTCTCCACACTCTTCTCGCGGTCGAGGTGGGTCTTGGAGAAGAACTTGTCGGCAAAGCAGATGACCTGTTCCTCCATACTGACAGGCACCATCTCCCTGTGGGGAACGGGTAACTGTTGAGCCACAATCTCCTTTAGCGAGAGGCCGGCACCTGTATGGCGTTCGCATACTAAGGCATGACGCTCATACCCCTCGCGGCGCATCAGTTCCGCACCGAGCGAGCCGTGGCAGATGTAGGGCTTGTCCCCGTAGCAGCAGATTCCTTCGGCATCGGTCAGGAAGATGCCAATGTCGTGGAGCATGGCTCCCTCGTAGAGGAATTGCCGGTCGAGATGGAGCTCGGGGTGGGCATCAGCGATGGCGCAGGCTTTGCGGGCCACCGATTCACTGTGGATAACGAGGATATCCCGGAGCCTGTTGGCCTCGGGATAATACTTGTTGATTAGGCTCATTGGGTCCATAGCGCTCATCTCCTTCCACTTTGTTGGGGACGTTTTTCGCCGCGCTTCTCTTCGCCGAAGTTCTTCAGCACTTCGCGGTGGAAGCGCATCTCTGCTCTCTGCACCATGTAGATTTTCTTGAATGAGAGCACTTTCTTGAACTTCTCGAAGTAGCTCTTCTCCAGGCGGTCGATAGCCATCCGCGTGTCATATACACCTTCCAGGATCTCTTCGTATTTTTTTTCATTTACTTCCTTGCCGTGTCCCTTCTTAAGCAGGTTCCACACCTCGTCGTTGAGTTCGCGTTTGCGCTCCTGCAGTTCGAAGTAGAGGGGGAAGAAGGCTTCGGCTTCCGTCTCGGTGAGATGAGCCTGTTCGGTGATAAAGGCTTGCTGACGGGCCTTGAACTCCTCTTTAGTGAGACGTTGTTGGCAGATGTCGGTGGCTGTAGCATAAACCATCGGCAGTAACATAAGCAGAAGGGATACCATCCATCTGCTCAGCGCGTTTACGGAAAGTTGGGAATGTATGTTCATAGATGCAATCAGTTTTAATGGTTCGTATCTTCAGCCAGGTACATGTAGAGGGAGTAGTCGTCCATCATGGCGGCATCGAGTGCATTCTCTATGTACTCTATCTCTTGCGACTCAGCCTCTTCGTGGGCCAGGGCGGCAGCTTTCTCTTCTGCCGAGGGTGAGGCCACGCGGATGATGAGTGCAGCACCGGTAAACATGGCGGCCATGTAGAGCCAGGGGCGAATCTTTTGCCAGAGCGTAGGCTGCGGTTCGAAGGCTATCTGATTTCCGGCAGCTGGTTCCTGCTCCATGGTAGGCTGCTGCCCGGCTTCGGGCAGGCGGTCCATCACCCGTTGGGTGAGCCCTTCGAAATATCCCTCAGGTATGCGGAAACCCGTTTGCCGGTTGGGGGTATGGAGTTTAAACTGTTCTTTCATATCTTGGTCTCCTTTGTTATTTATATACATATATATAGACACCATGGGGTGACTTTGGTTTAATCGGTTGAGTCCAATTCGCCCACGAAGTGCTCGATTTTCTTTACGGCGTGGTGGTAAGAGGCCTTTAGGGCACCGACGCTGGTGTCGAGCACGCGGCTCATCTCTTCGTAGCCCATCTCGTCGAAGTAGCGCAGGTTGAACACCATGCGTTGCTTCTCGGGTAGGGTGAGGATGGCTTGCTGCAGGACACGTTCCGCCTGGTCGCCATCGAACCAGGGATCTTCATCGAGCTGGTTCATTACGACGCGTTGCACCTCCTCGTCGTCCATGGAGAGCATCTCGCGGCGGCGTGTCAGGAAGTTGAGGCATTCGTTCATGGCGATGCGGTAGAGCCAGGTGGAGAGCGAGGAGTCGCCACGGAAGTTCTGCAGGCCGGTCCATGCCTTGACAAAGGTGTTCTGCAGTAGGTCGTCGGCATCGTCGTGATTAAGCACCATGCGGCGAATCTGCCAGTAGAGCGAGGGGCTGTAATGGCGCACCAGTTGCTCGAATGCTTGCCGACAGGTGTCGGGACGCTGGAGTCGACTGATTACTTCGGATTCGTTGTATGCTTGCATTATCACTGTTCTTATTCTATTCGTATTGTATTCTCTTCCCTTATTCGACCCCTTCCGGATCGAAAAGTTTAATCTGTTGGGGCAGAATTTCTATTTTTATCCCTTCTTGAGCTAGGGTGGTGGAGCTGAAGTGGGCTTTTGCCTGGGCCAGCAGGGGGGCTTCGCTCTCATAGCGGGCAGAGTAGTGGCCGATGAGCAGGTGGGCAGCCTGGGCTTCACGGGCCAGCTGGGCTGCCTGTGAGGCGGTGGTGTGGAAGGTTTCGCGCGCACGGGCCACCTCTTCATCTGCAAAGGTGGCTTCGTGGTAGAGCAGATCGACCCCTTTCACCTGTTGGGTTACTGAGGGCAGGGGCAGGGTATCGCTCACGTAGGCATAGCGGCGGGCGGGGTCGCCTGGGCGGGTGAGCAATTCATTCTTTATGGTCACCCCTTCGGGAGTCACGTAGTCGGCTCCTTGGCGTATGCTCTGACGCAGGCAGAGGGGTACTTCATAGCAATCGACCATGTCACGCAGGATATGGCGCAATCCTTCTTTTTCTTCGAAAAGAAAGCCGCAGCAAGGTAGCCGGTGGCGTAGGGGGATGGTGGTGACCTTCAGTGAGCGGTCTTCGAAGATGCATGCTGTCTGTGTGGCATCAAAGGGGTGGAACAGCACCTGGTAGGTGAGCTGCTGGCAGAAGTAGCTGAGCATGGGTTGCATCAACTCCTCCAGTCCGTGGGGCGAATGGATGTGCAGTTCGGCGGTTCGGCCCAGGAGATTGAAGGTGGAGATGAGTCCGAAGAGGCCGAAGCAGTGGTCGCCGTGAAGGTGGGAGATGAAGATGTGGCCCAGGCGGTTGAAGTTAAGTTTGGCGCGTCGCATTTCCAGCTGGGTACCTTCGCCGCAGTCAATCATGTAGAGCTTGTCGCGCACGTTGAGTACCTGCGACGAGGGGTTGTGGCGTGTGGTGGGCAGGGCTGAGCCGCAACCCAGTATGGTGAGTTCCATCTTCTCCATTTCAATCCTCCTCTTTTTTCTCAATTATTCCGTCGATAGGCAGGACGAACCAGAAGGTGGAACCCTTGCCGGGAGTGCTCTCCACGCCGATTTCGCCTCCCAGTTGCTGGATGATGCTCTTGCAGATGGGCAGGCCGAGTCCTGTACCCTGGATGAAGCTGTTCACCTTGACAAAGCGGTCGAAGATGCGCATACGGTCTTGCGGGCTGATGCCGATACCGGTATCGCTCACGTAGAAGCGCAGGTGACGCTCGTCAGTGGCGGTGCAGCCCACGTGGATACTTCCCTGGGAAGTGAATTTAATGGCGTTGTTCACGAAGTTGAAGAGCACCTGTCGCAGACGATAGGGGTCGCTCGACAGCTCGTAGTCGCTGTTCTCCGTATCGCAGATGAGTGCCACTCCGGTCTGTGTGCGTCCCTTCAGGTTCTCCACCACCTCGCGGCAGAGCTTGGCGGCATTCACCTGCTTGAGGCTGAACTCCAGCGTGCCAGCTTCTATCTTTGAGATGTCGAGGATGTCGGAGATGAGTTGCAGCAGCAGGTTGTTGTTCTCCTGGATGATTTCCACGTACTGTTTCCGTTCTTCTTCGTCTTCTGCCTCACTGAGTAGGGATGAGAAACCTACGATAGCGTTGAGCGGTGTACGTATCTCGTGGCTCATGTTGGCCAGGAAGGCCGACTTCAGGCGGTCGGCTGTCTCTGCTTTCTCCTTGGCCTCAATCAGCTTCAGTTCCGTCTCCTTCAGACGGGTAATGTCGTAGTTTACGCAAATCACTTCGATCAGTTCCTGCTCGGGGTGGTAGCTGTTGACCACCACATGGGTGTGTACCCACTTCCATGCTTCCTGTTCGCCTTCGGCGGTACAGCGTATGCGTACTTCCTGGTTGAACGAGGTGGCTTCACCCCGCTTCACTTGCTCCAGGAAGTTCATGATGAGGCTGCGGTCATCGGGGTGCATCTCTCCATAAACGCAAGCCACCTCTTTCAGCGGTCGGTTGGCAGGCTCACCCAGGTTCTTGAACCATTGGCTGATGGCGTATCCCTGGCGAGTCAGGAGGTTGTACTTGGCGTATCCCACCTTGGCATAGTCGGAGATGAGCAGGAAGAATTGTTCGAACTCGTCCACCCGCTTCATGGCCTGTCGCATACGGCTTACCTCTGTCATGTCGAGGAAGAGGCCCACCACCTCGTCTTGGTGCGAAGAGTAGAACACGATGTGGCAAAGCTTACCTGAGCGTTCGAAGGTACGGTTCATCGTGCGGTAGCAACCATCGTCAAGCACGTCCTCCAGGGTGTGGAGTGCTTGTCTGAAGTTGGGGTTGACTGCTGATCCCCACTTGTAGAGGAAATTCTTCAGCGGCACGGCGGTCAGTTCAGCCAGTTTCTGGTTGGCTTTGGCCACGTAGAAGTCATAGAGTTCCCCCTTCTCGTTGCGCATCAGCTTGACGCGCAGGTAGCCCAGCGGCATGTAGGCAAAGAGGGCGTTGAGGTCGTTACGTCGGTCTTCAGCCTCTATCTCCCGTCGTCTGAGCTCGAGGCACATGCTTAAGAGCCGGCTCAGCGTGCTCATGGCAGCGAGCATCTGTTCAGACTGTTGTCTGAAGGGCCGGACAAAGTCCATGCCAAGGAATCCACGCAGTCCCTCCTTAAATAAAAGAGGTATGGCGAGCATCTGGCGGATGCCGTGCTCGCGCAGGTGACTGTACAGGTGTGGGTCGAGCATGAGGTCGGGTTGCTCCACGTCGATGAGCTGCGGCTTTCCGTTGCGCAGGCGGTTGACCAGCATGGGGTAGAGGCATCGGCAGACGGGTCGGGTGGGGTGATTGACGTTGTTGCACGTACTGGAGTAGGCACTCTCCATGCAGACTCCCGTAAAGTCAATCTCGCAGATGTGTACCGATTCTGCCTCCAGGTGTATGCGCATCTCTTCCAGCAGTTCGGCGATGCCTCTGTCAGGGTCGTCATCGTGTAGGAACCGGCTTACTGAGCTGTGGATTGAGTCCCACCAGCTGTTGTTGCTGGCCGTCTGTCCCGCTTCGTCCTCAGCCTGCGTAAGGTGCTTGTTATCGTCCGTCATACTCATCATATAAACAATGTCTATTTTGCTTTGCAAAATTACATCATCTTCCCATATCTACAAACTATTCGGGCGATTTTTCACTTTTTTCATCCGTTGATGTTCGCGTCTGAACAGCTTGATGTTCACGGCACGTTTATCCTAATCAGTCATCAAATCCTTCGCGGATGAAGCCTGAGAGCATTTCGGCTTGCTGCTGTGACAACGCCTCCTCCTTCATGGCATCCTCGAAGGCGCGGATACGCGCTTCGGATGCCTTGTGGGTATCGATGATGTAGAACACTTGCATCTCATAGGTGCCATCCTTCAGGTCACGTACGATGGTATATGATTCAGACATCTCACCCTTGATTTCCTTCTCAACCAGGCGCTCGTAGGCTGCGTAGAATTTATCAATCTCATCCGTAGGCTCAATGCCGTTGCCTTGCAGCTCAGATACCACACGGCCCTTCACATAGCTACCGGCCTGCTGGGCGTAGGTCACGCAGGCGGAATTGGCTGCCATCTGCTTGCCCACGTTCTTGGAGCGAAAGCGGGACGCGATGCCTACCAGCTCTGTACCTTCATCGCCCAGTTCCCTCAGCTTGTCGTAGTGGGACAACAGGGCTACCTCCAGGGAGCGTGACGAGCCAAAGTGTTTCCAGCCCTCCTTCTCGTACTCCTTCATCTTGGCCTTATATTCCCGCTTGATGCGTTTCTCCAGCACCTTGTTGCGTTGTTCGTTGGTCATCTCAATCTTGAGTGTCAATTTATACGACACCTGTTTCTTGATGGGCTGGGGGAACTTGTAGCTGATGCTTCCATAATCATCGCTCTTGATATCGAGCGACTTGGTCCCACCGCATAAATAGACAATCACTTCGCCGGGGGTGTAGATGGGCTCACCGATGATGTTGCCTTCGAATACAAAAGATTTCGATTTCGGCACCGAAACCTTCACCACGGCACAGGGCTCACCATTCATGTCCAAACGTTCGTGTACGCGTGGATACAGATCTCGTTCCAACAATGTAAACGACTTTTCCTTGACATCCTGTGCCTGGAGTCCCATGCACAGCAGGGTCATCATTGCGATCAATACTTTTCGTTTTCCCATAAATACTTTATTCTTACTATTTGTTGATATACGTTGTTTATTCCCATAGGGGGGAGAATTCATTCTTATTAGAATCAGTGCTGGAGCAGGATGACCTTGCAGGTGGCGTTGTTCATTCCCGGCATGGTCTGGCCAGCTCGTGCACCGATATAGGTCGGGTCACAGACGATGTATTCCTTACCATCCACCATCACGTAGTCGCCTTTCACCTGTTCAGGATAGTGTACTGCCGTGGCCAGGTGGTTGGGGTAATAAATCAATACCACGTCGAGCTGTAGCAGGTCTCTCACCAGGCGCGAGAAGAGAATCGAACGGTCCTCGCAGTCGCAACAGGGATAGTAGAGGCTCTCTTCAGCAAAGAAGGCTCTGTCGTACCCCCATACCTTGTCGTCATACTCGTAAGGGAAGGCTGTCTGTACAAAGTTGAGCAGACATTCCACAGCTTCGGCCTTCGATTTGCCACTAAGCTTGGCCTTCAGCGCGGGGTATAGCGTCTGTGCGGTCAACTCATCGATGGGCGTATTGGCATACATTGCCCAGCGGGTGCTCTCGTCTCCTTGGAGGGCCGAGGTGGGGTAGGTGTCATAGAATGCGATGGCATTCATATTGACCGCTACACTGAACTCCATCTCCGGGTATCTGGTTGACTTCAGCGTACGTGTAGCCGACTCTGAGACCGCAAAATGCTGTGTCTGGTTGATATAGAGCGACAGGGGCTTCTCCTTGGGGAAGCTGGCTGGAGAGATAAACAGTTGGGTCCCATCGAAATCCAAGGCATAGTATTTCGTTCCGTCCAGTTCCCAGTAGGGGCGCCCATAGATGATGTGATGGCTGGCGTACAGCAGCACCAACCGACCGCCAGGTTGTGAGGCCAGGCGCATCTGGTAGCCCGACTGGCAATAGAGCCATGCAGTCAGCATCAAGGCACCGTCTGTCTGGCTGCCAAAGTAGGCAGCTGACAGGGTACGCAGCATGGAGAGATAGGCCCAGTCGCAGAGTGCATAGCGTTCGCGCAGACCAAGGCAATCGCTCAGCAGGATATCCAGTTCACCAGCCGACATCTCCGACCAGCACTCGGGGATGCCCTGCTTCACTGCTCGCTCCAGCCTTGCCGCACTCATCTGCTTCTCCAGTCGTACCTGCATGTCTGTCCCCATGAATGTGAAGGAGAAGCTGGCATAGGTGGGTGCCTGGATAGGCTCGATAGGCGTTATGGGCAGCGGTTGAGGCTTGGGGGTAATCGGGGGGATAACCTCCTTGATGGGCAGTTGTTGCCTCTTGATGGGCTTACTCCTCTCTTGCTCCGGCATGACTACCGGCGGGAGAGGTTTCTCTTCGGGCTGGGGGATGGCTTGCTCTGGTGCTTTCTCCTCCCAGATTTCTTTCAGCATCTTGCTGTAATTCTCATTAATCTCTTTACGAAACTGCTCGTAATTCTGATGAATGGAATCCTTGAAGCTGGAGAACTCCTGCTGGAGCCGCGAACGGTATTCCTCAAACGACTCTTGAGCCGCTCCCTTCCCCACGATGAGGAGAAGAAGAGATAGTAGGAGGAAACAGCGTTTCATAAGGCACGTGCATTATTCGTTTTCAAAGCCTTCGCGCACGAACCCAGCTACCTTCTTGGCATGTTCTTGAGCTATGGCACTCTCTTTGGCTGCATCTTCGAATGCACGGATGCGTGCCTCCGAAGCAGCATGCTCGCTGACGATGTAGAACACCTGCATTTCATAGGTTCCGTCGCCTAAAGAGCGGATGATAGCGTACGACTCCGACATCTCACCGCGAATCTCCTTCTGAACCAGCCGCTCATAGGCTGCATAGAACTTATCTATTTCAGCGGCCGCGTCAATGCCGTCTCCAGCCATCTCAGATACGACGCGTCCTTTGACGTGACTGCCGGCTGCCTGAGCATAGGTCACACAGGCGGAATTGGCTGCCATCTGTTTACCGACGTTCTTCGACTTGAAGCGGGAGGCTATGCCCACCAGCTCCTTGCCGTCCTCGCCCAGTGCAGTCAGTTTATCGTAGTGCATCAGCAGGACGACCTCCAGGCTCCGTGAAGAGCCGAACAGCTTCCAACCCTCCTTTTCGTACTCCTTCATTTTCTTCTTGTACTCCTTCTTGAGTTGTTTCTCCAGCACTCTGTTTTGAGCAGAGAGCGGCGCCAGCAAGCAGAATGCCAGCAAAATAACCATCCAATTTTTCATAATCGATCTGATTTTTAATAGTTTAACACTAAATTATTTCTCTATCTTGAGATGCATCACTTTCACTCCCATCTTGGCATCATGCCTGCGGCACTTGCCCAGCCATTTGTTGAACTCATCGTAGGTCAGTTGGCGAGGAAATCGTTCATTCTCTTGACTATCCAATGCCTTGGTAAACGGCTCTGGTGAGAAGATGACGTAGATACGGTTCTGTTCCATGTCATTCTCGCAGAGCATGAAGTATTCATCAGCCGATGCACCGTCCTTAGCCATCTCCGAGGAGAAGAAGACGTATTCTTCGTTGTGCTTCACGGGGTGTTGGCCCGTGGCGTTGTTCATGTAGGGCAGCAGGCAATAGGCCGTCATCTCTTCATCGACTAGATAGACGGCCACGTAGCCATCCACCGGTGAACGGAACCACAGGTAGATGTTATCACCAACGTGAAAGTCGGTGTCCGCAAACCGTTGCTCCGTTCCGTTCTTCAGGACAATGGCCTCAAAGTCGGTGGCTGAGTTGGTGAGTTCGCGCACCCTGCCACACACCGTACAGGTCACGATGAGCATATCCTGGGCGTATTCCACGTGGTACTTCGGCTCGCCCACATCTTCCACCCATTCACCTTTCACCTCGCTGTCGCTGAGCTGGAAGAAATAGTTTTTCTCTTTACCATCTTCCACCCTGTCGCTCGATGTGGTGCTCTGGGAGACGACGGTTCCGAACGCATCGGCAATGACCTGCAGTTTGGCTCCCTGCAGCGCCTTCTGTTTGGCTTGGTTGGGTGATTCATTGCCTTCGGCATAGTAGGTGAAGGTGGCACACCCTTTCACCACTTTCTGAGCATAGAGGCAGAAGGGGAGTATCAAGCAGATGAGGGATAGGAGGGCTCTACGTTTCATAGGCGTAAGCGGATTATTAATGGGTTAATGGAATCAGTTTCATGCCCTCCCAGGTGAAGGTGAGGCTGGAGGAGGGACGTACGGAGGGAGTCTGAGGCTTGCGGTTGACTACCACCGACTTCTGTCGCACATTGGTCGTGATGTAGTCACCCAGTTCTTTCAGGGTCACGTTGCCCTGGCTCTCCTGGAGCTTCTTCAGCAGGAAGTAGGTGAACAGGCCATGTGCCTTTTCATCCCAGGGCAGTGCCGTCTCATCATCCGATGCGGCAGAGAATACCACCATATTGCCACGGGCTTCTGCCGGCTTAGCTTTCAGTGCAATACCTCGGGCAGCAGTCAGCATACCGCCGTCACGCTTCGCACCGCTGAAGCAGGCATCCAGGAAGACCACCACCTGCAGGGCGTTCAGCTCACCCAGCTCCTGATAGAGCCGGCGCAGGGAGTAGCATCCTTCCACCTGCTTACCATCAGCATCTACCGGCATGAGATAGGCATCTTTGGTCTCCTCATTGGGTATGCCGTGGCCAGCATAGTAGAAGATGATGTTCAGATTGCCGGAATGGGAGAGGGCAATATCCTTGATGTCGCGCATGGCACGCAGCATGATGCCATACGAGGCATCTTCATAGTAACGGATGTTCTCGGCGGGCAGGCCCAGGGTCTTCTCACAATACTCCTTGAATACCGAACCGTCATTGGAGGCCAGCGCCACAGGGGTCACCATGTCGTAATGTTCGTTGGCTATGATGACGGCAAAGGTGCGGTTGTTGGCGATGTTGGTTTCAGGTATGGAGGTGTCCACGTCCGATTTCCGTTGTCCTACGTAGATCTGTTCCTGTTTCCGTTCTGCCTGTCTGGCAGGTCCTTCGTTCACAATTTCGATGGGGTCAAAGTCCAGGTTGACCACCGTCTCTGCATAGGCCAGATCCTGCTTGATGTCGTAACGGTAGCTGTTACCCATGGGGGTGACGAAGGTCAGGCCCGACAGCATCAGCTGGTCATTGCGGACGCAATATTGGGGATTGCTGAACTTCATGCCGCTCCAGCTGCTCTTGAACACCTGGGCTTCGTTGTTAGCGCGGGGCACTGTCACCACCAGGTCGCCAAAGCGAGGTGACTCTACGAGGTAGGACTCATGCTCAGCATCATAGGACTTCAGCACCAAGTCGTTGAATCGGATGTTCTTGGCATACAGCTTGATGTATTCCTGTTCGGCCTCCTTCTGTAGTTGCTTCACCTTCTCGTTGCGGGTATCTACCGTCACACGTTTCTGGTACTCCTCGATGTTCTCAAACTCATCTTTCTGTTGCCATTGGCGTATGCGGCCTTCGATGTACCCTTTGGCAAAGGTGGAGAAGACGGGTGTCCCTTCCTCCTGTACGAGTAGGGAGGATGGAGAGGGAACTACCGGTGTGGGGTCTGCTTTCTTCCCCTCGTAGGTCATCAAGGTAGGCACGGTCTGCTCCGAGACGCCCTGAATGCCGTACATCTCCAACCGCGAATTGACCGTCTTCAGCTTCTCCTCTTCACCGGTGCAGCTGTAGGCTATGGCCAGTGCTTCGGTATAGGCCATGGCTGTGGGGTCATTGTTCACTACATTCTCCAGTACGACAATGGCCGCCATGAAGTACTCTTTCGCTTGGCGATTAGCTCGCTTGATAGCCGTCTCATCCTGTCCCATGAGGGTCTTATTATAATAGGTGACGGCCATGTTGTAATTGTTGACGGCCAGGTGCTTGTACACTTCCAGGTTGTTAGGGCGCAGCTGGTCGAGCTTGTTGTAGGTTTGCAGGGCCTTTTGGTACTCCTGGTTCTCCTCGTACAGTTTACCTTGGATGGCTATCAGCTGAGGGTCGTTAGGTCGCAGCACCATGGCCCGTTCCACAAACAGCTGCAGGCGGGTATTATCTTGCTGGTCAATGCAGCAGTTGATGGCGGTCTTCAGCATTTCGTAGTTGCCGGGATAGGCAGCCGTTCCCTCCATCAATACCAGGATAGCCCGCTCATTCTCCTTGGCCAGGATGCAGCTCTTGGCCATGAAGGCATAGACATTCTCGCGATTCCTCTTGTCGCCGCTGTTCAGGTAGGCTTGGAAGTAGGGGATGGCTTTCTTGTACTCCTTCGCATTGAAGGAGCCCGATGCGGCAAAGTAGGCCATGATGGGGTAATTGGCATCGGGGATGAAGGTGTCGTTCTGGAAGGCCGGCATCATGGGGATATCCATGTAGGCTTGTGCGAACCGAAGCGCCTTATCAGGTTGAGCGTGGTTGGAGTTCCAGGCCGCTCCCATCTGAAGGAACGGCAGAATCTCGCGCAGGGCACGCTTGGCCGCAACTTGGTCGGCTGAAGAGGCTTGTGTGTTGTTCAGTACAGCCACATAGTCGGCATAAGTCACGTACAATGCGTCATAGATGGCATCCTCCGCGGCCCCTGAGGCCCGGAGCTTGGTAAACTGCGCAAAACTATCTTCTGCTCGACTGAGTGTCTGTGCACCAAGCTGATGCATAGACACCATGAATATCATACTTGCTATCAAGAGCAACCTGTTTCTCATACAATCTTACTGTTTGTGTCCGGTTACAGTTTCTATCAGAATGCGTCAACAAATACAAAATCTACCTTGATACGGCGATAAGCACCACCCTTATTGCCCTCATCGATTTCCAGATAGTGTACGTAGTTGGTATCCATCTCGTTGAGTGAGGGTACGTTGGCTTTGATGTATTCCTTTACGCCCGTGGCACGCAGGAAGGCCAGCTGCTCGTTCTTGGTGATGCCACCCTTCTTGGTCACGGTGATGTTGCTCAAGTCACCATTCTTATACACGGGTTCGCCTTCAAAGTCGCCATAGCAACCATCATAGGCTATCACGCCGTTGATGGGCAGGGCATCTGCCATACCGGTGATGTTGACCTGCAGCTTCTTACCCGGCTTCACGTACTGGGCAAAGTCCTTCTCAAAGGCCTGTTTCACGATGCTGAGCAGGGAGGTAGCAGCTGATGATTCAGCAGCCTTGTACTTTCCGGGGGCAAAATCCTCGTGGGCCGAGAACTGTGGCTCTACTTCGTAGGTGAAGTTCACGTTGTAGTTCAGAATCTTCTTACCGTCGGCATTCACGGCAGTGACTACCTTGGCATCCACCGAGATTTGCGTATGGTCAGAGAGCAGTTCCTGCTTCTTGGCCAGGTTGATGACATCCTCTTTGATCTCTTCCAGCTTCTGCAGCTCCATGTTCGACTGCTGAATCAGCTCCAGGGGAACGAAGCTGTCGTCCGACTTCAGGAACTCCAGCGAACGGCGTTCGCGGTTGTCGAATACATAGGTCTTGCCTGTTTCCTTATTATATACTTCGGTATAGACAAGTTCGAAGTTGTCCTGGGCGGTCAGTCCGTAGCGCGTGTTCAGGAGTTGCAGGTTGCCAGCATCGCTGAAGCTCAGCACCTCATTCTCGGGCACATTCAGGAAGATGGTCGGCATGTCACCCACTTGCAGGGCCAGCATACTGGACTCAGGGTTGTAGTTGCCCAGCGTGATGGAGGCCATCTGCATCTGTCCATCGCCGGCCAGACGGGTAGCAATCTCCTCCTCAAACAGCTTCATCTTCTGCAGTCGGGTCTCTTCGTTCACACGGATGTTATACTCTTCGAGTGATTCACCCGGCATCTGCTTCAACCATTCGCTCATGCGCTCGTCCAGTTCGTCCTTCAGCAGCTGCGTGTAGTTGGGATCCAACTTCAGGTATTTATAAATCAGGTTACTATTCGATGAGTAGGTGAGGAAGGTGATGTTGAAGTTGTCCCTGATGAATTTGAGGAAACTGATGCCCTTGGCTTCCTGTTCCACAGAGCTGCTCTGGTCTGTATCGAGCAGGTTCTGTATAGTGATACGGCCCTCGTCGGTGATGACAGAGACATACTTGCCGTTGGGGTGGAAGGCCAATGCCTTGGCTTGACCCATGTTTTCGAAACTCTGGCTGATGAGGAACGACTTGGTGTCATACAGGCTCAAGCTGCTGTCGTCCGTCAGAATGGCAAACAGGTCGCTGGCTGCGGAGAAGCCGATGTCGTTAATCTTCACGTCCAGGTCGAATGTCTTACGGACTTGGCGGTTGTCCAGGTTCACGATGATAACCTTTGCTCCATCCGATGCAGCCAGGAAGTAACCGTTGCCGCTGGCGCACAGCGTCTTGGCAGCGATAGGCATCTCCATCGACCAACGTTGTTCATAGCTACGGGCATCGTAGCACAGCAGCTGATTCGGGGTGGTGATGTAGAGCGACTTGGCATCTGAGGAGAAGCTGATGGCTGTGGCTTGCTCCATCTTCTTAAAGCGGTGCAGTAGTTCATCCTTTTTCCAAAGGTCGTAGATTTCTACCTTCGACTTCTCATTCTTAGTCGAGAGAATGGCGTAGGTGGTACCCGAGGGGTTTACCTTAAACGACACAATGTCCCCCAGTACACTGCTCATGGGGTTGGAGCGTGTGTTATAGACAGACTTACTGTCATTGAAGTAGGTTGCGCTCAGGTAGTTTTCCAGGCTTACAGGAACCACTTTCAGAGGAATAGTATATTCCTCACGTTGGGGAACTTTTGTAGTAGTTTGTCCATAAGCGGTAAATGCCGTCCCGCTCATACATCCGAGCAACAGCATGCTCCAAATCCAAGCGTTGACTGTCGTTTTTGTCTTCATAATAAAAAGATGTATTATTAGTTATAAATATGTATCGTAATTAGTCGCAGACCCATAACCCAAGGGTCAAGAGCGGCTGCAAATATACGAATAGTTTTATTAACCAACCATTTTTGACGTAAATATTATTAGTGTTTGCTGAATTTTATCAATTTACTTGAATGCCAATTAACTTCTTGTTTCAGATAAAACATTGTTTGGCCTATATTAAGCAAATAGATAAAAATCAGCAAACACTAAAAAGGAGATGATTTTTAGTAGCTTCCGTTATTGACAGCCCAAAAAAATGTACTGCCATACATAATTATGTACGTATCATCTAATGCTAATGGTTGGATATGTACATTTGAGGACAAAAAGTTTTCTACATCGCAATAATAAAGATTTCTATTAAAGATTACTTCATAGAAGTTATTCTTTATGAAAGATTCATCTAAACGATATGCGCTTTCTGAGTTGTATTGGGTCAGTATCCTTGTCACTTTCTCAGTCTCTATGTCAACGAAAAAGGCAACAGCTTCTATGTTGGTATCAAATGATGGATTCTCATAGTATAATGAGATTGATGTTTCAGTGATTCTATTTATTGCATTTGGTTCACCATACATATTTGTTATGTCGTATAATGATGCATTGTAAACACACTCGGAGTATGTTTTTACCATGGGATCTACAGTTATTTTGATGGCTATCTTCTCTTCTCCTACATCTGCGATAATGTAAGTTAATCCATTGCCTATAGTGGTAATGTTGCCATTATCATCAACAGTAGCTACGTTCGGATTTGCTGAGATAAAATTTCTGGCGGTAAGGCCACATTCATTGAGGTAGCTATTTCCAATATTCTTACCAGCAGTTGTATTTATTGATTTGATGATACGGTAATAAATATCGTAGCTATTTAAGTGCTTGTTGATTAATAACATAGAATATTGACTAACACCTTTTACTTCGAAGTCGTATGTGTGTTGCCAACCGTTTTTCTCTCCCAATGCTCTAACGCGTAGTGTATTGGTCGTTTTCACATATACATAGGAACCATTGTATGACTCATACAATTTAGGTGTCTGGTTGATATCTACATATGTTCTACATTTGTAAGAGTATCCTTTTGCAAGGAATGTCATTTCTGTGGCTGTTGAAGGATTGTTTTCATCACATAATAGCCATTCACCGTCAATAGCATCGTACGTAAACTCCGCTTCTTGATATTCGTTATCATTGTCGCAAGCTATGAAGCATGTTGCGGCAAGAAGCATTAAAAATATTCTTTTCATATCGTGTGTATGTTAGAACCTTGTGTATTGAATTAACACTTCATCGGTTTTTTTGTCTCTTGCTACTTTTACGAATATAGGAGGATATAGGTACCCTATATCACTATTGGTACAATAACCCAATGGATTATAGTAAGGGTAGAACTCTTGTACTAATTCAGTAGCCTTTTCTGTGGAAACTCCATCCTTTAGAGTGAAAATAACCATTTTGGTTGCTCTTGTCACTTCATTATAGGTAATTTTTATGTTTTTATATAAATCATTATTTTCCACTGGCAGCTTTATTATAGGAAGATCTCCTTCTGTGATTGTGTAACCAAACTTTGCAGCAAGCTCATCTGCAGAGTATTTATTTACCCAATCATCGCATAATTCAAAATCTGATAGTTCTCTCTTATAGCCACTAGTACAATCATTAATGTCAGTAAATATGTTATAGGAGCATTTCCCATCAGAGTTGCGAAATATGTTGGATCCATTGTCTTCTTTACCAACATGTTTGTATTTTCCTTCAAAGTATTCTGTCAATTCTGCTATGTAGGAGTTGTCCCAATGTTCAATAAGGATATCATGTACTTTATGATGGCTTGTGAACATGAAGCACACGGCTTTTGTATCCATGTTGCCCATGTAATAGACAATCGAATTTATATAGGGAAATTCGTCATAATCATCGCCATATTTTTTTATTATTTGTTTTTTGGTAAGAGTCAGGTCATCACCATATTCTTTAAATGGATTTTCTGAATCAATTACATGAATCTTAATAGTCACAGCTTTATCTTCACTATTTGCCGTAATATAGGTTGTTCCATGTTGGATGGCGGTAATACAACCAGTATCATTTACTTGTGCTATTCTCTCATCAGTGGAGTGATAATTGGCGTTTGCAAATTCTCTGTCATTGAACCCAAATGGAATAGAATCGCCCACTTGGACGTAGTACTCATCTACGATACGATTATAGGTCTCTGTCGAACCATCTTTGGCGTAACTCCATGTGAAAGTGTATTTGTCCACATAGATAATATCATATCTTTCAGTGGAAATTCCACCTCCTGTAGAGGTATAATCTTCTTGGCATACTAACGTATTACCTTCTCTATAGTAAGTAGTTTTACTTTTCACCCTGTGGTTCAGTGCTTCTTTGCGTGAAGAAATGATTAGGTTACTAGAGTAATTGCCCATGGCATCTAAACTCATTTCCGACCATAATATTTTTCCCGGGCTACTCTGATCCAGAAACCATTGGCCAATATGACTATTGGCTGAATTTTCTCCACCAAAGTTGTCATCATCATCGCTGCACGCAGCGAATAACAATGCCATCATTAGCATTGGCAAGAGGTATAGCGTGTTAAATAATAATCTTCTTTTCATAAGACTTTACTGTTATGTTTTAGTACTGGAATCTTGTTTTAATATCTCAGGATATATCCAAGTTTTACTTCGATAGAGCTAATCCGCTGCTTATAACCACTCATCGTGTTGGCACCTACCATGCCATTCATGACTGGAATGCGTGTGCTCTCCCAGAATGCTTCGTTAGCCATGTTAGACAACATCAAGTTATAGCTTGCGCCAAGCTGGAATCCTTTGAGCTCGTAAGTCACGCCAAATTTCAGACCATAATATAGACGTTTCAGAGGAGACTCGTCAAAATGGTGCTCAAGCTCGTTTTTCATGCCAATTGCTGCACCACTTTGGGCCATTCTCTCTACTGTCATCTTTTTGTCATAGAGATCAAATTCACTGCTGTAGATGTCGTTGCCGCTGAATGTTCCTACAGAGGTGTTGATTATGTCCTGACCTACGCGGACAAAGATGTCGCCATTGGTGTCTGTGGAACCTGTGAACTTCATCTTTGCGGACAGTCCATAGCCTATGTAAGGACCTGCATTGACGTGGAGGCTACCGGTCTTAGTAAGGACAAAGCGATAAGAGGCCAAGAGGGGCACTTCGATGGTGTGCATCGTGTAGTCCTCCTTGAAGCTGAAGTTGTTTTTGCCAATCCATACCTCAGAAGAGGTTGCTCTTGCCACGTAGTCGTCAATAGAGCCAGCCATCTCGTTCTTATATTTATAATAGGTGTAGTTTACGCCGGTCATCAGGTATAGGTTCTTGTACAGACGGATGTCTGCCACAATGCCAGCGGTAAATCCTGTGGCCGACTTGTAGTTGGCGTTCTCGCGGCTGTCGGCATAGGAGTAGTTGATAGGGCTTCCCACGAAACCACCTCCAGCGGATGTGGAGATGTTCGGGATGAGGTATCCGGCGGTAACACCAAACGAGATGTTGCGACCTCCAAGCTGGCGGTTGTAGAACAGGCTGTCAGCAAACGAAGTCAGTGTGCAGGTGTAGGTACTCGTCTCCGCCTTGCGTACGGTGATGACAGTATCCTTGGCGTAGTACTTAGCCTTTTCCAGACGGACCTTATATTGTCCAGGCTCCATCTTCTCGCTCTTGTAGGGAGACTTACCTACATGTTGCCCGTTGAGCACCACATCAAATCCCTCTACAGGAAGCGTGAAGAGCTCAAATTGTCCGAACTGCGGCTGCAACTTGGCATCGACGCGAACAATCTCATTGCCCACCTCAAATTCACCCTCTTGGGTTTTGTATCGGTCTGCTTCCACTTTGTAAGTGTGCTGACCTTTGGACATCATAGCTGCAAACACACCGTTTTCACTCTTTACCTCTACGCCATCGATGAAGACAGAGGCCTCGTCGGGATTGTGGCTCAATACGAACATCTGCGTGTTGGTGCTGACGCTTCCTGTCTCTGCTGCAGTATAACTCTTCAGGCGCAGTTCATATACCACACCTTCGTCAATGCTGCTCTCATATTGATAAACAACGGGGAAGTAACCTTCTTTGGCAAAAGAGAGGCTGCGTGCTCCGTAGGGTACGTATATCCACACCTCGCCATTGTGCTGTTCCATCTTGACAATGCCCAGGGCATCAGCACGAAACTCGATGTCCTTCAGGTTGGTAATCACACGGATAAGGGCACACAGCTTGCCTTCATCATTGTCCTTGACAGGCTTTGTAACACGGGCTGTGAGGTCGTTGTCCATACGTGTGAATTTGGATACGTCCATAGTAGATTGAGCCCAGACCACATTAGGCAGGGCCATTATTGTCATTACGACAATATAAATAAGAAGATTTTTCTTCATAATAACACGGATATGATTAGTAATTTATTAATAGTTGTCTTACAATTGGAAATCCTGCATTCCGATTCTTCCATCTCGTATATTGGGGTCTTTGTCGGGCTGCCATGTACGGACGTGGATGAGCGGAGCCTTCACGTCCTTGAAGTCAATGAGCAGGAAGAGATAACCCGTGTCACCATAGGATGAGGAGTAGTAGTCCTGCTTAATCTGTATGCCATAGATGTTGGGGTTGGATGCCGAGCGGCGGATGATGTTGTCGGCAAAGTGGATGTTGACGTACTCATTGCTGGCAAAGCAGGCCTTGAGACTCTTCATATACTGTGCCTTGGTCTGTCGGGTATATTTCACATGCTGAGCATTGGTAGGTCCAACCTCTCTGTTTCCAGTGCTTCTGACGATTGAGCCGGTGATGATGAGTGCATCGTTGGAGAAGATGCTACTGATGTAGTCGAGTCGCTTCAGGGCGTATGCCGTCTTGTAGCTTTCGAGGAAATTAATCATCACCTTTCGTGCCTCATCGCTCCATGCACCACGGTTCATGATGTCATCCACAGCAGGCTTGTTTAGTCCGAATGCCACCTCGCATACCTTACCCTCTTTATTGAGGTGGAACACGACATCCTCCACGAAAGTGCGTCTGTTGCCGCTGAATGAGAAACTCATGGGGAAGCTGCGGCATATCACCTCATCTCCATTCTCCTGGAATTGCAGCATGGGGGCACGCAGGAGTTTGGCCTTGCCGTAGCTGACCAGCTTGGTGAACATGCCGTAGCCTTCTGCTGTGAAGCAGTCGCTGATGGAGGCATAGCTCTTCTGCCTAATGGCTAGTTCAATCTTCTGCATTGTAGCCAGGAAAGGCGACACGTTGTTGCCATCCATAGAGGATGATTCCGTGACCAGCTCCGAGGAGGGTGCCACGGAGGCGGTAGCTCTGCTGACATTGGTCGCCACGGCCTTCACCTCCTTCTCCTTAACCAGTTTCATCTTTGCCGTACGGAAGGGGACAGGAGTCGTGTTGTCGAGCACATCGCGCAGTTCGCGGTCGTAGTTGGCTTCATCCTCACAGATGTATTCGGCATGGATATCAAGCTTGGTGAGGCTCATGCCTCGGGGTATGGTGATATCGCCGGTACCATCCTTCGCCGAACAGACGTCGGAGCGGGCACTGCCATTGTAATAGGTATAGTTGAAGTTGGCGGCAGGTTTGCCCTTGTACTGTACGTTGATGACCATGGTCCTTTCATCACCATCATCTTCAATCGACTCAGTCTTTATCTCTACATTATTTAATATATCGTTGACGTTCTTCATGATGAGTGGCATGAGCAGCGTCTCTTCAGTGAATCCCAGTCTGATAGTCATGTTGCTCCCGTCAGGTATGCTTCTGAGCAGGGCAAGGGAAGCATAATAGCTGGTCAGCGCATCTGCCACTTTGTACTCCTTTTCGTATTTCTGTGCATTGGAGGCATACTCCAGCACCTTGTTGCGGCGCTGCTCAAAGATTTGGTCCAGTTCTGATCTCTTGATATAGCGGAGCACCGTAGCATTGGGCTCATCCTCGATAACGAGCTCCATGGCATTCCTTAAGGTGGTGTGTGAGTAGGTGCGGATGATGTTTTCCACCTTCTCTGTCTCTGTCACCTTGTCACTGTTTGCCTCATAGTTGACCAGGTAGTTGAAGTCGGAGGCTACACTGGTGGATATCTGACTGGACAGCGCTGCCAGGGCATCGTTGCTTGCCTGCTTCAACGTACTGCCGTGCCCCATACCACAGATGTACTCATCGCTTGCCTGCAACGCCTGAGCTCGCTTCTGGTTTTCCTTGTTCACTTGTGCCATACTCACTAAGGCAACAAGCAATAATGTAGCAAATAATACGGTTCTTTTCATCATTTAAATAGTCCTATTTGTCGGCAAAATTAACGACTATTATGCAATTTTGCAAATGCTAAAGAATAATCTTAGGATGATAATGTGCTGTTTTTTGGATTAAACAGTATATAATTGTGGTTAAGTTGTAGATTTTATGCCGGCGTTTAACTTTCTTTTATGTTTTACTCTTCGCCAAAAGTTGCCATATCTCGATAAAATAACGAGTTATGGCAACTTTTATTTTGCTATAACTTGCCATAACTCGTAAATCTTTGTATATTTGCCCTCGGATTTATGACTTATTTTCCAGTAGCGAGTATGAAAATCATTGCAAGAAAGAAAGAGATTGAAGAACTGGAGCGGCTCTATTCCTCTGGGCGTTCTGAGTTTGTCATTGTCTATGGCCGTCGTCGTATAGGCAAGACATATCTTGTGAACCAGTTGCTTTCCAATCGGTTTACGTTTACTTACGTGGGTGCTCGTAATCAGTCGCCCAAGATGCAGCTTCAGCGGTTTGCGCTTCAGCTGCGCGAGGCTTCAAGCTCTGTGTTTACCCCTGTATTGAACAATTGGGAGGAGGCTTTCGGTGAGTTGCGTCATTTGATTGAAAGCAAACCCCGCAACGAGCGGAAGGTGGTCTTCTTTGATGAGATGCCTTGGATTGATACCCCGCGAAGCAGTTTTGTGGAGGCTCTGGAGTATTTCTGGAATGCTTGGGCGGCTCAGCGTGACGACATCCTGTTTATTGCCTGTGGATCTGCTACGTCGTGGATGGTGAATAAGCTGGTGAAGAACCAAGGTGGTCTTCACAACCGTATTACGGCCCAGATATATCTCCGGCCTTTCACGTTGGGAGAGAGTGAGGAGCTGCTTCATGCCAATGGTTACCTTTGGGACCGCTACATGATTACGCAGTGCTATATGGCTTTAGGTGGTGTGCCTTTCTATCTGAGTCTGATGAATCCTCGCGAGAGTCTTGCACAGAACATCGATCGTTTGTTCTTTATGAAAAATGCCCGTATGAGTGAAGAGTTTGAGGAACTGTTTAATGCCCTTTTCCCACAGGCCGAAAAGTATATTGCTGTAGTAAAGGCATTGGCGGAGAAGCGTGAGGGCCTTACCCGCACGGAGATTATCGATGCTACAAAGCTATCGGGTGGGGCCTTGAGTAAAATTCTTGAGAATCTGGAACGATGTGATTTCATCGAAGTATATTCTCGGTTCAAGAGCTCTATCCGGAATGCGCTCTATCGGGTGAGTGATCCCTATATACTCTTTTATTTCAAGTTTATCCATGGTAATAAGAGCAAGGACGAACACTTTTGGAGCAACAACATCCATAGCCGTTCGGTCACTGTTTGGCAGGGGTTCAGCTTTGAGACGGTTTGCCTGCTTCATTTGCCGCAGATTAAGAAGCGTCTGGGTATTAGTGGTATATCTACCAACTCCTGTTCGTGGAGAAAGATGGGAGATGCTGCCCAACAGGGCACGCAGATTGATTTGCTGATAGACCGTGTGGACCGGATCATCAACCTTTGTGAGATGAAATTCTCAGAGTCGCCTTATGTCATAACGAAAGAGTATGAGACGAAGCTGCGGATGAAGATGGCTATATTCCGCGAGGAGTCCAAGACCAGAAAGTCCCTGTCGCTGACAATGATTACCACCTATGGCATTCTCCCAGGTCTTCATTCGAGCATTGTGCAAAACGAAGTTGTACTGGATGACCTGTTTGCTTGATTTCGGACAGGGCTATTGCCTGTCGCACAGCAGAAATTTCCAAACAATCAGCCCAGAGGATGTTCCGCAGTAGGTCCATTGCTGCTCTAATCAACCTCTAATCGTTCCCTAATCAAAGTCTAATCAATCTCTAATCTGGGATTAGACTTTGATTATTGTTACTTTAGGGTTACTTCGGACTTACTACGGAGTTTCCTTAGACCTACGGCTTACTTATATCTGCTTTACTCCTTCTGAAATGGAACATAAAACGGTGATTTCTGTTCGATTCTTCGTCGTTTACCCCTTCGCAAGACAATAGTATCTTAATAGTAACTATTTTGAACAGAGTTGCTTTGGATGTTAATATTGTGAAAAAGAGGAGGGATTTCGTCCTGCGGTTGGGAGATTATGATTATACTTGCATTCGTATTATGGATTTAAAAACTTAGCATAGATGAACGAAACGATACACACTATTATGTCGCGTCGGAGCTGCCGCTGCTTCGACCCCGAACGGATGCCCTCTGATGAAGTGCTGCAGCAAATCGCTGAGGCCGGTACCTGGGCACCTACAGGTATGGGACTGCAGAACCCACTCATTATCGTAGTGACCAACAAGGCACTGCGCGACCGTATCAGCCGGATGAATGCTGACATCCTGGGTACCTCCTCTGACCCCTTCTATGGTGCTCCCTGCATGATGATTGTGATTGTCAAGCGCTGGCGCAATGAGGTTTGCGACGGCTCTACCGTGATGCAGACCTTGATGCTGGCGGCGGAGTCGCTAGGTGTCAACTCCATCTGGATCAATCGGGCGAAGGAGGAGTTTGAGCGTGAAGAGGGAAAGGAGATACTCCGCGAACTGGGTATTGAGGGTGACTACATCGGTGTAGGTCATGTCGCCCTGGGTTATGCCAGCAAGCCGCTGCCTGCTCCCAAACCCCGCAAGAGCGACTACATCCGCTGGGCACGGTAAAAGCAATCAAGGCAGCCTCCTCGCAGGGTGGCTGCCTTGATGTTGATAAGCTATTCTTTTTGCTCCGTGACTGGGACATCAGGCATTGCTGCCTTGGATGTTCTCGTCGAGTACTTTGATTTTCTCTTTCATCAGCTCGATGTCAGCCTTCAGCTTCTCTACCTTGCGGTTGATTTCGTTGAGCAGGCTGTTGCCCTTCTTGGAGGAGGCACTGAGGAAGCCGAGGTTGTTCTCGTAGGTCTTCAGCTCGCTCTGCATGGTCTCGAGGGTGCGTACCAGCTTCTCGCGCTCACGATGCAGGCTGTTGCCCCCTTCATTCATGTTGCTCACCGTAGAACGGAAGTTGCTGAGCTTCTTCTGGCTGGCGCTGAGGTTCAGGCGGTCGAAGAGCAGATCTACCCAATGGCGGTACTGCTTGAAGATGCGGTCCTTCTCCCTGATGGGCACATGACCTGTGGCATTCCACTCCTTAATCAGGGCACGTACCTCCTTGCCGGCCTTCTCGGTGTCAGCCTCTTCGTTGAGTGCCTCCAGGCGGGCTATGATGTCACGCTTCTTCACCAGGTTAGCCTGCTCCTCGCTCATCTGCGAAGAGGTAGCCTTCTGCTTCTGCTCGAAGAAGTAGTCGCAGGCGGTGATGAAGCGCTTCCAGAGGCCTTCTGAGTACTTGCGGGCCACGGGACCTACCTCTTTCCACTCCTTTTGCAGCTTGACCAGTGCTTCGGCAGTGGCTTTCCAGTCGGTGCTCTCCTTGAGTGCTTCGGCCTTCTCGCAGAGGGCTCGTTTCTTCTCCAGGTTGGCATTCATGGCCGCCTTGGCTGCCTTATAGTAGTCGTTCTTGCGGCGGAAGAAGTCATCGCAGGCGGCACGGAAGCGCTCAAAGATACGGCCATTCACCTTCTGTGGTGCATAGCCTATGGTGCGCCACTTGGCCTGTAGGGCAGTGACTTCAGCCGTTTTGTTGTCCCAGTCGGCAAAGCTCTGCAGCTCGTCGTAGGGGATGGCTTCCATGATTTCGCAGATTACGGTCTTTTGGTCAAGGTTGTGCTGCTCAGTCTCTTTCACCTTGTCGTAGTGTTGCTGATGCTTGCGGTTGATGACCGTCGAAGCAGCTTTGAAGCGTGCCCAGATGGACTCGCGGAGCTCCTTGGCTACAGGACCCGTATCGCGGAACTCCTGATGCAGCTTCTGCAACTGGTGGAAGGCTGAGATGACGTCCGACTCATCGGCCAGCCGTTCAGCAGCTTCGCAGAGGTGAGTCTTTATCTCCAGGTTCTTCTTGAAGTCGTATTCACGGAACTCGTTGTTGAGCTTCAGCAGGTCATAGAACTTCTCCACATAGAGCATGTAGTTCTTCCAGAGCTCGTTGGCGTGTTCCTGTGGGATGAATTTCACCTCGTTCCACTGCTGCTGCAGCTTCTTGAACTCGGTGAAGTTCTTGTTGGCATCTTCAGGGCTTTCAATCAGCTCCTTCAGCTCCTCGATGATGGAGAGCTTGATCTGGTAGTTCATCTGCTTCTCCTTCTCCTGCTCAGCGGCGAGGATGCTGCGCTTCTCTTTGATGACGGACAGTATGGACTTGAACTCCTCTTCGGACGCATCAGCTTGCGGCACAAAGGCTTCTGCATCACCTCCAGCTTCTATGAAGCTACGCTTCTCGGCCTCAACCTGTGCATTGAGTTGCCTGTAGAAAGCCTGCTTCAAGCTTTCGATTTGTGTACGCGAAGCCTCTTCGGCATGCTCAGCCAGCTGCTTGAGCTGTTCGAGGGCCTCCTCCTTGGTCAGCTTGGCGGGGACTTCAGCCGTATTCGGCATCTCAGCTTCAGTCTCAGCAGCCTGTGGAGCTACGTTTTCTTCATCATTAGTAGATTCACGCATGGGTTCAGCAGCCGAAGGTTGTTCAGTTGCCAATGCGAGTTTTGCTTCTTCCGGCTGCATCTCTTCTAGAGGTGTTCCGGTGACAAGGGTGTCCGTCATTGTATTTTATTTCTTTTATTCAGTTTACACGTAAACCGAGGGTTACATATTTTGTACAAATTAAAACAAAAAAAAGGTAACTTGTGCTTATTGTGCTTTAGCTTTTTATGTTTTTAAGTTTAGAAAGATTCTTTTTTACCTATTTTATAAGTTTATGCTATGAAAGTAGCACCGTAATGCCCATGTAGAGCAGCATACCGATGATGTCGTTGGTGATGGAGATGAAGGGGCCCGTAGCGATGGCGGGGTCAATCTTCAGCTTCTCAAGGGTCATCGGTACGAGGGTACCGAAGATGGAGGCAAACATCACCACGGCAAAGAGGCTGATGGACACCGAGTAGGTCACCGTAGCAGTGGCTCCGAAGCGCACAAAGTTGTAGATATAGACGAGCAGAGAGATGATGGTGGCATTGATGGCAGCCACTACGGCCTCCTTGCCCACCTGCTTGAAGGTCTCGCTGGCCTCCAGGGAGCTGTTGGCCAGGCCTTGCACGATGATGGCTGACGACTGGGTACCTACGTTACCGCCCGTACCACCAATCAGCGGGATGTAGAGGGCCATCTCAGGATGAGCGGCAAAGGTGCCGTCAAAGTTGCCCAGAATCATGGAGTTGCCGATACCTCCCAGCATACCGATGAGCAGCCAGGGGAGGCGAGCCGAGGTCTGGCGTACCAGGTTGTCGTCAGTCTCTACGTCCTTTGACAGACCGCTGGCCAACTGGTAGTCGCGTTCGCTCTGTTCGCGTACCTCGTCCATGATGTCGTCCACGGTAATCTGTCCCACCAGCCGGCCGATGCTGTCCACTACGGGAACGGCCACAAGGTCGTACTTCTCAATCATCTGTACCACCTCCTCGGTGGGCGTATCGACGTGTACGGAGAGGGGGTCCTTCTTCATCACGTGCTTCACCTTCGACACCGAAGGCGAGGTAATCATCTTCTTCAGCGGGAAGACACCCTGCAGTCGCTCCTCATCGTCCACCACATAGACGTAATAGATTTCGTCCAGCTTCTCGGCCTGCATACGCATCTCCTTGAGGCACTCGGGCATACTCCAGTTCTCGTTGACGGTCACCATCTCCGTGCCCATCAATCCACCGGCGGTATCTTCATCGTACTTCAGCAGATCCACGATGTCGCCTGCCTGCTCAATGTCCTCGATGTGTGAGAGTACCTCCTCCTGCTTATCCTCGTCGAGTTCGCGCATCAGATCTACCGCATCATCCGTGTCCATGTAGTCCACGAAGCGCTTGGCGATGGTCTCCGAGGGAATCAGTTCGAGAAACTCCTTACGCGAGTCCTCATCCATCTCCACCAGTACATCGGCAGCCGTCTCATTATCGAGCAGCCGATAGACAAAGCGGGCCTCTTCCGGTTCGAGGTCGTTGATCAGTTCCGCGATATCCGCAGGGTGAAGTCCGGTCAGCAGGCCCTTCACTCCTTCTGTATCTTTCTGCTCCACACACTGTGAGAGCTTGTCGATGTATTCGTCGTTGATTTCCATTGTTCTTTGAGCTACAAGCTACTAGCTACAAGTTACGAGCTACGAGTTACGAGCTATTAGCTATGAGTTATAAGTTATCTTTCTATTCATTGTTTGCTCCCTCTTCTTTCAGCTCTTCCGCCACGCGGTTGGTCAGGTCAATGAATTCCTGTACGGAGAGCTGCTCGGGGCGGCGGTTGAAGAGCGGGTCGGCCAGCAGGGGTGACTCCTTGCCCAGGATGGGCTTGATGGAGTTACGTAGGGTCTTGCGTCGCTGGTTGAAGGTGGTCTTCACCACCTGCTTGAAGAGCCGTTCGTCGCATCCCAGGTCGGTGGTCTCGTTGCGCGTCATGCGGATGACGGCACTCTTCACCTTGGGGGGTGGATTAAACACCTGCTCACTCACGGTGAAGAGGTATTCCACCCGGTACCACGCCTGAATCAGTACGCTCAGTATGCCGTAGGTCTTACTCCCCGGGCCGGCGGCCATCCGTTCGGCCACCTCCTTCTGTATCATGCCCGTACAGCAGGGGATGAGATCCTTGTTGTCGAGCATCTTGAAGAAAATCTGGCTGGAGATGTTATAGGGATAGTTGCCTGTCAGCACGAAGGGGCGTCCAGTGAAGAGCTGTCGCAGGTCCATCTTCAGGAAGTCGGCCTCGATAATCTGCTCGTCCAGTGAGGGAAAATGCTCATGCAGGTAGGCCACCGACTCAAAGTCAAGCTCCACCACCTTCAGCTCGCGCTCCTTCGGAATCAGGAACTGAGTCAGCACTCCCATACCTGGACCAACCTCTAAAAGAGGCAGTTGCGGGCACGCATCCACCGTGTCTGCTATGGCCTTGGCCACCTGCAGATCCTTCAGGAAATGCTGGCCAAGAAACTTTTTAGGCTTTACTACTCTCATATATTCAAACTAAATCGTTACTTTTGCCGTGCGAAGATAGGTGTTTTCGTTGATATAATGCTATTTTTTGTATGAATAAACTGCTAAAAAAAATATCGAAAGTGATTTTTCCCCTCTTTTTGGGGGCTTTTATCCTCTATTGGGTCTATCGGGACTTCGATTTTTCGCGTGTTCGCCAGCTCTTGCTGGAGGAGATGGAGTGGGGATGGATGGTGCTCTCGCTGGCAGCAGGGGTGTTGAGTCACGTGTTGCGGGGATGGCGCTGGTGCCTGACCTTGGAGCCGCTGGGTGAACATCCCCGGCGCTCCACGGCTGCTGATGCTATCTTCATCTCGTATGCCGGCAGTCTGCTGCTGCCCAGGGTGGGGGAGGTGACCCGTTGCGGGGTGCTGGCCCGTTATGATGGCGTACCCTTTGCCCGCTCTCTGGGTACGGTGGTCACTGAGCGTCTGGTCGATATGCTCTGCATGGCGCTGATTACCGGAGTCACCTTCCTGCTGCAGATGCCCCTCTTCATGCGTTTCTTCAGCGAGACGGGCACAAAGATACCTTCGCTGCTCCATCTGGTCACCTCGCCCTGGTTCTATGTGGCCCTCTTCTGCGTGGTGGGTGTTGTGGTACTGCTGGTCTATCTGGTCAGGATGCTCTCCTTTTTTGAGAAGGTGAAGGGCATTGCGCTCGATGTCTGGCAGGGTGTACTCTCCCTGCGCCAGGTGCGCCATATGTCGCTTTTCCTATTATATACTATAGGTATATGGCTCTGCTACTACTTCCACTTCTACCTCACCTTCTTCTGCTTTGGCTTCACGTCCCACCTGTCGATGCTGGCCGGTCTGGTGATGTTCGTGGGAGGCACGTTTGCCGTCCTGGTACCTACGCCCAATGGTGCAGGCCCGTGGCACTTTGCGGTCATTACGATGATGATGCTGTATGGCGTGAATGCCACCGATGCGTCGCTCTTTGCACTGGTAGTTCACGCCATACAGACCTTGCTCGTTATCCTGCTGGGCATCACGGGATGGATGCACCTGCAGCTGAGGATGAAATAGTGCTTACTTGATGACCAGGCTGCTGTTGCAGCTGGTGTACCAGTCCGTGTCGGCAGTCCCTCCGCTCGTTACCCAGCTGGCAAAGCGGGGATAAGCCTGACTGATGTCGGTACGCTCCTTGGGATGGCCGATGAGTGTCGGCACCTTGATGCCCCATACGAAGTTGTCGCTCGTGGCAAAGAGGTGGTCGTTGTTCGTGGCCATTGAGGTCACGCTGTAGCCCTTCAGGTGAATCTCCTGCTTACTGTTCGTGTTCTGCAGGAAGAAGTTGTAGTTCTCCGATGTGGTGAGGAGTGAGAATCTTCCTGTAGCCTCCACGTTATCTTGCAGGTCACGCTTGATGGAGAGGGTGACGATGGGCATTGGCTGGCTGCTGGCCTCCTCGGTGTTGAAGAAGTTGCCCTCTTTCAGCTTGTTGGTACCGTTGACGGCGAACACTACCGGCTCGTCACCACTGCTCAGCAACTCCAGCTCGATATCGGGGTTGGAAGAGGAGGTGGTATAGTAGGTGCCTGAAGCATCCACGATGTCACGGGTGAGGAGCGGTGAGATTTCCACGCAGAGGCGGTAGGGGTGGCTGCCACCGATGGCTCGGATCTGCAGCTGCAGGTCAGTGCCTTCGTAGAAGGTCTCCTTGTTGCCTACGGAGATGAAGGGGGCAATGTAGTATCCGGCTACAAAGTCGTTCATGTCGTAGTCACCCTTTGAGGGGTACATGTCCTCAAACAGCAGGGTGCCGAATTGACCTTTCGCGGGCATGTAGAGCGTCATGTCTCCTTTGGAGGCATCGCCTGTCTCGATGTTGTACCAGTCCACCTCTTCAGGCAGGGTGATGGAGGTGTTGGCACGTGTGCTGGCTGTGATGTCCTGCTTCAGCATCTTCTTGGCCCCTTTTGAGGTATATTCCAGGTAGATGCTCTGCTGGGCGGTGGGCAGGTCGAGGCTCAGCGAGGTAGGAGCCTCCTTGGTGACTACAGCTTCGGCCAGCAGCTCCTTGCCCTTCTCGTCGCCATAGAGCGCGATGAGGGTGGTGACGGGCGTGTTGACCGTCAGATCCACGCTGCGGGTGGTAGCCCACGTGAAGCTGGCTGGAACCTTCAGCTCCGTCGTGTTGCTCGGCTGCTGCTGGTTCTCCGGGTTATACACATCGCTGCTGCAGGAGGCAGCAGACGTCAGGATAAGCGTGGCGGCAAGCCACTGCATAGCTTTCATTTTCTCTATCATAAGTTTACGATTCAAATTTTTACCTTCTTCATTTGGTTCTTCTTATGGCCACAAAAGTACCGTTTTGTTTTCAATTGAACAATTGTTCAAGTTTAATTTGTAAGTCTCAATACTTAATATTTGCAAATACACAAAAAGGAACATCTGCAAGCGCCTTTTAGAGATGCAAAACTTGAAAAAAAATCGCTATAGTGTGGAAAAAACTGCCCTTCTCTGTGGCTCGTATCGCAAAAAATACCGATATTTGCAGCCATGATTCAATTGAACACGATAATCGACATTCTGTGGAAAGGGTTCATCATCGGCGTGGTGGTCTCTGCTCCACTTGGACCTGTTGGGGTGCTCTGTATCCAGCGCACGCTCAACAAGGGGCGTTGGTATGGCTTCGTGACAGGCCTGGGCGCCTCGCTGAGTGACATTGCCTATGCACTCCTCACGGGGTATGGCATGAGCTTCGTGTTTGATTACGTCAACAAGAACATCTTCTACCTGCAGCTCTTTGGTAGCATCCTGCTGCTGGCATTCGGGGTCTATACCTTCCGCAGTAACCCTGTGCAGTCCATACGTCCCGTCTCGACCAACCGAGGTTCCTACTTCCACAACTTCATCACCGCCTTTGCGGTGACCCTTTCCAACCCGCTGATTATCTTCCTCTTCATCGGCCTCTTTGCCCGTTTTGCCTTTGTCAGTGAGGGTGTGTTGGTATTTGAGGCTGTGACGGGCTACCTGGCTATAGCGCTCGGTGCGCTCTCCTGGTGGCTGGGCATCACCTATTTTGTCAACAAGGTGCGTAAGCAGTTCAATCTGCGCGGCATCTGGATTCTCAACCGCGTGATTGGTAGCATCGTGGTGCTCGTGTCACTCATCGGACTCATCTTTACGCTCACGGGCAATTCACTCTATAAATAGTATATCCAGCATAAAAACAGCATATTCCGCATGAAGTACGCACAGCAGCTTAAGCAATCGAATGTAGTGACATACCTATTATATATGTGGTACGTAGAAGACTTGCTTCGTGCCTACGGTTGCGATGCGGATAGGTTGCAGCCCCTGCTTCAGGCCCAATACACTCCTGAAGAGCTGCCGGCCGCCTGCGAGTGGTACGCCAACCTCTGCGATATGATGCGTGCCGAGGGGGTGACCGATGCCGGACACCTGCAAATTCTGCGCAACGTGGTCCTGGACCTCACAGAGCTTCATGGCTTGCTGCTCTCCTCTCCCCGCTTCCCCTTCTATAATGCTGCCTACTTCAGCGCACTCCCTCTCATTGTGGAGCTGCGGCAGAAGAACGGACGCCGCGAGGAGCCCGAACTGGAGACCTGTCTTGGCGCACTCTATGGCGACTTCGTCCTCCGTATGCAACAGAAGCCGGTCAGCGAAGCCACCACCCAGGCACTGAAGACCATCACCACCTTCCTCTCCCTGCTGGCCGACTATTACCACAAGGAGCGCCGTGGCGAGCTCGATCGCTACAAGCTCGACGAAGCGCCCCAACCTCAATCCCAAAATACCCAACATGAAGGAAATGAACAGTAACCCGATGACGATACTCGTGACCGGTGCCAACGGTCAGCTGGGCACTGAGATGCGGCAGATAGCCCACTATCATCCCCACTACCGCTGGATTTTCACCGATGTGCAGGAGCTCGATATCTGCAATGCCCAGGCGGTAAACGACTGCCTGCAGCGTGAAGCCGTCAATGTGGTGGTCAACTGCGCTGCCTATACGGCGGTGGACAAAGCTGAGGAGCATCCCGACCTGTGCGACCGCCTCAACCACCAGGCCCCTGCACTGCTGGCTCAGGCAGCCGAGGCTGTAGGAGCCGCCCTCGTACACATCTCCACCGACTACGTCTTTGACGGTACGGCTCATCTGCCGTATCGCGAAGAGGATTCTCCCTGTCCCAACTCCGTCTATGGCCGCACCAAGCTGGCCGGTGAGCAGGAGGTGTTGCGCCTCTGCAGCCAGGCGATGATCATACGTACCGCCTGGCTCTACTCCCCCTACGGCAACAACTTTGTCAAGACCATGATTCGTCTGGGCCGGGAGCGTGATAGCCTCGGCGTGGTATTCGACCAGATAGGTACACCCACCTACGCTGCCGACCTTGCCTCCGCCATCCTCTCCGCCATCCAGCAGGGCATTCAGCCCGGGATATACCACTTCAGCAACGAAGGCGTCTGCTCCTGGTACGACTTCACGCTGGCCATCCATCGCCTGGCCGGCATCACCACCTGCCGTGTGCGTCCCCTGCATACCGATGAATACCCCGCTTTGGCCCCTCGTCCCGCCTACTCCGTGCTCGACAAAAGCAAAATCAAGCAGACCTATCGTCTCACCATCCCCCACTGGGAGGAGAGCCTGTCAAGCTGCTTAGCCGAAATAAAGAATTAGTTTTTAGTTTTTAGTTTTTAGTTTTTAGTTTTAGTTTTTAGTTTTTAGTTTCTTCCGATGAACAACGAAATAGATAGAAGAAGAACATTTGCGATTATCGCTCACCCCGATGCCGGTAAGACCTCGCTTACAGAGAAACTGCTGCTCTTTGGCGGCCAGATTCAGGTAGCCGGTGCAGTAAAGAGTAACAAAATCAAGAAGACAGCCACTTCCGACTGGATGGACATCGAGAAGCAACGTGGTATCTCGGTGACCACCTCAGTGATGGAGTTTGACTACCATGATTATAAAATCAACATCCTCGACACCCCGGGTCATCAGGACTTTGCCGAAGATACCTACCGCACGCTGACCGCTGTAGATAGCGTTATCATCGTAGTGGATGGTGCCAAGGGTGTGGAGACCCAGACGCGTAAGCTGATGGAGGTGTGCCGCATGAGGAATACCCCCGTCATCATCTTCGTCAACAAGATGGACCGTGAGGCCAAGGACCCCTTCGACCTGCTCGACGAGCTGGAGGAGGAGCTGGCCATCCATGTGCGTCCCTTGACCTGGCCTATCGAGAGCGGTGTACGCTTCAAGGGGGTCTATAACCTCTACGAGCAGAACCTCAACCTCTTCCAGCCCTCCAAGCAGGTAGTGGCGGAGAAGGTAGCAGTGGATATTCATACCGATGACCTCGACCGCCACATCGGCAGCGAGTTGGCCGACAAGTTGCGTAGTGAGCTGGAGCTGATAGACGGTGTCTATCCCGAGTTCACCACGGAGCCCTACCTGCAGGGCGAGCTGGCTCCCGTATTCTTCGGTTCAGCGCTCAACAACTTCGGTGTAGAGGAGCTGCTCAACACCTTCGTCGAGATAGCTCCCAGTCCGCGTCCCGTCAAGGCCGAGGAGCGCGACGTACAGCCAGAGGAGCCCAAGTTCACCGGCTTCATCTTCAAGATTACCGCCAACATCGACCCCAACCACCGCTCCTGTGTGGCCTTCTGCAAGATCTGTTCAGGCAAGTTTGTGCGCAACGCTCCCTATTACCACGTGCGTCACGGCAAGACGATGCGCTTCTCCAGCCCCACGCAGTTTATGGCGCAGCGTAAGACCACCATCGACGAGGCTTGGGCGGGCGACATCATCGGCCTGCCTGACAACGGTACCTTCAAGATTGGTGATACGATAACTGAGGGCGAAGTGCTCCACTTCCGTGGCCTGCCCAGCTTCTCCCCGGAGATGTTCAAGTACATCGAGAATGCCGACCCCATGAAGCAGAAGCAGCTGGCCAAGGGCATTGACCAGCTGATGGATGAAGGTGTGGCCCAGCTCTTTGTCAACCAGTTCAATGGCCGCAAGATTGTCGGCACAGTGGGACAGCTGCAGTTTGAGGTCATCCAGTACCGCTTGCTCAATGAGTACAACGCCTCTTGCCGTTGGGAGCCGCTGAGCCTCTACAAAGCTTGCTGGATAGAGAGCGATGATGCCGCCGAGCTGGAGGCCTTCAAGAAGCGCAAGTACCAGTACATGGCCAAGGACCGCGAGGGACGTGACGTCTTCCTGGCAGATAGCGGCTACGTCCTCCAGATGGCTCAGATGGATTTCAAGCATATTAAGTTTCACTTTACCAGTGAATTTTAAAGCAAAACAGGGAGACCCGCCGGGCCTCCCTGTTTTGCTTTAGAACCTACACCTGATTTCTACTCCTGCCTGTATGGGTCTTCCCTTCTGGTGGAAGGCGTTCCCCATGCTTTCAAAGTAGAAGGCCGTGTAATCCTTGTTGAGTGCGTTGCGCACCCAGAAGTCTATTTGGCCATTGCCTTTCTGTAGGCTCAGGCGTCCGTTCAGTGTGCCGTAGATAGATTGGCTGGCGTTGTTCTCTTCCGTCCAGTAGATGCGTCCAGCGGCTTGATAATGCGCGTTCAGCACTACGCGGTCTATCCATGCCCCTTGCTGCTTGATGTGCCAGCGGTAGGCACCGCCTATGCTGAGCGTATGCTTCGGAACGAAGGGCACGTAGCGTCCGCGGTAATCCACTTCGTTCTGTTGGCGGTCGTTCGTCACGTAGTCACGGAAGGTAGCGTAGGTGTAGCCATAGGAGGTCTGCAGGGTGAGGGCATCTGTCAGTGCCGCCTGCAGGGCAGCTTCACCACCCAGGCTGCGGCTGCGTCCCGCATTCACGGTGATACGTCCCAGTCCACTCTCCGCAAAGCGGGCTATCTGCTGGTCGCGCGTCTCCATCAGGTAGGCAGACAGGTCGGCAGTGAGTCGTCCGTCCCAGAGCGTCAGGTGGCTTCCCACCTCGTAGTTCCAGCTGTACTCCGGCTTATAGGAGGTGGCCTCCTTCACCTCGGGCAGCTCCTTCTGCATCCCTTTTATCATCTCCCCGAAGCGTTTGAAGTTCTCATCTGCAGCGATGGCATCCATCATGGCATTGCTCAGCTTGCCGCTTACCAGGTCGCTGAACATCTGTATGTTGTATCCGCCCGAGCGGTAGCCACGGGCCACAGAGGCATAGACGCTGTTTCCCTTCTTCCATTCATATTGCAGGGCCGCCTTAGGCAGCAGCTGCAGGTAGTCGGTGGTCAGTGTGCCGTCGTAGGTCGCCTCTGCCACCATGGGGTTCTTGTTGGTGATGCTCATGGGTCCCATCTTCACGGCAAAGCCGATGTCCGTTGGGTCAGCCGCTGAGAGGTACTCCATTTTCAGCTTCTCGTAGTCCAGTCGCAGGCCCAGGGTGAGTGAGAGTCCTTCCGTGAAGAGGTCGTTGAAGGTCGATTGGTGGAACAGCGCACCGCTTAGGGTGGGGGTGCGGAAGCGTCCGCTCACACCCAGTTGCTCGTTGTTCACGCTCAGGCTCATGGAGGGCATCTTCGGGTTTTCGGCTGCCAGCCGGTCGAACACCTGGTTGGCACTTCCCTCTATCATCTGCTCGATGCCTTGGCGCAGGAAGTTCACAGGCCCGTTCGTGTGCAGGCTTTGGTAGAAGCCGAAGGCTCCTGTGGTCCATTGCCACCGCTTGCCCGGGTTCGACTTCAGCACCACCTCCTCACTCACTGTGTGGATGCGTTGCCGTTGTTCCAGCGTGTAGATGGGTGCGGCGGTAAAGTCTTGGTCAATGAACATCCGGTCTTCCAGCCATTGGTAGCCCGTCACGGCGCTCAGCGTATATTCCTTGGCCTTGTATTGCAGGTTGAGTCCCGCATTGAGCAGGTTGCGTCGGTAGCTTCCCGCCTCGTTGCTGGTGATGCTCTCCTCATGATAGTAGGGATAGCCCCCTTGGTCGTTGTACTCGTAGCTCAGGCTGAGGTCCACCTTCCATTGGTCGGAGGGGAGCAGGATGCCGCGGAATCGTCCGCCGGCCCGTTGCCCATCATCCACCCGCTTTCCTCCCAGCGTGGCGTTGCGGAAGAATCCCCCCTGGTAGTCGTAGTAGCCTCCAGTGGAGAAGGCAAAGTGCGGGCTCACGCGGTGGTAGTGGGTCAGTGAGGCGTGGTACTCATTATGAGTGGCTGCTCCCAGTCGCAGGTCAGTCCCTTGGTAGCTCATGGGGGACTTGGTATGCACCTTGATCAGACCGCCCATCGCATTGCGTCCATAGAGGGTGCTCTGCGGGCCGCGCAATACGTCGATGCGCTCCACGTCGGCATAGCCAAAGTCGAAGGCCGACTGGTTGACGTAGGGGATATTATCCACATAGAGTCCCACCGAGGGGGTATTGATGCGTGAACCGATGCCTCGGATGTAGATGGCCGAGGTGAGTCGCGACCCGTAGTCGGGGATAAAGAGGTTGGGCACCATGGCCGTGAGTGACTTGATACCCGTCACCTGTGCCTCCTGCATCTGTTGTTGCGAGAGCAGGGTCACTGAGGTAGGCAGTTCGCGCAGCTTCTTGTTCTCTTTGGGTGTGGCGATGATGACAATCTCCTCCACGTCCACCACCTTGATGGTGTCGGCAGGAGTTTCGATGGCGTGAGCTGTGCCGTGCAGCAGCATGGCTGCAAGCAGGGCTTGGCATAGAGGTTTCTTCATGAATGTTTGCATGAGTTTTGTATAATGTTATTTTTCCGGCTGCAAAGTTCGGCACTTCCGCTGAGTTACGCAATCCTCATTTATGAGGAATTCACCTAATAACATTTCATCATTATGGACACAACCACTGTATTTCATTTCTTCCGCTGGCAGATCAGCCAGCTTCGTGAGGCCGGCAGACACCGTTCAGCCGCCCATTACACCCAGGCCCTGCAGAGCCTGATGCGCTACTGCGAAGGACAGAACTTCGCATTCGATGCCGTCACACCCCAGTTTGCCCTCGCCTACGAGAGCTGGCTACGCGGTCAGCACCTCTGCCGCAACACCACCTCCTTCTATATGCGTATCATGCGTACCTTATATAATAGGGCCGTTGCCGCAGGACTCACTGCTGACATTCACCCCTTCGAAGCCGTCTATACCGGTATCGACAAGACCACCAAGCGGGCCATCACCCTGGCCGACCTTCGGTATATCAAGGAGGCCGACCTCGGTCGTCGCTACACGCTCCTCTTTGCCCGCGACATGTTCCTCCTCTCCTTCTACCTGCGTGGCATCGCACCCATCGACCTCGCCTACCTACGTAAGTCCGATGTGAAGCAAGGCTATATTGCCTATGCCCGCAGCAAGACCGGCCAGCAGATGCGCATTCGCATCGAGCCCGACATCCAGCGCCTGCTCGACAAGTACGCCAACCCTCGCACGCAGTACCTTCTTCCCCTGATACAGCGTGAGGACGGCACCGAGCACATCCAGTATCGCAACAGCACGCAGCGCATCAACCGCCACCTCAATCAGCTCTCCCGTCTCCTCGGTCTCACCGTCCCGTTGACCCTCTACGTAGCCCGTCACACCTGGGCCACCATTGCTCAGAGCAGCAACGTCCCCCTCCACGTCATCAGCGGTGCCATGGGTCACGACTCCGAGGTCACCACGCAGATTTACCTCTCCACCATCCAAGGCACCCAGATCGACGAGGTTAATAGCATGATTATTAGGAGTATCTAATATATTTTTATCGATTGTTTTGCAACAATGTGAGAAAGATTGTATCTTTGCCACAAATTTCTGATATATAAAAGGATATTTATGTGCAGATTAACAAGAAACGACAGGGAGAAGCTAGGAAACACTGTGGTGTATATTGCTTCCCATACCAAGTGCTTGAGTAAGACGAAGCTGCTCAAGTTGTTGTACTTCATGGAAGAATACAGTGTGCGTAGGTTTCATACGCCCTTCTTGGGCTTGCCATACGAGGTATGGCAGGCAGGTCCTGTTGTGAAAGATGTTTTTATAGACTTGTCTGAAACTCCTGTCCTTCTGGATGGCTATGTTGCTAAGCAGGTGATGGGGGAGGCAACTTATATTATACCGGTTAAGGCTTTTTGTGATGATGAGTTTTCTGACAATGATATGTTGGTGATGGATGAGGTGATAAAGAGGTATGGCAGCAAGACTGCGAAGGAATTGGTAGGCATCACTCACCAGAAGGGTTCGTTGTGGTACAAGGTTGCTCAGAAGAACAATCTTCTCAACTCCTTTGAGAATAAGTTGATGAACAATTCCGATTACACGATTGACTTTAGTGAAGAACTGACAGAAACGGGAAAGGATTTTTATCATGAACAGATAGACTTCTTGCAGATGAGCAGAGCCTATGCAAAAAGTTAATGGACAATGTTTAAGGAAGGAAACATCTTGTATTTCAACCCGTTCTATTTTGAGAATGGTAGTGCTCCCAAGCCCAAGTATTTTTTGGTTCTGAAGGAATTGGATGGCCAACTGATACTTGCCAGTTTGCCTACTTCTCATGATCATATACCAGGGAGCGTGCCTAAGGTTCATGGTTGCATTGATGACAGTTTGATAAATTTCAATTGTTATTATTTTCAAGCTGGAAAGGTGGTTGCCTTTAATGAGAATGAGGGTACTGATTTTTCTTTTCCCCGTGATACCTATGTTTATGGCTATCGTATATCATTATTTGATTTGAATGCGTTTGCTAGACAGATGAGTGGAGGAAGTACAATCGTGTCTTATAAAGGTAAGTTGCTTGCAGATGAATACGAGAAATTAAAAGACTGCTTAAGACAGTCATCTTCAGTGAAACGTGCTTTCCGTAAGCTTTTGTAGTAGTACTAACACTAATATCTAGATGTTCTATAGCTAGATATACAAGCTCTTCCATACCGGAAGGGCTTTTTTTATGCCCTTAGGTTCTTCGTCCATTTAGTTGCTGAATAGGGATTTAATTCATTACATTACTGCATGATAGTATGCCCAATGCATCGTCATTGTAGGGGCGGAATATTTTCCGCCCCTACAAGTTGATGCTTACGATGCAGCACCTAAATTGACGAAGAATCTGCCCTTACCGAGGCATAAAAAATGCCTCACTCTTAGTAAGAGTGCGGCATTTGTGGGCAAAAGTACAAATTAATTTGCACTTGATGCTCTGTTCAAGCAAGTAAAAACAATTATTTATATGACGTTAACTAAAATTTCATACAATTTAACTGCCTAAATTAACACGGAAAGACTGATTATACCTGTTATGTTTAGTCATACTTCTGATAATCAATACGGTAAGTAAATCGCCTCACTCTTACTAAGAGTGAGGCGATTTGATGAAAAATGATGGTAGAAGAGATGGCGAAAATAGGGTCTAAAAAGACCGCTGCGGATTCACTATTCAGGGCGACAGGTTGCAAAAACTTGCCGACGCCGTAGGCATTAAATCAGTCGAACCTTCAAAGTGTAAACCTTGATAATGAATACATTAAACGACTGGTATATTGCTCTCGTCACCCCCAACACCGAGAAAGAGTGCGTAAAAAAAGTTAAAACACTCGTTGGCGTGAAGGATATGGATGAGCCTTACAGCGCAGACAACAGGGTGAATGCCTACGTCCCCGTACAGCGTGAACTGCATGAGTGGCCCAGCATCAAGAAGCGCAAGTGGGTCGATAGGGTGTTGTGCCCCTGCTACCTCTTCATACAGTGCTCAGAGGAAGACCGCTACGACCTGGCTTGCCGAGCCAAGTTCATCCTGCGTTTCCTCACCGACCGTGCCCGTACGGACGAGACCGGCATCAGGCGCTTCGCCCGCATACCCCATTCACAGATGGAGAACTTCATGCGCATGATAGGAGACGCAAAGAATCCCATCACCATCGATCCCTCGCAGCTACATAAAGGCACCAAGGTACGTGTCAAGACAGGACTGATGGCAGGCATAGAGGGCTACATCTCCCGCGAGCCCAACGGCTCAGTCAATCTCGCCATAAATATCGACTACCTCGGTTGTGCCAAAATGGAGTTCCCCATAGAAGACCTGGATATCGTTGAGGAATAGTCCACAATCCTGTAAGCACTCAATTTAGGGTTCAAAATAGTTGTTTGTAATTTTGTAGCTGAAATTTTTAATCAGCATATTATGTACAGCAACGAAGATTTAGAACGATTTTATTTTCAGCGATTTGTTTGGTGGTTCGGAAAATAGTTCCTACTTTTGCTCTCTGTTTAATAATGTATGAGCTATATGGAAGCAACAGGAGTATATATTACACCTATGATGGTGCCAGACAGGTTAATACCATATTGGAATGCAATAAGCAACCTTTGTCAAGAAGACAAGATAAGGCTTATCACTCTTATTTCCTCATCATTGGAGTCCAAAAAAGTAATGGATACCGATGATAAGACGGAGGAACTGATTGCTTGTTGTGATGGTAAATGGGTTGGGAATGAAACGGCAGATGATATTATTCGTGTCATTAATGAAAGGAAGTCTAACTCAGAACCTGTATTGCTTTAATTTATGAATTACTTACTGGATACAAACATCTGTGTGCATTATATTAGAGGGAATGCATATCTAAGTTCGATAATTAAGCGAATAGGAGCAAAGAATCTTTATATTTCTGAGATGACGCTCGGAGAGCTCTATTACGGTGCTGAGTGCAGTGCTCGTCCTGTTGAAAATCATATGATTATCGACAGATTCTGTTCTCTTGTTAATGTTATTCCATTATCCAATGTATGGCGTGAGTTTGCAAAACAAAAGGCTTGGTTAAGAAGCAAGGGGACAATGATAGAAGATGCAGATATCCTTATCGGATGTAGCGCGATTACATATAAAATGATAATGGTAACTGAGAATACAAAACATTTTGAGAGGCTACAGGATATTCGGATAGAGAACTGGAATATACGGTAAGTAATCGTTCAAAAGTACAGCGAGGGCAATAGGAACTTATGACACCTATAAGAAAAAACTCCTCCCATCATGCCTGGGTGGGACAGCGGAGCAGATCCTGCAAGAGGGATTGAGGAGTGCAGCGCATATCGGGCTGCCAACCTCCAGAATGCCATCCACCACCAGACCAATGAGAGGGGAAGAGTCTTTTAGGGATGCAAGGTTATTCGTAGCCGGGCAAGTCACCACCGCTACCGGAATCGCTTCCCGAACCAGAGTCATTACCAGAGCCACCGCTCGAACTGCTACCGCCAGTAGAACCAGATGCGCCACTGCCACCCGTCAGCAGCGAATCAATCTTCTTGAAGGTAGCACCGGTCACCAGCGTGCGGGTTGCTACGGTACGGTCGGAGTTGCGGGTCGTAGCTGGACGGAACACCACACGCAGGCGGCAGCTGTTGGCATTCACCTCCTCGGGGGTCTCGAAGCCCTTGCCGATGCTCTTCATGGCGAGATAGAACGAGCCCAGGTTATCGATCATGACGCTCTCACTGCTCTGCATGTGGCGCGTCATCACCGAGATGAGGTTGGCCGTAGCATTCTTCACGTCACCCGGCGAGAGCGACGACAGTTCAGCCACCTCCTCGGCCAGGGTAACCAGCGTGACTACGCCGGTGGTTTTCACTTGAGGGTGATAGAGCTTCTTCCCCTCCTTGTTGGCAATCATCGATTGCCTTACAGCATAAAGTACAGGCATAAAATAAACTAAAAACTAAAAACTAAAAGTTAAAAACTAAAAATCAGGAATAGGACCGGAACCTAATCCCTTATCCCTAATCCCTATACAAAGATACTACCTCCGCCAGGGGTGCTGTGGCATTCGGCCTGGATACAGGGTAATGCACTGCAACAGAGGGCAATAAGGGGCAATAATCTACATAAATCATTTGCGTAATTCATTGAAAATGTGTATCTTTACAACGTAATCTAAAATACACACAGACAATGAAAGCAATGCTTAAGAGCGAGCTGGCCCGTATGGCGGGCGTCAGCCGCAACACCCTGGCCAAGTGGTTAACAATGCATGAGGAGGAACTCATCCAGCGCGGTTATCAACGCAACATGAGGCTCCTTCCACCCAAGCTCGTAATCTACATCATGCGCGAATACGGCATCGTGGAGGAGGACAGCTGAGAAGTTAACCAATCAGCCGTGAGGAGTAAACTCATCAACCCTGAGAAGTTAACTCATCACGGCTGAATCACCCGCTGTGGGTGACAGGGTGACAGGGGTGACAGCGTTTTTCATACTATATATAAAAAATAGGTGTAAAACGACGTTTAAGGTTAAACCTTGTTTTCATGTAATTTCTTCTATGTGTTATAAAAAGTGCTGTCACCCTCTCACCCTCTCACCCGTTGTTGAGTACGCCCGACTCAGGAAGCAGGTTGTTCATCTCGTCACCAGTGCGCTCCACGACCAGCCAGAACCGGCCATGCTTCGTGCGGGAGGAGTCGAAGGCCAGTTCCCTGAACACCTGGCCTATACGGTTAGCCGACAGATGCAGCGCCACCCCGGCCCTTGCCACCACCTGCGAAGCGGTGACATACATCCCCTTCTCCAGCTCTGTGGGCTTGCGGTAATGCATCAGGACATACTCCCGTTCGGGAGAGGGCGCCTCGAAGCCTCGGTTGCGCTCGTTGAGCTCACGGATCTCCCGGTCATTAAACCGATAGTCGAAGCCATGCTGCAGCAAGTACCAAGCCTGGGCATAGATGCCCGCATAGGGAATTGGCGTATGCCAGACATCATCCACCCACGCCACCTCGTGAACCAGCCAGCGCCGGTTCTCCGAGTCGATGAGGAAGTTCACCTGGTTGCCCGTCGCGCAGAACGAGGCCGTCATGGGGCGATGCTCCTTGTTGCGTCCGTAGGCCGGGCGGTCGTAGAGATGGCGGTCGCTGCTCAGCGCCTTCAGCTGGTCCAGCAGCTTATAGTTCAGCTGGTTCAGGTCATCCAGGTTAACGAGCAGCATCTCCGTCAGCGTGAAGCGCTCATCCTTGGTCAGCGGGTCGTTGCTCGCCTTCTGCACGTAGTAGTCCATCAGCTCCGGAGGCAGGATGTGGCTCATGAAGGAGGTCTTCCCGTTGCCCTGCCGCCCCACCAGCGTGAGAATCTGCTGATTGGCCACTTGCTCATCCAGTGCCGAGGCCAGGAGGTTCACCAGCCAGCGCCTGAAGTGGTCGGCGAAGAGCGCCGGCGAGGAGCTCACGCAATGCACGCGTCCCGCCAGCTGACCGATGTAGTCCGTCACCCCGTCCCACGGCTCCAGCCCCTCCAGGTAGCTGCGCAGCGGATGGTAAGTCTTGACAAAATTACTCAGCAGCAGCGAACGCAGGCTGCTCAGCTCAAAGAAGAGCCCCGCCCGCTGCATGTTGCACCACAAGGTGTTCTCCTCGCGGTCGGTCAGCTTCGTCCAGCCCTCCGGCATCCCCTCCTTGGGATCCTTCCAGCACACCTCCAGCTGCCGCAGCAGCACGTTGAAGCGCAGCTCACACTGGCCAACTACAAACTCCTCCACCTCCTGCATCGAGGCACGCGATGTCTTCTTCGCCGAAGCCTTGCGCCCCACACGGGGCCGGCGCGTACCATGCTCCTCCGTGCGGTGGTAGCAGTTGCGGATGGTCATGGCGCAGTCTTGATACTCCTCAAACTCCTTCAAGGCCCAGGTCAGCGCATCCTCCTGCGGGATGCCGAACTCATTGAGCTTGTAGCCCACCCGCATCACGTAGTCGTTGTGTCTCCCCGACTCAAAGCGGGCTCCATCGCCCTCCACCTCGGGACGGATCACCTCATCATAGAGTTGCTGGATGCGCTTCAGGGAGGCCTTCTGTCGCTTCCGCTCCTTGTCTGCCGCCGCACGGTTGCTCCGCAGCTCCTCCAGCTCTGCCGCCGTGAAGGGCGTGGCCCCAGGCCGATAGACACAACCCGTGTCGTGCGCCAGACCCGAGAGACGCGTCACGTTCGAGCACTGCCTATCTGCCTGCACCCCGAGCTGCCGCTCATAGTAGTCATTCACCGCATGAAACGTTTGTATATAGCACCCCATCTGCACCTCCAGCGGCACCGCCGCATCAGGCAGTTCGTAGCGGCAAAGCACGCGCACCCCGCCGCCCGAGATCGTCACATAGGCCATCAGCGTATGCTCATCCTGTGCTGCCCGGCGCCGCACGTCAGCCGCCTGCTCCGCCGAGAGCCCATCCACGTCCACCAGCGTCAGCCCCGTGAGCGCCTTGACATGCTGCTTCGCCTTGCCCCCCTCCATACGGGCCGCCACGGCGAATAGCGGAGTCTGCTGTTTCACCTCCTTGAGCCGCTTGGCCCGATACACATCCGTCTGCGCACGCAGCACCTCATCGTGCAGGATACGGTTCACAATCTCATCCAGTTCCGCCATATGCGTCTGCTGGTCCTTGTAATGGTTGTAGAAATTAAGTAACATAAGGCATTAAATTTAAAAGTTTGGGCGCAAGTTAGGGAAAAGAAAATAAATCCGTTCTCACCCTTGGGTGAGAATATGAAAGACTAAACAACGAATTTAAATATAGTTTAAGACATGAAGTATCCTAAATTCTTCAAAACACTGTATGCGGTACGCAGGGAACTGTTCCGCAACTGCCGTCATTTTGCCACCGAAGCCGGCATGAGTGTCAATACGGTCCGGGATATTGAAAGGGGCAATCAGCCTCCATGTTCAGTCTGCTGAAGTACCTCTTCAGCCTCCGCGAGTTGCTCTCCAAAGAGCAATACAAAAGTTTGATTCACGAACTATTCGGTGTAGAAGATTAAACCCAAGATCTCATATAATTTAAAGAAACTGTTTTCCGCTTACTACGATTCCTTTCAGGGAAGTAAGTCTGGCTGTGGTTTCAATACAAATAAAGACGTTCTACCGATTTCATATCAGATTAACAATAAGACAGCTGACATGTTAAAGAAAAAAGTATTTGTATCAGGTTGTTACGACCTGTTGCACAGCGGTCATGTGGAGTTCTTCAAGCAGGCTTCACAGTACGGCGACCTCTATGTAGGCATCGGTTCCGACGCCACCTACCTGGAGTACAAGCACCGCAAACCCATGTTCCCCGAGGAAGAACGCCTCTTCATGGTGCAGAGCATCCGGTACGTCAAGGAAGCCTACGTCAACGAGGGTAGGGGAGTCATCGACTTCATCCCCACGCTCGACAAGGTCAAGCCCGACATCTTCATCGTCAACGCCGAAGGTGGCAGCGACGAAAAGCAACGCATCTGTGCGGAGCGAGGAATAGAGTACATCGAGCTCCAACGCACCCCTGCCGAAGGCCTCCAGGCAAGAAGCTCCAGCTCCCTGAAAGCCGCCCTGAGCCAGCAAGCCGAAGAGACCTCATCCCTTATCCCTCATCCCTCATCCCTAACAGGAATCCCCACCCGTCTGGACCTCGCAGGCACCTGGATAGACCAACCCTACGTCAGCCAGTATCACCCGGGATGGGCCATCACCATCTCGCTGGAACCCACCTTCGAGGTCAGAGACCGTTGCGGCCTCTCCACCTCGACACGGAAGATGATCCAACGGGTTTGGCCCATGAAGCTCCCCAAGATGGATCCCGAGATGCTGGCCCGCTTGGTCTTCTGCTTCGAGAACAACCCCGAGCGGGAGGATGGTCACATATCGGGCGCACAGGACTCCATCGGCATCTGTGTCCCTGGCCTCTGCCGTCACTACTACGACAACAACTTCTGGCCCAAGCGCATCGAGAGCACCACGGATGAGATGACGCTCCGCTTCCTGGAGGCGCACCTCGTGATGATACCCATGCAGCCCCGCAGGGAAGGGTGCAGCGTGGTGGAGGGCAAGGACATCACCAAGGAAAAGGTGGAGGCCTTGGCTCAAGCTGCCGATGCCTGCTGGACAGCCATCCAGCAGCGCAACCTGGAAGCCTTCGCCCAGGCCTACAAAGCCTCCTTCCAAGCGCAGATAGCCATGTTTCCCGCCATGGTCAACCCGGTAATCTACGGTCAACCCTGTCCCGAGGCCAGTGTCCAGCCCACGATAGACCACTACAGCGCGATGGATGAGGTGCTGGCGTGGAAGATGCCAGGAGCAGGCGGAGGTGGCTACCTCGCCCTGGTGGTAAAGGATAGCCAGGCCTTCTGCCAGCAGCACCCCGAAGCCATCCCCCTCACGATACGCAGACTTTGAAAACTAAAAACTAAAAACTGAGAACTAAAAACTGAGAACTGAAAACTAAAAACTGAAATAATTTGAAAAACGTTGCTTTAATCACTGGTGTTACCG
>JBJEKT010000027.1:0-3920 GCA_051878775.1 Bacteroides sp. | reverse complement strand
AAGTTTAATAAGTAGAATGTATCTAATAATAAGTAGAATATGGCATAAGGGAAACCTAATCCCTTATCCCTAATCCCTTATCCCTAAAAACATGATGACCGAATTTGACGAAATCCGCCCCTATCTTGACGAGGAGCTGCCGCAGGTCTATGAGGAGCTGCTGGCTGATGAGATGTTCCGCCACGTTGTGGCTGCCGTGATGCCTGGTGTGCCTTTTGAGGCCATTGCCGCCACGATGCGTGGCTGCCAGACCAAGTTTGCCTTCCAGAAGGCCTTCTGCTATCCGTTGATTAAGAAAATCATGGCGCAGCACACCCAGGGAGTAACCCTCGACCGCTCCGCCTTGGCCGACAAGGATGGAGCCTATACCTACATATCCAACCACCGCGACATCATCCTCGACTCAGGCTTCCTCTCGGTACTCCTGGCCGATGAGGGGCAGGACACCGTGGAGATAGCCATCGGCGACAACCTGCTCATCTATCCCTGGATCAAGAAGCTGGTGCGCATCAACAAGTCGTTCATCGTACAGCGGGCCCTCACCATGCGTCAGATGCTGGAGTCGTCGGCCCGCATGTCGCGCTACATGCACTACGCCATCGCTGAGAAGCAGCAGTCCATCTGGATTGCCCAACGTGAGGGACGTGCTAAGGACAGCGACGACCGCACCCAGGAGAGTGTGCTCAAGATGATAGCCATGGGTGGCGAGGGCGACCTCATCGACCGCCTCCTGCAGATGCACATCGTGCCCCTCTCCCTCTCCTATGAATACGACCCCTGCGACTACCTCAAGGCCCAGGAGTTCCAGCAGAAGCGTGACATCCCGGGCTTCAAGAAGAGCCAAGCCGACGACCTGCTCAACATGCAGACGGGCCTCTTCGGCCTCAAGGGACGGGTACACTTCTGTACCGCTCCCTGCATCGACGAGGAGCTGAAAGCTATCGACCGCTCACTGCCCAAGCAGGAGATTTTCACCCGTGTGGCTGCCCTCATCGACCGCGGCATCCATGCCAACTACCGCCTCTACCCGGGCAACTACGTGGCAGCCGACCTGCTGTCAGGCAGCAGCACCTTCGCTTCGCACTACTCCCCCGAGGAGAGGCAGGCCTTCGAGGCCTACATGGCTCAGCAGCTGGCACGCATCACGCTGCCCGACAAGGACGAGGCCTTCCTGCGCGAAAAAATCCTGCAGATGTATGCCAACCCGCTGAAGAACCATCTGATGGCTGTTGGCAACTAAACATGAGGAGATATGACCCATCACATGCTCTCTGCGAACTCAAAGATACTTCGTTCAGCGCTATGGTTCCTGCTGCTCGGTCTGCTGAGTGCCTGTGGCAGTGACGACTACCATTACCCTTCGGTGCAGCTGGAGTACCTCTCGGCCACTACGGGAGCTGACGGCACCCTCACGCAGGTCACTACCGATGCGGGTGAAAGCTGGCCGGTGCTGATCGACCGCTCCACGTTCCGCTCCACGCCCGACTCGCTCCTGCGCATCGTCAGCAACTACCTCATCACGACCGATGCCACCGGTCGTCAGGGCGCAGAGCTCTATGCGGTACGTAAGGCCATCGCCCCGCTGCCCAAGCCAGCTGAGGAGTTTCCTCAAGGGATAAAGCGCGATGGTGTAGAGCTGATTTCCTCCTGGATGGGGCACGGTTACTTCAACCTTGTGCTCTCCGTCAAGCAGCAGAGCAAGACCCACCGCTTCCACTTCGTGGAGCAGGAGGTATCCTGTGATGAGGCAAGCGGTCGCTGCCGTCTCTCCCTGCTCCTTTATCATGATGCCGACCAAGATGTAGAGGCCTATTCCGCACGGGCCTATCTCTCCGTCCCGCTCAGCCCCTACCTCACCGCCGGCATCACTCAGGTAGAAGTGAACCTCACCTATACGGATTACCACTCCCAACAGCAAACAGTAACCGCAACATACTCCCTGTAGGGGCGCATGTTGCGGTTACTGTGGGGGCAGACCTATGCGTCTGCCCAAGTACCCCGCCGCTCTTTATCCTTGCAGCAGTCGCTTCAGCACCACGGTAGCGGAGATTTCGCGGTTGGCCGCTTCGGGGATGACGAGTGAGGTGGGAGCCTCAATCACCTCGTCCGTCACAATCATGTTGCGGCGCACGGGCAGGCAGTGCATGAAGAAGGCGTTGTTGGTCCAGCTCATGTGTTCGCTATCCACCGTCCAGCTCATCTCCTTGCTCAAGATTTTTCCATAATCTTCGGGACGCGTCACGCCCGGGCAGGCCCAGTTCTTGGCGTAGATAAAGTCAGCCCCTTCGAAGGCCTTCTTCTGGTCGTACTCCACGCGGGCTCCGCGGACAAACTTCGGGTCGAGCTCATACCCTTCGGGGTGAGTGATAACCAGATCCACGTTGGCCTCATTCATGAAGTCGGCAAACGAGTTGGGCACCGCTTGCGGCAGGGCACGCGGATGGGGAGCCCAGGTCAGCACCACCTTGGGCCGCTCAGTGCGCTTATGCTCCTCGATGGTAATCAGGTCGGCAAAGGCCTGCAGCGGATGTCCTGTAGCAGCCTCCATCGAGAAGACGGGCTTGCCGCTGTATTGGATAAACTGATTGAGAATTTTCTCGTTGTAGTCATCGTCGCGGTTCTCGAAGCGGGCAAAGCTGCGCACGCCAATCACGTCGCAGTAACTGGCCATCACAGGGATAGCCTCCAGCAGGTGTTCGCTCTTGTCACCATCCATCACCACGCCGCGTTCCGTCTCCAGCTTCCAGGCCCCTTGGTTCACATCGAGCACGATGACGTCCATGCCCAGGTTGCGTGCTGCCTTCTGCGTGCTCAGGCGGGTACGCAGGCTGTTGTTGAAGAAGATAAGCAGGCAGGTCTTGTGGTGTCCCAGCGCCTCGAATTGATAGCGCTCTCTCTTAATCTCAAAAGCCTCGGCCAGGGCCTTGTTCAGGTCGCCCAGGTCGAATACATTGGTAAAACTCTTCATCTTAATACCTTATTATAATAAATAGATTAATCCAGCATCATTGTGCAAATGTAGTACTATTTTTTCATTTTCAGCGGCAAGAAGCCCTGTTTTTTATCGCGTGGGGTGAACAATTCTCAATAATAGAACGATTTTACCCGAAAATTTTGTTTCTAGGAATTTATTATCTAATTTTGCAGCATTAAGATAGAATCCTGCCTGCCGCCATGCTGATGCTGTGATTGTGGCTGTAGTTTGTTTTATATGAATAAATAGTATATTATGAAGTACCCTATCGGAATACAGAGTTTTGATCAGCTTCGCGAGGATGGTTTTGTCTATGTGGATAAGACCGCCTTGGTATATGACCTTGTCAGTAATGGCAAGATTTATTTCCTCAGCCGCCCGCGTCGGTTTGGCAAGAGCCTGCTCATCTCCACGCTGAAGCACTACTTCCTGGGTCATAAGGAGCTGTTCCAGGGACTGGCCATTGAGCAGTTGGAGAAGGATTGGAACGCCTATCCCGTATTCCATCTCTCCTTTGGCAGCGAGAACTTCACTCAGCCCTATATCCTGGATAAAATGTTGGAGGGGTTTGTTGCCGAGGGTGAGAAGCGTTACGGTCCATCGGAAGCACTCACGCTCGGACAGCGCTTCTGCAAGGTGCTGCAAGCGGCTCACCAAGCCACTGGTCGCCGAGCCGTAGTGCTGATTGATGAGTACGACAAACCGCTACTCGATGTCATTGACATGGAACTGTATGTCACTGACAGCGAAGGAAACCGAATCCGTCAGGAGGAGTACAACCGCAACGTGTTGCGTGGTTTCTACGGAGTCTTCAAGGATGCCGATGCCGACCTGCGCTTCGTGATGCTGACGGGCGTCACTAAGTTCTCGCAGGTGAGCGTCTTCAGCGGTTTCAACCAGCCGAAGGATATCAGCATGGACGAACGCTATGAAGCACTTTGCGGCA
>JBJEKT010000026.1:0-3962 GCA_051878775.1 Bacteroides sp. | reverse complement strand
TACCTTCAAGCAAATAACAATCATTTTAAGACTAACCGAATATGAAACGATTCAAGTACATGATGATGGCTGCTGCCCTGGTGTGCGGCCTGGCCACTTTGCTGGCTTGCGGACAGAAGAGCCAGCGTGAAGGCGATAAAACTGCTGCCGAGACTTCGGCTCAAGCAGAAGATAAGACTACGGCTGAAGTGACCCCCGACAGCGTAGGCTATCTGGTTAAGGTGGGCGATATGGCCCCCGACTTTACCGTCGAACTGACCGACGGATCAAAGGTGACCCTCTCCACGCTTCGCGGCAAACTGGTGATGCTGCAATTCACGGCCAGCTGGTGCGGCGTGTGCCGCAAGGAGATGCCCTTTATCGAGAGCGACATCTGGCAGCCCAACAAAGAACGTAAGGACTTTGTGCTCATTGGCATCGACCGCGACGAACCTTTGGAAAAAGTGAAGGAGTTTGCCCAACAAACCAAGGTGACCTACCCCTTGGGCCTTGACCCGGGTGCTGACATCTTCGCCCTCTATGCTGACCGTCAGGCTGGTATCACGCGCAATGTGCTGATTAATCCCGATGGCCGTATCATCAAGCTTACCCGTCTCTACAATCCCGAGGAGTTTGCTTCACTCGTGGCCCTCATCAACGAGCGACTGGGGAAGTAATGCTACAGTCCATGCATATTTCTTGCAAAAATATGAAGTTTTCAGTAGTTTCAGCCCGTAAACCTTCGCTGTTTCGAAATTAATGCGTAATTTCGCCGACAATCTTAATCCTTTTTATTATGAAGTATCAACTTGCCATCATCGGCGGAGGCCCTGCGGGCTATACAGCTGCCGAAACAGCCGGTAAAGCCGGCCTGAGTGTAGTATTGTTTGAAAAGAAGAGCCTGGGCGGCGTCTGCCTCAACGAGGGGTGCATCCCCACGAAGACCCTGCTCTATTCGGCCAAGACGTATGACAATGCCCGTCATGCACAGAAATATGCGGTCAACGTAAGCGAAGCTTCATTCGATCTGCCCAAAATCATCGCACGCAAGCAGAAGGTGGTGCGCAAGCTGGTGCTGGGCATCAAGGGAAAACTGACGCAAGCCGGCGTGACCATCGTGCAGGGTGAGGCACAGATTATAGATGCTCAACACGTGAACTGCGGTGAGGAGCAGTACGAATGCGACAATCTGCTGCTCTGCACGGGCTCAGAAACATTTATTCCCCCCATCCCCGGCCTGGAGAAGGTCAATTACTGGACGCATCGCGATGCGCTCGACAGCAAGCAGCTGCCCAAGAGCCTGGCTATCGTAGGTGGCGGCGTGATTGGTATGGAGTTTGCATCGTTCTTCTGTAGCCTGGGCGTGGAGGTGACGGTCATCGAGATGCTGCCTGAGATTCTGGGTGGCGGTATGGACGTGGAGATGGCCGGATTGCTGCGCGCCGAGTATGCCAAGCGGGGCATTCGCTTCATGCTGAGCACGAAGGTGACAGCCATCGAGCCGGCTGAAGACGAAGCCATCAAGGTGCATTATGAAACAGCCGAAGGAGCAGGCGAAGTGGTGGCTGAAAAGCTCCTGATGAGCGTGGGCCGCCGACCCGTGATGAAGGGCTATGGTCTGGAGAATCTGCCATTAGAGCGCAACGCCCGTGGCGGCATCATCGTGGATGGGCAGATGCGCACATCGGTACCGGGCGTCTATGTATGCGGCGACCTGACCGGCTTCTCGCTGCTGGCTCACACGGCCGTACGCGAGGGCGAAGTGGCTGTACACACCATCCTCGGCAAGGAGGACCAGATGAGCTACCGTGCCATACCGGGTGTGGTCTATACCAACCCCGAGATTGCCGGTGTGGGCGAGACGGAAGAGTCGCTCCGCAAGAAGGAAATCAACTACCGTGCCGTAAAACTGCCTATGGCTTATAGCGGTCGGTTTGTGGCAGAGAACGAAGGGGTGAACGGTGTCTGCAAGCTGCTGATTGCCGACGACAACACCATCCTGGGTGCCCACGTATTCGGTACGCCCGCCTCAGAGATCATCGCCCTGGCCGGCATGGCCATCGAGCTGAAGCTCACCACGGAGCAATGGAAACGCATCGTCATCCCCCACCCCACGGTTGGCGAGATTTTCCGCGAGGCATTGTAAAAACAAAGATTTTTAGTTTATTCAGGGGGCGGATGCATCAGTCCGCCCCTACATTTTTTCACCTCTTCATTACACCATACGGAGGTTTAAACCACAATTAAAACTTGCAAAGCATGAATAAATCGCATCGTTTAGCGCTGTTTTTGACACTTTTAATTCTTATTTTCCTCCCCATGAAGGCTAAAATCCGGCATCAGATAGAGGAAGAACGGATGGGAATGGAACAAAAAGACAGCCTGCTAACCGCTCGTTTTGACTCGTTGGTGCGCGTACTGCTGCCCAAAGGGGCCAACGTGGCCCTCATGGCTTACGACCTGAACGAGCGCCGTACGCTCTACGCCTACCAGGCCGACAAACTGGGCCGCCCGGCCAGTAACATGAAGCTGCTCACCACCATCACCGCCCTCGACCGTGAGGAGGCCGATGAACCCTTCCGCACGGAGGTGTGGGCCGAACAGACGCAGGAGAGCACACCGGATACCCTCTACGGCAACCTCTACGTGGTGGGCGGCATGGACCCGGAGTTTGACGATGCAGCGCTCGACTCATTAGTCGCTCAGGTGACCCGTCAGCCCTTCAAGGTAATCTGTGGCACCATCTACGGTGACGTGAGCCTACGCGACTCCCTGCCCTACGGCAACGGCTGGTGCTGGGATGATATTCCCTACGACTACCAGCCCTGGCTCTCCCCGCTGATGCTCTGCAAGGGGGGCGTGCAGGTCAAGGCCACCCCATCGGCCATCAAAGGCGAACCGGCCACTCTCACCTTCAGCCCAACCTCCAGCTACTATACGGTAGATAACCAGACCCGTAGCCGCACACCGCAGGCCGGTAGTTTCCAGGTGGAACGCAACTGGATGGAGCAGAGCAACCACCTCGTGGTAAGCGGCAACGTGGATAAGCCACGCAGCAGCAGCCTCACCCTGCACGGCTCAGCCGAACTCTTCATGTACACCTTTGTAGAACGCCTTCAGAGGCGCGGAATACACCTCATCGACACGCTGGGCACCAATATCCCCACACCTGTATACGCCTGGAGAGCGCTGGAAAACGATTCTACAGCCACCTGCATAGCCCGCTACGAAACGGCCATGCAGCAGGTGGTCAAACAAATCATGAAGGAGAGCGACAACCTCAATACGGAGGCGGTGCTGACCCGCTTAGGCGCACAGGTCACAGGTCGCCGAGGCATCCATGCGGAGGACGGCTTGAAGGCCGTACGTGAACTCATCAAGCGCATCGGCCTCGACCCGAAGAACTACAACCTGGCGGATGGCTGCGGCCTCTCCAACTACAACGCCATCTCGCCCGAGCTCCTCGTGGCCTTCCTGCGTTATGCCTACTCGCGCACGGAGCTCTTTCAGAAGCTCTACAAGGCACTCCCCGTGGCCGGCGTAGATGGTACGCTGAAGGGCCGCATGAAGAAGGGCTCGCCTGCTTACGGCAACGTCCATGCGAAGACGGGTACCATTTCGGGCATCAGCTCCCTTTCTGGCTACTTGCAGGGCCGCTCCGGCCACTGGATTGCCTTCTCCATCATGAACCAGAACCAGCTCTCCGGTCGTGATGCCCGCCACATGCAGGATATCCTCTGCGAGCAAATGATCCTCAACCTGTAAGAGCAGACACATCACTCCGCCCTATTGTAACGAAGCGAACTAAAACGATACAAATAGTCCTCTTTGAAACGTTATAAATGGCCACATTTATTGACAAAACCCTCCTGTGAAGGGTTCAATAAGGCTTCGGGATGCCTTCAAAATGCATTCGGAAGCCTTTTCTTATGACCAACTGAGAATCTGTTTTACAGAGTATAGTGACTCAGCCAGGCTCTTTT
>JBJEKT010000025.1:0-17484 GCA_051878775.1 Bacteroides sp. | reverse complement strand
AAAAATATATAATATAAGAATCAATTGTTTGGAATGCAACATAGAAGGGGCGGAACATATTCCGCCCTGCATACCGCAACTGTGGGTGTATTCGGGCGGAACATATTCCGCCCCTACAGCAAAGGGAAGAAGCCTTCAACGAAATTGACGAAGACCCACCAAAATCAGTACACGTCAGTCCAAGAGGCGCGGACATTTGTCCGAGTATGTCCGGACATTTGTCCGCATAGGTCCGGACAGTTGTCCAGACCTGTGCGGAACAACTGTATCTCTAATAGTATGTGGATGTATCGCATGAATAACCGAAATGAGAATAACCCCATCAAAAGTACCCTCAAAAAGGGTATGAAATGCGAAGTAAAATACCCTCAAGTTGGAAAAACAGGCTCAAAAAAGCCCTGTTTTTGCAAGAAATGAGGTACTAAAAGCACCTAAAAAGCCCATTATGGAGCGATTTTGGGGTAAAAAACATGTTGTTGCCACCCTTGTTGCCACCCGTAATACACTATATATCAATGAGTGTTGCAACATGGCAACAAAATGACTCAAAAAAAACTTTTGTAGAGCTATGGCAATAATCTCTTCTTATAAAATCTATTCCTATTCCCACCAAAAGCTCGAAGATATCCGAACTCTGTCAGCTGGCGAAGGTAACGCTTGGCGGTTGTTTCTATCAAATGCATTGCCTTGATGATGTCATCTGTCCGTATCTCATCCTTGTCTTTCATATAGGACAGAATATCGACCAGTTTCTCTGCCAGAGAGGGCTTTATCGACCATTTATCGACCAATACCTCCTTCAATGCAGCTTTATCGACCATTTCCGGCATTACCGAGGCCAAATACTGGTCGATATCTTGTTTTAGATGCGCAATGTGAAGCCCTGCCAGTATCGACTGTAATATCCTCACGACGCTTTATCCATCTGTAGCCGTAATCGTATGCCTCCTTCAGGTCTAGATTCTTTCTCTTTTGATTTAAGACGCACAATCTCTTTTGCTGTTCCACTCAAGGCATATTCAATCTGTCCTGGTCCACCATTCTCCTTCGACAGTCCACTTTGCTGCTTTGCATGGTGGACTGTCAGTCCACTATTTTGCTCTTCATGGTGGACTGTCATTCCACTTGTGGAAACTGAAATAGTGAGCAGCGCCATTTTGTCCATATTTTTCTTTCACGCTTTGAAGAGGTGCTCTTTTATGGCTGGTCTATCGTTCCTCTATACTTACGCTAATGTTACTAGGGGATGAACTCGATTTGAAGTCGATTTGAACTCGATTTGAACTCGATGAAAAATTAGAGAATCATCGACTTCATATCGAGTTCAAATGGGCTTCACTTTAGCGTTGCAACGGAGTTACCTTAGAGTTATCTTAGAGGTTCTTTGGCGTTACTTGTTAGGATTTATAACTCAGCAAGTGGACCTCTGTGCAACCGTTCGATGTCTGCCTCAAACTGCTGTTCTTGTAAATCCTTTGGTGTCATAGTGCTAAATAACTATTTATCCTCAAATGGGAGTTCTGGTAATTGGTTGTTATTCAGTTTGTCAAAGTCGGATGAGAAAAGTCTGTCTTGTATGATGCGATACTTCTCAAATTCCGACTCAGCATAGTCCTTGGCAAATTCAGCCGTAATACGTCCAGCATCATGCAATATCTCATCACCACTGGCTTCAAGGATGATGTCAATACGTTTTGCCCAATCCTCCATGGTCATCGGTATATGGCGCTTTGCCATACGTTCTGCAAGTTCCAATACGCCATTGACGAGTTGAGCGAGGCTCTCCAGCTCTTGTGTTTTCAGATAGTTCTTTGCTATCGAGACATCCGTTTTCACAATCTTGCCATCGGGTGCATTCTCCCATGTAGTAAGCCCCATGTGTTCCTTCTCTGCATCTGCACGCTCCACTATCAACTCAGCAGCAGTATGTCCGTGCACAGCGTAATGCATCTTGTTCTGCACTTTCTTGAAGAACAGCCTTGTGGTTGGTGCATCGCGGTTGTAATCTATGGCGGTAGCGTAGATGTCGGTCAACTTCTGGTAGAAACGACGTTCAGACAGGCGAATCTCTCTGATTTCTGCCAACAGATGCTCGAAATAATCCTCTCCGATGAACGAACCATTCTCCATACGCTTCCTGTCAACCACATATCCACGTATGGCATATTGACGCAAGATATAGGTACACCACTGACGGAACTGAGTGGCACGGATACTCGACACTCTGTAACCAACGCTAATGATAGCATCCAGGTTATAAAACATTGGTTCGCGATTCACTTTGCGAGAGCCTTCAAGTTGAACTATCTGGAAATTCCGGATAGTTGCCTCTTTTATCAACTCACCTTCATTGAAAATGTTTGTCAGATGTTCATTGATAGTCTTAGGAGATACATCAAACAAATCCCCCATGGCTGCCTGTGTTGCCCATATATTCTCATCACAATATACCACCTGTACCCCATCTTCCTTGTTCTCTGCAAGGAAAGTAAGGAATTCTGCCGTACTATTTCTTATTTCAAGTATCTTTGCCATAGTTTATATTCTTTTCTTGCCTGTTACATATTCGTAGATGATGCTCTTCTTATAGTCCTTCAACTCTTGAATCTTCTCCTGCTTCAGTGCAATCAAGGAGTCGATTTGAGAGGTCTTCTCGTCGAGGTAGTTGGCGATGGATTGCTGCTCAGTGAGGGGAGGAAGATATGTATCGTATTGTTTCATTTTCCTATTTCTTGGTGTTGAAGTTTAAACAATTCCTTCTGCTACTCAATTTCTCTACACTCCACATTTCTTGTGATGCTGTGGTGAGATACCAGCGTGCAGCCACCTCGTTATCAACACTCAGAATTCGGTGTATATGAGACCAATGCAGATTTTGCAAACGCGTTTGCAAAATCTTTATGTCGGGCACCGTGAGATAAAATTTGCGAAAATAAGCGAGGTATCTGGCACTAAAGCCCTTTCCATATTCATGAGTTAAGGCAACGGATAGCTGTTTTATAATCTGCTTGCCATATTCGGCCCGTTGCTGTCCCTTCTGCTCCTCTTCCACAATGCGTTGACCAATGCGCCAGTATGTTTCCACCATGGCACTATTCACTGCGCTATATGCTGTTTGCCGCCCTGCATTGATGATTGAACGAACATCATCGACCAATGCAATCCAAGCATTGCCACTATCCTTATATGTATCGTAAGTCTTTGCCATACTCTTTATTCCTTATTATTTATTGGTGTTATACAAAGCACAAATCATTAGGGTGAACATGATTATTGTCATCCGTCCAGGGCAGTTGGCTTTCTCTTGAATATTGACCGTGGTCTGCTGCTGTATATCGTTGCTCATAAGGCTGAAATAATTTACTTGAACTTACTATTTTACTATTACGCCTCAAAAGTACAAATAAAAATCGAGATTCTCGCGGATTTTATCTAAATTTGCAGCCACAATCGTAAGAAAAACAAATGAAACTATGATAGCTTTTCCGAACGCGAAAATCAACCTGGGACTGCAGATCGTGGAGCGACGTCCCGATGGATACCATAACCTGGAGACCATCTTCTACCCTATCCCCGTGGAAGATGCGTTGGAATTCTGTGTAAGGGCCGGTATGCCCACCAAGTGTCACCTCAACATCAGCGGCATTCAGGTGGAGGGTAACCTGGACGACAACCTCGTCTGCCGTGCCTACCGGCTGCTCGATGAGCAGTTTGACCTTCCCCCCGTCGATATCTTCCTCCATAAGCACATCCCCACGGGAGCAGGTCTGGGTGGCGGCTCGTCAGACGCGGCCTTTATGCTGCGTCTGCTCAACAACACCTTCGAGCTGGGCCTCACCCCGCAGCAGCTGGAGGCCTATGCCGCACTGCTCGGTGCCGACTGCGCCTTCTTCATTCAGAACCGCCCCACCTTTGCCCACGGTATCGGTAACCTGTTCCGCCCCATCCAGCTTTCGCTCAACGGTTATCAGCTCTGGCTCATCAAGCCTGACATCTTTGTCTCTACGCGCGAAGCCTTTGCGCAGATTACTCCCCGCCGTCCTGAGGTGTCGCTGGAGGAGCTGGTCAAGGAGCCCATCAGCCGTTGGCGCGAGGCGATGGTCAACGACTTCGAGGCGAGCGTCTTTCCGCAGCACCCTGAGCTCCGGGCCATCAAGGAGCGCCTCTACGAACACGGTGCCCTCTATGCCGCCATGAGCGGTTCCGGCTCATCGCTCTTCGGCATCTTTGCCCCCGATGCGGAACTCCCGTCCGAGGAGGATTTCGGTCCTCATGCCTTCCAGTGGCAAGGACGGCTGAGATAATCAAGAGAAGTCACGCATGGCGCTGAGCTCCTGGAGCAGGGCCGTGCGTTCGGCGTCAAGCTTACCCTGCTTGACGAGTTTCTTGTTGTATTTCCACCAGTTGAGCAATCCGCGGTTCTCCACCTTCTTCTTATCGGGCAAGTGGTGGTGAAGCGTAATGTATTGCTTCAGCTGCTCATAGTTTCTCTGCCATTTCAGTTCTAGTTTAGTCATCATTTTCAAGGTTTTGTTTTAACAGGTTATTTTATTATTGCATTCCTTATGATGCGCCGAAGGATTGGCGCCAGGTACAGCCATTGCGCCATTCCGAACAACCGTAGGCCGTGCGTCCCTTGATGATGGTGCCCTTTCCACAGAGGGGGCAGGGCTTCCCCACGAGCTCATCGGATAGGGCTGCTGCAGGTACCGCTTGGCTCCCTACATTATCAGCTGCAGCTACGGTAGGAGTGGCTGTAGCTTCCTCTGCAGCGGCTGTCTTCTTTTTCTTTCGGGGTTTAGAGGAAGAGGCGGACTTGGCTGCTTCGGGGTCGATGATGGTGATGCGGCGGTTGGTGTTGTCACTCAGCACCTTGTACACGATGTCCTGCACCATCATCTTCAGTTCTTCGAGGAATTGCGGAGCGGTGAAGGTGCGGCGCTCTATCTCACGCAGCTTTTTCTCCCATTGGCCCGTCAGCTCGGCACTCTTCAGCAGCTCCTCGTGTATGAGCCCGATGAGTTCCACCCCCGTGGGTGTAGCTATCAGGTTCTTCTTCTCCTTGCGGATGTAGTTGCGCTTGAAGAGGGTCTCGATGATGGCGGCACGGGTGGATGGACGGCCTATGCCGTTCTCCTTCAGCGCGTCGCGCAGCTCGTCGTCAGTCACCAGCTTACCTGCCGTCTCCATAGCCCGCAGCAGGGTAGCCTCGGTGTAGGGGCGTGGAGGCTGGGTCCAGCGCTCGATGAGCGAGGGCACGTGGGGACCACTCTCCCCCTTGGTGAAGGTGGGCAGCGTCTTCTCCTCCTCTTGCTGGTTCTCCTCCTCATTGGTGGCTACTGCGCCGTTCGTGCTCTCCTGGGCGGCGCCGATGGGCGTGGTGAACACCGTACGCCAACCGGCATCAAGCACCTGGCGGCCCGTAGCCTTAAACTCTATCTCACCCGCCTTGCCCATGACGGTGGTCGAGGCAAAGCGACAGTCAGGATAGAAGGCGGCGATGAAGCGGCGTGCCACGAGGTCGAAGACCCGCTGCTCCATCTGCGTGAGCCCCTGCGGCTGACGGCCTGTGGGGATGATGGCGTGGTGGTCGGTCACCTTGGCGTTGTCAAACACCTTCTTCGACTTGGGCAACGTCTTGCCCTCCAGCGGCGTGGTGAGCGGGCTGTAGTCGCGCAGTCCCTTCAGTATCGAAGGGCACTTGGGATAGATGTCATCACTTAGGAAGGTGGTATCTACACGCGGATAGGTGGTAAACTTCTTCTCGTAGAGCGACTGGATGGTCTTGAGCGTATCATCGGCTGAGAAGGCAAACTTACGGTTGCACTCCACCTGCAGCGAGGTGAGGTCGAAGAGCCTGGGCGGCGCCTCCTTACCCTCCTTGCGGGTCACTCCCGTGATACAGAAGGGCAGCTCCTTGATCTGCTCCACCAGCCGCTCACCCACGGCGCGGTCGGTGATGAGGTCTATGCCTCGGTTTTCCTCCTCCTTAGGCACCTTCTTGCCTGCGGCGATGGCCTCCTTGCGCTTCTCCTCCTCCAGGGCCAGCTCCTCGTCACTCTTCTTGATGAGGGCGGAGAAGAGGGTGTCACGGTAGGTAGTCTTCAGGTCCCAGTACTGCTTAGGCACAAAGTGCTCTATCTCCTGCTGGCGGTGGACGATGAGGGCCAGCGTGGGGGTCTGCACCCGTCCTACGGAGAGCACCTGCCGGTTCTGCCCGTACTTCATGGTGTAGAGACGCGTGGCATTCATACCCAGCAGCCAGTCGCCGATGGCGCGTGACAGGCCTGCCTCGTAGAGCGACTGGAAGTCGTCCGAGGGGCGCAGGTGGTCGAATCCCTCACGTATGGCCTCCTCCGTCAGGGAGGATATCCAGAGTCGCTTCACGGGACAGGTGGCCTGCGCCTTCTGCATCACCCAGCGCTGGATGAGTTCACCCTCCTGGCCGGCATCACCACAGTTCACGATCATCTCCGCCTGCTGCATCAGTTGCTCGATGACGTGAAACTGCCGCTCATACGTAGGGTTACTGATGAGCTTGATGCCGAAGCGTGGCGGGATCATGGGCAGGGCTCCCAGCGCCCATTGCTTCCATTGGGGCGCATAGTCGTGGGGTTCCTTGAGGGTACAGAGGTGTCCGAATGTCCAGGTCACCTGGTATCCGTTACCCTCCAGGTATCCCTCTCTCTTCTCGTTGGCCCCCAGCACGGCGGCAATGTCGCGCGCCACCGAGGGCTTCTCAGCAATACATACTATCATGATATTAACTCCTGCTTTCTGTAACAATCATTTCCTGTAACACACTCACACCCTCGGCCACGGTGGGCACCTCCTTGATGATGACGCTACGCCGTCCGTTCTGCTCCTTGAGGTCGCAGCGGCGGGTATGGGCCATCATGTAGGCTATCACGTGATCGAAGGCCGCACTCTGGTAGTAGCGGCTCTCGGGGTTGGAGACGAGGATGAGGGTCATGCGGCCCGCCTTGAGCAGTACCTTCTCCACGCCGAGCCTGGCGGCCATCCGGCGCAGGGGGACGATGCGCAGCAGCTCTTCCGTCTCGGGCGGCACAGGGCCAAAGCGGTCCTCCAGCCGGCTGCGGAAGGCCTCCACATCGGCATCTATCTGCAGTCCGTCGAGCTCGCGGTAGAGCAGCATCCGTTCGCTGCTCCCCGTCACGTAGTCGGCTGGCAGCAGCAGTTCCATGTCGCTGTCCACCTGGCACTCCTCTACAAACTGCTCGCCGCTGATCTGACCCGAGCCGTCGGCTGTCTGCTCCTTCTCGGCATAGAGTTCGTCAAACTCCTCATTCTTCAGCTCATGCACCGCCTCGGCCAGAATCTTCTGATAGGTCTCGTAGCCCAGGTCGGCGATGAATCCGCTCTGCTCGGCGCCGAGCAGGTTGCCCGCCCCACGGATGTCGAGGTCCTGCATGGCGATGTGGATGCCGCTGCCCAGGTCGGAGAAGTTCTCGATAGCCTGGAGGCGTCGGCGCGCATCCTGAGAGAGCGACGAGAGGGGCGGTGCCAGCAGGTAGCAGAAGGCCTTCTTGTTGCTGCGGCCCACGCGGCCACGCATCTGGTGGAGGTCGCTCAGGCCGAAGTTCTGCGCCTGGTTGATGATGATGGTGTTGGCGTTAGGTATGTCGATGCCGCTCTCTATGATGGTAGTGGCCAGCAGCACGTCGTAGTCGTAGTTGACGAAGGCCAGTATGATGCGCTCCAGCTCGGCGGGCTCCATCTGCCCGTGGCCGATGCAGACGCGGCAGTCGGGTATCTGCCTCTCGATAAGCGCCTTCAGTTCCGGCAGGTTCTGTATGCGGTTGTTCACGAAGAAGACCTGCCCGTTGCGGCTCATCTCGAAGTTGATGGCATCGGTGATGATCTCCTCGTTGAAGGTGTGTACCTCGGTCTGAATGGGGTATCGGTTGGGGGGCGGTGTCTGGATGACGGAGAGGTCGCGGGCACCCATGAGTGAGAACTGCAGGGTGCGCGGTATAGGGGTGGCCGTAAGGGTGAGCGTATCGACGTTCACCTTGAGCTGACGCAGCTTCTCCTTGACGGAGACGCCGAACTTCTGCTCCTCGTCGATGATGAGCAGCCCCAGGTCCTTGAACTTCACGTCCTTTCCCAGGATGCGGTGGGTACCGATCAGGATGTTGACCTCACCCGTCTGCACCCCCTTGAGGATAGCCTTGGCCTGTGGTGCGGTACGGGCACGGCTCAGGTACTCCACGCGGCAGGGCATCCCCTTGAGCCGTTCGCTGAAGGTCTGGAAATGCTGGTAGGCCAGCACGGTGGTAGGCACGAGCACCGCCACCTGCTTGTTGTCGGCCACGGCCTTGAAGGCGGCACGTATGGCCACCTCCGTCTTGCCGAAGCCCACGTCGCCGCACACCAGGCGGTCCATGGGGCGGCGGCTCTCCATGTCAGCCTTGACGGCTGCGGTAGCCTTGCTTTGGTCGGGCGTATCCTCGTAGAGGAAGCTGGCCTCCAGCTCGTGCTGCATGAAGCTGTCGGGGCTGTAGGCAAAGCCCTGCTCCTGCTTGCGCTTGGAGTAGAGGCGTATCAGGTCGCGGGCAATGTCCTTGATTTTGGTCTTGGTGCGGTCCTTCAGCTTCTCCCAGGCGCCAGTGCCCAGCTTATTGAGGCGCGGCATCTCCCCCTCCTTGCTCTTGTACTTGGAGACCTTGTGGAGGGAGTGGATGGAGACGAACACCACGTCGTCGTTCTGATAGACCAGCTTCATCATCTCCTGCGTGGTGTTGCCGTTGGGCATACGCACCAGGCCGGCAAAGCGGCCGATGCCGTGGTCGGTATGCACTACGTAGTCGCCCGGGGTGAACTGGTTGAGCTCCTTGAGCGAGAGGGCCACCTTGCCGCTCCGGGCCTTGTCGCTGCGGAGGTTGTACTTATGGAAGCGGTCGAATATCTGGTGGTCTGTGAAGCAGCATAGCTTCAGCGTATCGTCAGCAAAGCCCTCGTGCAGGGTACGCTCCACGGGGGTGAAGGTGAGTTCATCACCCCGGCTCTCGAAGATGTCACGCAGGCGGTCAGTCTGCTTGGTGCTGTCGCTGCAGATATAGATGGCGTATCCCTGCTCCTTGTATCCCTGCAGGGAGGAGGCCACGAGGTCGAAGTTCTTGTGGAAGATGGGCTGTGCCGTGGTGTGGAAAGCGAGGGTGGCATCGGGGGTGCCCGTGGGCTTCAGCCCGAACTCCATGCGGCGGAACTGGAGCACGCTGCGCATCAGTTCCGTGCCGTCAATGAGCTTGCCTTCAAGGCTGAGCGCGCCGTTCTCCTCCGCCTCGCGTGCCTGTATGGCCTGGGGTGAGAGGGCCTCGTCGTGGAGCTGCTGCACCCGTTCGCTCAGCCAGAGCAGGTCACGCAGGGCCACGATGCTCCCCTCAGGGAGGAAGTCGAAGAAGGATACCATCCCCCCGTCGGCCTTCTGCTCCAGGTCGCGGCTCAGGTCGGGCACGATGAGGAGCTCCTTCATGCGCTGGCGTGAGAGCTGGCTCTGCACCTCGAAGCTGCGGAGACTCTCCACCTCATCGCCGAAGAAGTCGATACGGAAGGGGTACTCTGAGGCAAAGGAGAAGACGTCGATGATGCTGCCGCGCAGGGCATACTGCCCGGGCTCATAGACATAGTCCACGCGCTCGAATCCGTAGCTGCGGAGCACCTCGGTGACAAAGTCCATATCCACCTGCTCGCCCTCGTGCAGCTTGAGCGTCTTCTGCTGCAGCTCCCCGCGTGACACCACCTTCTCGGCCAGCGCGTCGGGGTAGCTCACCACGAAGAGTCCCTCCTGCCCCGGTGAGCGTCCCTCCTTCTCCAGGCGGCTGAGCACCTCGGTACGGAGAATCTCGTTGGCGGCATCCTTCTGCCCGTACTTGATGGCGCGGCGGAAGGAGGAGGGGAAGAACATCACCCGTTCGTCGCCCAGCAGCTGCACCAGATCGTGGTAGAAGTAGCCCGCCTGCTCCACGTCGCCCAGCACGAAGAGCATGGGCTGCCCCACCCTGCCCATGAGCGATGAGGCAAAGAGCGCTGCCGACGAGCCGCAGAGTCCGCTCAGGAAGAGCTGTTTCGCCTCTCCCTCCTGGAGCAAGTGGAGCACCCCGCTGACGTTGGGATGCAGCGCATATCGTTGTTGTAATTCAGCTATCGTCATATAGAAACCTTCAATTTGCGGTGCAAAAATAGTGTTTTTTGCGAAAAGTTGGGCTAAGATTTGTACAAATGTAAAGAAGTTGCTACTTTTGTGGTGCAATTATGCACTAAATATAATATTAAGTTACAAGAAGAATCAACATCATGCAGCAGGCAGAACGTATAGTCATCATTCCCACTTACAACGAGCGGGAGAACATCGAGAACATCATCCGTGCCGTATTCGGCCTGGAGGGTGGGTATCATATCCTGGTGGTGGAGGATGGCTCGCCTGACGGCACCGCCGCTATCGTGCGCCAGCTGCAAGCTGAGTTCACCGAGCGGCTCCATATGGTGGAGCGCAGCGGCAAGCTGGGGCTGGGCACGGCCTACATAGCCGGCTTCCGCTGGGCCCTGGAGCGCGGCTACGAGTACATCTTCGAGATGGATGCCGACTTCAGCCACAACCCGCAGGACCTGCCCCGCCTCTATGCGGCCTGCGCCACGGGAGGGGCCGACGTGGCCATCGGCTCGCGCTACGTGAGCGGCGTCAACGTGGTCAACTGGCCCATGGGCCGTGTGCTCATGTCCTACTTCGCCTCCAAGTACGTGCGCCTCATCACGGGGCTGGACATCCATGACACCACGGCGGGCTTCGTATGCTACCGCCGCCGCGTACTCTCCACCATCCCGCTGGAGCTGGTGCGCTTCAAGGGATACGCCTTCCAGATAGAGATGAAATATACCGCCGTGCAATGCGGCTTCCGCGTCACGGAGGTGCCCGTCATCTTCGTGAACCGCGAGCTGGGCACCTCGAAGATGAACAGCAGCATCTTCGGCGAGGCCATGTTCGGCGTGATGCGGCTCAAGTGGGACGGCTGGTTCCGTAAGTACCCCAAGTATAACCCTGAGATAAATTAAAAAAAACATACAGATATGAGCAGAGTATTGATACACAACGCCACTTTAGTGAACGAAGGGGAGATCACCCAAGGTTCATTAGTCATCGAAGACGGCCGCATCGCCGAGATACTGACCCACGGCAAGCCGCTTTCGGCACCCTGCGACGAGATGGTCGATGCCTCGGGCTGCTACCTGCTGCCCGGCGTGATTGACGACCACGTCCACTTCCGCGACCCTGGCCTGACGCAGAAGGCCGACATCCACAGCGAGAGCATCGCCGCTGCTGCCGGTGGCGTGACCTCCATCATGGACATGCCCAACACCCTTCCGCAGACCACCACCCTCGAAGCCCTGGAGCAGAAGCAGGAACTGATGGCCGAGAAGAGCGTGGTCAACTATTCCTGCTACTTCGGCGCCACGGACAGCAACTACATGCTCTTCCATGAGCTCGACGAGCGCCGTGTGTGCGGCATCAAGCTCTTCCTGGGCTCCAGCACGGGCAACATGCTCGTGTCACAGCAACCCAGCCTGATCCGCATCTTCACCTCCGCCCCCATCCTCATCGCGGCCCATTGTGAGAACCCCGGGATGATTGAGAAGAACACCCAGCTCATCAAGCAGCAGATGGGCAAACACCCCGTGCCCATCTTCAACCACGCCGCCATCCGCTCCGTGGATGCCTGCTATACCTCGGCTGAGATGGCCGTGGGGATGGCCACGCTGACCCATGCCCGCCTCCACCTGCTCCACGTCTCCACGAGCAAGGAGCTGCGCCTGCTGCAGAAGCTGCCCCTCGACCAGAAGCTCATCACCGCCGAGGCCTGCGTGGGCCATCTCTGGTTCTGTCAGGGCGACCACCGCAAGCTGGGCAGCCTCATCAAGGTGAACCCCGCCATCAAGAGCTCCGCCCACCGCGATGCCCTGCGTAAGGCCGTGATGGATGGCCGCATCGACGTGATAGCCACCGACCATGCGCCCCATCTGCTGGCCGACAAGGAGGGCGATGCGCTGACCGCCGCCTCAGGCATGCCGATGGTGCAGTACTCGCTGCCGCTGATGCTCGAGCTGGTGGATAGGCAATACTTCACGCTGGAGACCGTGGTGGAGAAGATGTGTCACGCCCCTGCCCGCCTCTTCCAGGTGAGAGAGCGCGGCTTCCTGCGCGAAGGCTACCGCGCCGACCTGGTGCTGGTGAGCCACGAGGGTGAACATACCGTGACGCGCCACGGCGTACTGAGCAAGTGCGGCTGGAGCCCGCTGGAGGGCACCACGCTCCACTGGAACGTGGAGAAGACGTGGGTCAACGGCCAGATGGTGTACGACGGCACCCAGGTGAATGCCAGCTGCCGTGGCGAAGCGCTGGAGTTTGACCGCTGATGGAGACAGTAAGCTACGGCGTCGGTGAGCTGACGCCTTACATCAACTGGATCTACTACCTGCATGCCTGGGGCATCAAGCCCCGGTTTGCAGGAGCCGCCTCCGTACACGACTGCCATGCCTGCCGTGCCTCCTGGGTACACTCCTTTCCCGCTGCTGACCAGGCCCAGGCCGCCGAGGCGCTGCGCCTCTGCCACGACTCGCTCCGCCTGCTCGCCTCCCTGGAGCACAGCCAGCTGCAGGTCAAGGCCTGCTTCCACCTGGCCCGTGCCGCGAGCAGCGGTGATGACCTCCTGCTCGACGGCCTCCGCTTCCCCCTGCTGCGCCAGCAGCAGGTACGCTCGGGTGAGCCCTGCCTCTGCCTGAGCGACTTCGTGAGGCCCCTGCAAGGGGGCGAAGCCATGGACCACGTAGGCCTCTTCGCCACCTCTTTCAGCCTCCCTGCGGCTACGGGTGATACGGGTGCGGCTCATGCTGCGGCTGATGACCCCTACCGCGAGCTGATGCTGCAGACGCTGGCCGACCGCCTGGCCGAAGCCGCCGTGGAGCGGCTCCACCTCTACGTGCGCCGTGAGGCCTGGGGCTATGCCCCCGATGAGCAGCTCTCCATCCCCGACCTGCTCTGCGAGCGCTTCCAGGGCATCCGTCCCGCCGTAGGCTACCCCTCCCTGCCCGACCAGTCGGTCATCTTCCTCATCGACCGGCTGCTCCCCCTGGAGCAGATAGGCATCCGCCTCACCGAGAGTGGCGCCATGCACCCCCACGCCTCCACCTGCGGCCTGATGCTAGCCCACCCTGCCTCGCGCTACTTCGCCGTGGGCCGCATCGACCACGAGCAGCTGGCCGACTACGCCCGCCGCCGTGGCCTCCCCCTGGAGGAGATGCGCCGCTTCCTGCAGGCCAACCTGTAGGTGTGCCGCCCCTGCGCATGGCGGAGGGCTATTTATTAAATTATAATATGTACAGACAATGAAGATACAATTCCTATGCCTGGGCAGCGGAAGCAGCGGCAACTGCTTCTACCTGGGCACCGAGCGCTGCGGCCTGCTGATAGATGCCGGTATTGCCGCACGCACCATCAAGAAGCACCTCAAGGAGGCCGGCATCGACATCGAGAAGCTGCGCGGCGTGCTCGTCACCCACGACCATGCCGACCACATCAAGGCCCTGGGCAGCCTGGGCGAGAAGCTCCATATCCCCATCTACACCACCTCGCTCGTCCACCAGGGCATAGCCAGGAGCTACTGCATGACCGAGCGCCTGCTCACCTCGGCCCGCACCATCGAGAAGGAGCAACCCTTCCAGCTGGGCGACTTCCGCGTGGAGTGCTTCGAGGTGCCCCACGACGGCACCGACAACGTAGGCTACTGCATCCAGGCCTTCGACACCACCTTCACCTTCCTGACCGACCTGGGCGAGATCACCCCCACCGCCTCCCGCTACATCGACCAGGCCCACTACCTCATCATCGAGGCCAACTACGACCGCGACATGCTGCGCATGGGCCCCTACCCCAAGCACCTGAAGGAGCGCATAGCCAGTCCCACGGGCCACATGAGCAACGCCGACACCGCCCGCTACCTGGCCGACCACCTGCCCCCGCACGTGCGCCACATCTGGCTCTGCCACCTCAGCAAGGACAACAACCACCCCGAGCTGGCCTGCAAGACCGTGGAACTGGCCCTGCGCGACCGTGGCATCCTGGTGGGTAAAGAGGTGGGGCTCACCGCCCTGAAGCGTACCACTCCCAGTCCGCTCTACGAGCTGGAGTAGGCCCTCTCAAAGCCCCGCAGGCATCCCGCCCATACCCTGCAGGCAACCTGCTGAAAACAAAAAAATGCCCATTTCATCGAAGATTTTGGCAAAAACATTTGGTAGTTTCCTCCAGAAAGCCTACCTTTGCACCGCTTTTCGAGAAAGGCACCCGCACTCTTAGCTCAGTTGGTAGAGCAACTGACTCTTAATCAGTGGGTCCAGGGTTCGAATCCCTGAGAGTGTACTACCGTTTACCAACACTACGCATCCCTAGCAGAAGAAGATTCCTGCTGGGGATGCGTTGCATTTATGGCACACCCATTCATCCCTATGCAGACATTGAAGCAGTTACGCCTTGACCTGGGTTATTATTAGATAGTTACTTTATTTCACCATGGTGAGCCCTCTGCGCTAATTTTTCTCTCCTTGATAAGGTAAATAGGACAATATCCCGCATAAATAGCGAAAAATCAGACACCCGATTTACAAGAGGATTGTCTAATTTTGTAATCTCAAATCACATAGTTACGCTGATGACATCCACTATCCGCCGACGAATCCATCGCACCCTGGCCGCGTGTGCCCTGCTCACCCTGGCTGGAGTGGCTGCGGCTTTTGCCTTTCGCAGCTCCATTGCCACCCAGGTGGCCCGCAGCCGCCTGGGTCGGATTACCCACAGCCACCAGCTGCGGGCGGGCTTCGGCTCCCTCCGCGTGGAAGGCCTCTCTACCCTCCATATCCAGCAGCTTTGGGTCACGGATGATCCGCCCACCGATACCCTGCTCACCCTGCAGACGCTGAAGGTAAGGCTCCGCTTTCTGCCCCTGCTCCGGCAGAACCTGGAGGTGGAAGCACTCGTGGCTGACAGCCTGAACTGCAGCCTGAAGCCCTGGCTGAACGCCCACGATGCACCCCAGCTGAACGCCCACGATGTACCCCTGGAGGAAGAGGCTGTTCGCGCCGGAAAGGAAACAGGAGATGAGCCTCGCAAGGACTACGTCCTACAGGCCAAGCGCTTCTTCCGCCTCCTCTTTGACCTGCTGCCCGCTGATGCCACGCTCAGCCGTATCCACCTCACCCATCGCGCTGACTCGCTCCTCCTGCAGGCGGCACTCCAGCGCCTGGAGCTCCACCAGCACCATTTCCGCACGACACTACAGGTCACCGAGAACAATCTCCCCCACCACTGGAGGCTACAGGGGGTGATTGACCCCGAAGGAGAACAGCTGCAACTCGCGCTCATCCCTTCCTCCTCTCCCCTTCCCTACATCGGGCATCGCCTGGGGGCCCAGGTGACTTTCGACAGCCTTTCCATCGGCATGCAAGTGGTGACCGACGAGACATCTGCTGAACAACTCACCCTCCAGGGGAATGCCGCCTTGGCGGGCCTGCGCATCGCTCATCCCCGTCTCTCCTCCACGACCGTGGCCATAGACAGTACGTCGGCTCACTTTACCCTGCACCTCCACCCCACGGCCTTCGAGCTGGACAGCTGCACTACCCTGCGCCTCAATCACCTGGAGCTCCATCCCTATCTCCTGGCCCAGCAGCTCCCCGCCTGGCGTATGCTGCTCCACCTGCACAAGCCCTGGTTTCCTGCCCAGCAGCTCTTTGCCTCCCTGCCACGCGGACTCTTCTGCAACCTGCAAGGCATTGCCACCCGTGGCGAACTGGCCTACGACCTGCACTTCGACCTCGACCTCAGCCGCCCTGACAGCCTGCAGCTCTACTCCGCCCTGCATCGCCGTGGCTTCGGCATCAACCACTATGGTGCCACGCCCCTCGACCGCATGAGCCAGGAGTTTCTCTACACGGCCTACGAGGAGGGCGAGCCTGTGCGCACCTTTCCGATAGGGCCTGCGTGGGAGCACTTCATCCCCCTCTCCCAGATTCCTCCCTTGATGCAGGCCGCTGTGCTGCAGAGCGAGGATGGTGGATTCTTCTACCACCAAGGGTTCCTGCCCGACGCCCTGCGCGAAGCCCTGGCCTACGACATCAAGCAGCGCCGCTTTGCCCGTGGCGGAAGCACCATCACCATGCAGCTGGTCAAGAACGTCTTCCTCAGCCGCGAGAAGAACCTGGCCCGCAAGCTCGAAGAGGCCCTTATCGTGTGGCTTATCGAGCAGCAACGCCTCACCTCCAAGGAGCGTATGCTGGAGGTCTATTTCAACATCGCCGAGTGGGGACCTCTGGTCTATGGCCTGCGCGAAGCTGCCCGTTACTATTTCGACAAGATGCCCCAGCAGCTCACTCCTGAGGAGTGCATCTTCCTGGCCACCATTATCCCGAGGCCTAAGCATTGGTGGTGGAGCTTCACTCCGGAAGGTATCCTGCGCGACAACCAGGAGCCTCACTTCCGCCTCCTGGCCGAACGGCTTCTGGCCAAAGGGCTCCTCTCCCCCGACCAGGCTGAGCAAATCAGTATCCATCACCTGCAGCTGAAGGGCGAAGCAGCAGGCAGGTTCCGGCATTGAATCACCGCATCAAAAACAAAAAAAACCTCCCCTGACTCTCACGAGCCGGGGGAGGCCATCAATTTTAAACCATGGAAAGCATCTTTCGATGCTCATAAAAACCATATAAGAAACCCGCTCTTCACAGAGAAGGTAACCCAATACAAATCGTTTAGATTTGCAAAGGTCCACAAAACTATTCAATCTTGCATCAATAATGCCTATTATAATAGAGCACAGCTGGCGCTACATCAATTGAAGATGTACTTCACGCCAATCTGCAGCTTCCAGCAGTTGCTGTAGTCCTTCAGCGTCTCGAAGGTCTGCGTGGGGTACTCGCCGTTCACCTTGTACATCGAGAAGATAGGCGTGCGGCTCTCGTCGCGGCCCTCATACTTCAGGATGCGGCCTCCGTTAGAGGGCGAGGTGCTCTTGGGGATGCCCCAGCTGGAGTGAATCATGTTGCCGATGTTGAGGAAGTCGAGGCTCACCTGCAGGTTGTGCTTGGTCTTGCCCACGCGGAACTCGAAGTCCTCCATCAGGCGCAGGTCGAAACGGTGTACCCAAGGCGTACGGGCAGCGTACGACTCTGCATACTGTCCCTTGTGGCTGCTCAGGTAGCTGTCCTGCTCTACGAAAGCCCAGAAAGCCTTCTTGTCGGCATCGGTCTTGAACTTGATCTCTGAGTCATCCTTCGGGATGTACATCAGGTCGTTGGAGATGCCGTCGCCGTTCATGTCGTTGGTATAGCAGTAGCTGTAGTTGCCGTACTTCGAGCCGCTGTAGAAGAGGTTGATGTGCGTACCGCGCTTCAGACCCTTGTGGGTGAAGGGGATGTAGTAGC
>JBJEKT010000024.1:0-4007 GCA_051878775.1 Bacteroides sp. | reverse complement strand
CTTCGGCAATGCCGTGTTGCGTCGCTTCCTTGACAGCGACACCAAAGAGATTCGTATCTTCTCGCGTGACGAGAAGAAGCAGGATGACATGCGTCACTTCCTGCAGGCCAACCGCCCTGAGGTGGCTCAGAAGGTGAAGTTCTACATCGGCAACGTGCGTCAGCGTGAGTCGGTGGATATCGCCATGCGTGGTGTGGATTATGTCTTCTCTGCAGCAGCCCTGAAGCAGGTGCCCAGCTGTGAGTTCTTTCCCATGGAGGCCTGCCGCACCAACGTAGAGGGCACGAACAACGTGCTCCTCTCCGCCATTGCACACGGAGTGAAGAACGTTGTGGTCCTCTCCACCGACAAGGCTGCTTACCCCATCAACGCAATGGGCATCAGCAAGGCAATGATGGAGAAGGTGGCCATTGCCCAGGGGCGTGCCCTGGGCGAGGATGCCACAACCACCATCTGCTGCACTCGCTACGGCAACGTGATGGCCAGCCGTGGAAGCGTCATCCCCCTCTGGGTAGAACAGATGATGGAGGGTAACCCCATCACCATCACCGACCCCAACATGACCCGCTTCATGATGACGCTGGACGATGCCGTTGACCTGGTGATCTACGCCTTCACCCACGGTCATAACGGCGACCTCTTTGTACAGAAGGCGCCTGCGGCTACGCTCGACGTACTGGCACAGGCACTGAAGGAGGTCTATGCGCAGGTTGACCCTAAGTATGGTGAGACCGAGGTAAAGGTCATCGGCACACGCCACGGTGAGAAGCTCTATGAGACCTTAGTGACCCGTGAGGAGATGCTCCGCTCGGAAGACTGCGGGGACTACTTCCGCATCCCCTGCGATGCCCGCGACCTCAACTACGACAAGTTCTTCACCGAGGGCGATGATGCCATCAGCCGTACCGAGGACTACCACAGCCACAACACCCGCCGCCTCGACGTGGAGGGTATGAAGCAGCTCCTTCTCAAGCTCCGCTTCATCCGTGAAGACCTCGGCCTGCTGCCCCGCAGTAAAGCCAAGGACATCCGTAGTGAATAAACTGTAAAATAACAACCTTATATAGAAAAATCAGCAAAATTCTTGTTTTTACAAGATGAGTCCGTATATTTGCGCAAAAAATCAAATAATTACACTGAATATGGGCATTGCACGTAAAAACATCAAGTCGAAAGAGCAGCTACAGGCAGAGATGGAAATCCGATTCGCATACTTGCCGGAAGAGGAGCGTAAGAAGCTTATCTACGGAAAAGAATTTGTCAAGGTTCCGACTCGTGAATTGAAGCGGCTGAGAGTTGATGTTTATCCCTATTTGATGTGATGCTTCTTAGTAGTTATCCTTATCGCTTTGTGCAACGAGTCGATGATGCGGATTGTCAAGCACTTCCGTATCTATAGTCTGTTTATGGCAACTTACTTTGCTGAAACAGTATTTGAGCATCAGGTGATGATGGACAAAAGCGCATACCTGCTTGTGCGTAAGAGTGAATTGGCAAAAAATCCCAAGTTGCTTACCACCCTTAGCAGGAACTTCAATCAAATGTACGACTATTTTGACTGATTCTTTTCTATAGCCATTCCTATAGAATTGATTTATGAAAATCTTAGTAACCGGCGCGAAAGGATTCGTCGGCAGGAACCTGTGCGCCCAACTCAACAACATCAGGGAGGGCAAGGCGAAGTGCTGCGGGGAGCTGAAGATAGATGAGGTTTATGCCTATGACTTGGACTCCACCCCCGAGGAACTGGACAGATGGTGCAGGGAGTGCGACTTCGTCTTCAACCTGGCCGGAGTCAACCGCCCGCAGAATCCCGAGGAGTTCATGCAGGGCAACTTCGGCTTTGCCAGCACCCTGCTGGATACCCTGAAGAAGCACGGCAACCAGTGCCCCGTCATGCTGAGCAGCAGCATCCAGGCCACCCTGGCAGGACGTTTCGGCAACTCGGAGTACGGCCGCAGCAAGAAGGCTGGTGAGGAACTCTTCTTCTGCTACGCCAAAGAAACCGGCGCCAAGGTACTGGTCTATCGCTTCCCCAACCTCTACGGCAAATGGTGTCGTCCCAACTACAACAGTGCCGTGGCCACCTTCTGCCACAACATCGCCCACGACCTCCCCATCACCGTCAATGACCCTAACGTAGAGCTCGAACTGCTCTACATCGATGACCTGGTGGAGGAGATGATAGCAGCCCTCAGGGGCGAGGAGCATCACTGTGAGTTTGACGGTGTAGAGACCGTTCTGAATCCCGAAGGTAGATATTGCGCAGCCCCCGTCACCCATCACGTCAAGCTGGGAGAAATCGTGGAGCTGCTCCATCAGTTCGCCGAGATGCCCAAGACCCTGATGATTCCCGAGATACCGGCAGACAGCTTTGCCAAGCGCCTCTACAGCACCTACCTCAGCTACCTGCCTAAGGAGAAGGCCATCTTCGACCTGAAGATGAACACCGACAGCAGGGGCAGCTTCACCGAACTGGTCCATACCCCCAAGTGCGGACAGGTGAGTATCAACATCAGCAAGCCGGGCATCACCAAGGGCCAGCACTGGCACCACACCAAGTGGGAGCAGTTCATCGTAGTGAAAGGCCATGGACTCATCCAGCTGCGCAACGAGAACGATCCCGAAGGCGAGATTCTCAACTACGAAGTGAGCGGAGAGAAGATACAGAGCGTCATCATGCTCCCCGGCTATACCCATAACATCATTAACCTGTCGGAGACCGAAGAGCTCGTCACCGTGATGTACTGCAACGAGGTGTTCGACCCCAGCCGTCCCGACACATACTTTGACCCCGTAGAAAAATAGAAAGCAATGGAGAACAAACAACCCAAATTTGACTATAGCGACATCCACTGGCAGGAGAACGGCAAACTGAAACTGATCATCGTGGTGGGCACACGCCCTGAGATTATCCGCCTGGCAGCCGTCATCAACAAGTGCCGCAAGTACTTTGACGTCATCCTGGCCCACACAGGTCAGAACTACGACTACAACCTCAACGGCATCTTCTTCCGCGACCTCAAGCTCGCAGAACCCGAAGTCTATATGGATGCCGTGGGCGATGACTTGGGCGCCACCTGTGGCAACATCATCAACTGCTCCTATAAGCTCTTCAACCAGCTCAAGCCCGACGGCGTGCTCGTCCTGGGTGATACCAACAGCTGCCTGAGCGTCATAGGAGCCAAGCGCCTGCACATCCCCATCTTCCACATGGAGGCCGGTAACCGCTGCAAGGACGAATGCCTCCCCGAAGAGACCAACCGCAGAATCGTCGATATCATCAGCGATGTCAACATGGCCTACTCAGAACATGCCCGGAGATACCTGGCTGACTGCGGCCTGCCCAAGGAGCGTACCTACGTGACAGGCAGTCCCATGGCCGAGGTCCTTCACGAGAACCTGAAAGAGATAGAGGCCAGCGATGTGCATCAGCGTCTCGGCCTGGAGAAGGGCAAGTACATCCTGCTGAGTGCCCACCGAGAAGAGAATATCGACACCGAGAAGAACTTCCTCTCCCTCTTCACCGCCATCAACAAGATGGCAGAGAAGTACGACATGCCCATCCTCTACAGCTGCCACCCAAGGAGCCGCAACCGCCTTGCAGCAAGTGGATTCAAACTTGATGAAAGAGTCATCCAGCATGAGCCTCTCGGCTTCCACGACTACAACTGCCTTCAGATGAATGCCTTCGCTGTAGTCAGTGACAGCGGCACGCTCCCCGAGGAGAGCAGCTTCTTCACCAGTGTGGGTCATCCTTTCCCTGCTATCTGCATCCGCACCTCTACCGAGCGCCCCGAGGCCATAGACAAGGGTGACTTCATCATTGCAGGCATTGATACCAAGAGCCTCCTGCAGGCCGTAGATACAGCTGTAGAACTCTGCAAGGACGGCCAGCATGGCATCCCCGTACCCGACTATGTAGATGAGAATGTCTATACCAAGGTCGTGAAAATCATCCAGAGCTATCTAGGGATTGTCAATAAGATGGTTTGGAGGAAATAAAT
>JBJEKT010000023.1:0-4075 GCA_051878775.1 Bacteroides sp. | reverse complement strand
ACCAGCTGCACGATACCGGCAATCACCGCAATAAAGAGGATAAAGCTCAAGAAGCTCAGGTCAACGCCTTCCACCAGGGCATTGGCGCCAAGAACCTTCGTCTGGAGCAGATAGTTGACGGGCAGCGTTACCACCAACACGAAGGTAACCGCAATACCCAGTCCTAGCGCAGTCTTCACATTCTTCGATACAGCCAGATACGAGCACATACCGAGGAAGAATGCGAATATCATGTTGTCCACAAAAATTGAGCGGACGAATAAACTAAAGAAATGTTCCATATCTTACGAATTGAATTAGTCTATTTATTTTTCTTGCAATTCCTTGTTGTGTGCACGTTGGTACCAGATGATGCAAGCCACGATAATCAGTGCCATCGGGGGCATCAGCATCAAGCCATTGTTCACGTAGCCAATCTCCTTGAGCCAATCCCAGTTGAGGATGTTGATACCGAAGAGCGTACCTGATCCGAGCAGTTCGCGGAAGAAAGCCACGATGATCAGAATTTTGGCATAGCCCAGGCCACTGCCAATACCATCCAGACACGACTCCCAGGGACCATTCTGCATGGCAAAGGCCTCCAGACGGCCCATCAGAATACAGTTGGTAATGATCAGGCCCACATAGACTGAAAGCTGCACGCTCACGTCGTAGGCAAAAGCCTTCAGGATTTCGCTCACGATAGTCACCAAGGCAGCTACCACCACCAGCTGAACGATGATACGGATGCGGTTAGGCACCGTCTTGCGCAGCAGCGAGATCACCACATTGGCAAACGCCGTGATAACCGTCACAGAGAGGCCCATCACAATAGCCGGTTCCAACTTGGCCGTAACAGCCAGCGCCGAGCAGATACCCAGCACCTGTACAGTAACGGGGTTGTTCAGGCTCAGCGGAGCAGAGAAGATTTCCTTATTCTCTTTAGAAAAAAGTTTTCCCATAATCTTATTCCTCCTCGTTCTGTTTAGAAGTTAAAAAAGCTTTGTACTCACCGAGGCAGTTGTGAAGCATATCCTTCACACCCATTGAAGTGATTGTACCACCGGAGATACCATCTACCTGGTAAGCGGCATCTACCACCTTACCATTCTTCACCACTTCGAGAGCCACCTCACCGTCTTTCACTGTCTTGCGGCCGGGGAACTGTCCCTTGAAATGAGCGCTGGTGATTTCAGCACCCAGACCCGGTGTTTCGCTGGCATGAGAGAAGTAAACGCCATAGACCGTATCTTTGTCGCCATCCAGTGCCACATAGCCCCAGATTGCGCCCCACAGGCCTGCGCCATACACGGGGAACACATACTTGGTTTCGCCATCCACCTCAGCCACGAAGACGTGCAGGCGTTGGTTCTCCTTGGCCTCCTTCTCGTAAGCCGTCACGAAGCTGCCAGTATAATCCACCAGCGAACCGTCGGCCTGCATCAGCTTGTCGGCCTTTACATACTTATTATATTCTGCATCGGCATCTTTCACGTTATCCACCCGGAGTGCAGAGAGGATCTGCTTCTTGGTGTCGAGCTCCACGTTCTTGTTTTGCGTCTCCTTGAGTGAGGAGCTTACAAACGCCAGCAGGAATGCCACGATGACAACCATCACCGAGGCATAAATGATTGTGTAACTATTGCTATTGGTATTCATAAGTCTATCCAATTTTAACATATTCTTTTCGCACGGCGACTGATGTTTTTCTGAACCACACAGTAGTCAATCAGCGGAGCAAAGATATTCATCAACAAGATGGCCAGCATCATGCCCTCGGGATAACCCGGGTTGAGCACGCGGATGACGATGGCCATCACACCAATCAGGAAGCCATAGATGTACTTACCCGTCTCGGTACGTGCCGAAGTGACAGGATCAGTAGCCATGAAGACTGCACCAAAGCAGAAGCCGCCCAATACCAGGTGCTCGTACCAAGGCATGTGCGCAATAGCCGTATCCGGACCGATGGCGTTGAACACCCAGCCCATGAAGGCACCACCTACAAATACTGAGAGCATCACCTTCCAGCTGGCAATACCCGTCCAGAGCAGGAGGATAGCACCCAGCGCAATGGCAATCACGCTCGTCTCACCGATGGAGCCAGGAATCAGACCCGTCACCATATCGGTGAACTCATAAGGCATCTCCATGGCTTGTCCGGCAGGTGTAGTAGCTGCAATACCCAGCGGGGTAGCTACAGTCAGGCCATCCACCTGCTGTCCCAGACCCAGGATAGAGTCGCCTGATACCCAAACGGCATCACCCGACATCTTGGTGGGATAAGCAAAGAAAAGGAACGCGCGCGTGATGAGCGCTACGTTGAATACGTTCATACCTGTACCGCCGAACACCTCCTTGGCAAAGATAACCGAGAAGGCCGTAGCCACTGCCAGAATCCAGAGCGGGCAATCCACGGGGACAATCATCGGGATCAGCATACCCGAAACGAGGAATCCCTCCTGAATTTCCTCCTTCTTCCACTGAGCCACCACAAATTCAATGCCCAGACCCACTACATACGAAACGATGATTTTAGGCAGTACAGCCAGGAAACCGTAAGCAAACAATTCACAGAAGCTGGCTGCTGCCAGAGCAGCTTCACCCTCTGCCTTAAAATGCTGATAGCCCACGTTGTACATACCAAAGAGCAGAGCAGGAATCAGCGCGATGACCACCATCGACATGATGCGTTTGCTGTCGATGGCATCATGAATGTGCGTGCCCGTCTTCGCCGTGGTGTTGGGAACGAACAGGAATGTCTCAAAGCCGTCGAACACCGAGCGAAATGCGTGCAGCTTGCCTCCCTCTTCAAAGTTCGGCTTTATCTTATCGAGATAATTTCTTAACGCTTTCATTTATTTCAGTTTATAAGATTTTCAGTTTATAAGTTTTATGCCATCTCTGCACGCAGCATATCGAGTCCAGCACGGACGATACGCTGAATCTCTACCTTCGACGAGCACACAAACTCACACAGGGCGAAATCCTCGGGAGCCACTTCGTAGATACCCAGTGCCTCCATACGGTCAATGTCGCCGGCGATGATAGCCTTCAGCAGATATTCGGGGAAGATATCCATGGGGAATACGCGGTCATACTCACCCGACATAATCATGTGACGTTCGCCACCCTTGATACGGGCATCGATAACGAACTCCTTCTTGCCCATCAGCCAGGAGAAGTAAGAGTGGTTCACGCTGTACTCACCAAAGCGAGGCATAATCCATCCCAGCATTTCGTGAGTCTCATCACCCTCAGGGATAACGGTCACCTGACTGTCAAAGGCGCCCAGGTAGTCGTTGGCCTTGATTTGCTTACCTGTCAGCACGTTGCCACTGATGTAGCGCAGGTCTTTGCCCTTGGCGACATTGTCCTTCAGCACGTCAGTCAGCAGCGCAGCTGTCTTCAGGGTGCAATAGGTAGGTTTCAGCACTTCACTACCGGTGATGGCCACCTTGCGCGTCATATCCACGCGGCCCGTGTTCATCAGTCGTCCGATGAAGATGACTACCTCAGGGGATACGGTCCAAACGGTTTCACCCTTGGAGATGGGAGCGAGATGATTGATCTGTACGCCCACGTTGCCTGCGGGATGGGGACCGTCGAAGGCCGTCACCGTCACATTCTTGGCCTGCGTCAGAGCAGCAGCCGTCTGCTTCACGCTAATACCCAGGTAGGTCTTCGCCATCTTAGCCAGTGCATCCAGACCAGTCTGGAAGTTAGCCTCATCACCCTTGAGCTGGAACTCAAAGTTAGGAGCCAGGGGAGCGCTGTTGAAGGCCGACACAAAGATAGCCTTCGGCTCTACAGTAGGATCAGCGATGACATCATAGGGACGCTGACGGAAGAATGCAAACATACCCGCATTGAGCAGCGCCTCTTTCACTTGGGCAGCCGTCATGCGGGCAGGATCCATCTTGCCGAACTCTTCGTAGTCTTGTTCAGCAGCAGCTTCCACCACGATGCGCAGCACTTTGCGGCGCTCGCCGCGCTCCACACTCGTTACTACGCCACTTACGGGCGAAACAAATTTCACTTCGGGATGGTTCTTGTCAACAAACAAGGGACCTCCGGCCATCACATACTCCTGTTC
>JBJEKT010000022.1:0-17933 GCA_051878775.1 Bacteroides sp. | reverse complement strand
GGCGTTTTCATAATGCTCGCAATATGTGGCATTTACCCCTTGATTGGACGCTTACAATAGAACCGGGACAGATTTACCATAGATTTCCTTTGGCATCACACCTCCCTTATACGGATTGTTATCATGATCAGCCACCCATGCAGCTTCATCATAGTCAAACTCCTTCTGGATGTTATTCAATAGTTTATGCGCCCACGCAGGAGAGATCACACTGTGGCAAAACGAATAGAACAGAGAATGACATCCCCGACCATGCTTTAAAGGATTAACTGTAGAGAAATACAACATCTGTTTCACAACGCTATACTTCAAATAGTGCCAGCGCAACAAAATGCGGTTCTCTGTCATTCCATCCAAAGGAAACACATCGACAGGAACACCCCCTACCAAATCAAAGTTTCGGCGTAAGATATATGTCGTACTCTTATCTTGAACCCTGACAAATTGATAAGGGTAGTAGGGATTCTGGGCTTCGCTCACCATTTCGAATGGCTCAGGGAGCCATTCGTTGGCGTGTTTTACCAACTCATCATAGTCTTTTCTGGGGAGGGCAATATCAGCATCATCGTCCCAGGGGATAAATCCCTTATGACGTACAGCGCCCAACATAGTACCCGCAATGAGATAATAACGAAGATGATGTTCTTTACACACCTTATCAAGTGCTGTTAGAATACCCAAGATGCGACCTTGCATCTCTTTAATAAGATTCTGTTCATCTGTTTGCTCCATGACTCCCTAAAATAGTATTTTTTCATCCAAAAAGAGTGCGCAAAAGTAGGTATAGCCAAGCATAACTCCAAATAAAACGAGAAAAAATGCAAATAGAAGTGTAAAAAGAGGGGGATTTCTTGCTTTTGATGCCTTTTATTTATTAATTTGTGCTCTCAAATCAAAACAAATCAACATGTATGCGAATCGTCCTTTTTTGTGAAAACAAATATGCTGTTGATATCCTCTTTCCTCTTCAGGCACAAGCTGACAAAGAAGGAGGTCATGAGGTATTATGGTATGTTCATAAGAAAAAGATACCTGATTTTCCCTTAAAGCACAACGTCAACTACACCAACGACATCAAAGAAGTATATCGCTTTCGGCCTGATGCAGTCTTCGCTCCGGGCAACATCGTTCCCTACTACTTGAGTGGCGTCAAGGCGCAAATCTTCCATGGCTACGCAGCAGAAAAGAAAGATCAGTTCAGAATCAGAAACTACTTTGATCTCTACCTCACACAAGGCCCCTACTTCACCAAGGAATTTCTAAAACTCAAGGAGAGATACAAGGACTTTGAGGTAAAAGAGACTGGATGGACCCGTCAAGACTGGGTATTTGAACACCTTCACGATTATGATGACCAGAAGAGAGAAATACTTAAGCGCTATCGAAAAGAGAAGTTAGTGCTGTATTCTCCCACTTTCAGCCCGAAACTCACCTCGCTACCTCATCTCAAAGAGGAATTGATTCGTTTGGCCCAACATGAAGCTGTAGTAATTCTGATTAAGCTCCATCCTCTGACCCGTCAAGAATGGGTAAACGAGTATAAACAGCTGGCAGATGAGGTGGAAAACATCGTCTTTGTTGAGGACTTTTCACTCTCTCCTTATGTTGCCATGGCCGATTTGATGATTAGCGATACATCGTCAGCCGTCTATGAGATGTTGCTTCGTGACAAACCTGTCATCACACTCCGCTCTATAGCCTCACCAGAGGCTATCTACTGGTGCAACATCCAGGAAGCCTCAGAGCTTTCAAAAGCATATCAAATAGTGATGGGCAACGACAAAGAATATACCAGCAAACGCCGATGGATTATTGAAAACTACGACCCTTACCTCGACGGCAAGGTAGCAGAAAGAATGCTTGGTGCAGTAAAGGAATATATCCATCTCCATGGCGTTCCAACAAAGAGAGTACTCAACCTCTGGCGCAAATATACTAGCATAAAGACCTTCGGCTGGCCCCAATAAGAACGAAATGGATATTCAATTATGACAAACGTAATAACATACGGAACATACGACCTGTTGCATCAGGGGCATATCAACCTTTTGAAGAGAGCCAAAGCATTAGGTGACTACCTTATCGTGGGAGTTACGAACGATAATTTCGACAGAGACCGAGGTAAGCTCAACGTGCAGAATAATGTACTTGAGCGAGTTGATGCGGTCAAAGCAACCGGACTTGCAGACCGAATTATCATTGAAGACTACATCGGCCAGAAGATTGACGATATACAAAAATATGATGTTGATATCTTTGCGATAGGCTCCGACTGGGAAGGAAAGTTTGATTACCTCAATGAATTCTGCAAGGTAGTCTATCTACCAAGAACAGAAGGTATCTCTTCAACCATGCTACGCGAGAACCTTGCTCCCACAGTGCATGTGGGCATCCTGGGATGTGGTCGTGTAGCAGAAAGGTACCCTTCAGAGACCCGTGTTGTCAATGGCATTGCTATTAGCGCACTCTGTGACATCAACCCGATGGCCTCGCAATCGCTTGCAGAACGAACAGGTATCAAAGCTTATGACCACATCGACGAGTTCTATCAAGCTATTGATGCCCTGTTTATCACAACCCCTCATAAATACCATTACGACAACATCAAGATGGCACTCCAAGCCAATAAGCACGTGCTCTGCGAAACACCTTTAGTCCTGCGCAAAGAGGAAGCCATGGAACTGTATGCCTTAGCTGAGAAAAAAGGCCTTGTCCTTATGGAGGCCAATAAAACGGCCCATTGCCCAGCATTCAGGCACTTAATCGTGCTGATTAAAAGTGGGGTTATTGGCGAGATTGTTGACATTGAAGCCTCTCTTTCACAGCTGTTAGATAAGAAGGGCAGGGAATTCCGCGCAGAAGAGTTAGGTGGAGCACTATTTGAGCAAGGTTCATATCCTCTGCTACCCATCTTGAAGCTGCTTGGCACAGACTACAAGAAAATCAACCTCTATTCACGTATTGAGAATGATGTTGACACCTACACCAGAGGCATCATGCAATACGATAAGGCGACAGCATCATTCAAGGTTGGTCTCGGGGTAAAGACCGAAGGGAGCTTAGTAATCTCTGGCACCAAAGGTTACGCTTACGTACCTGCCCCCTGGTGGAAGACTGATTACTTTGAACTGCGGTACGAAGACCAAAATGAAAACAAAAAATTCTTCTATAAATGGGATGGCTTCGGACTGCGGTATGAGATACAGGAATTTGCTGCATCTATCATAAGCCACCGCTACACTTCATCAAGACTCAAAAAAGAAGAAAGTATATGCATGGCTGAGGTTATGCAACAACTTTTGGATAATAATTATAAACGAATATGATTAACTTTACTGTAGGGCCCGTACAAACATCGGAAGCTGTGCGGGCAATCGGTGCCCAACAGGTACCTTATTTCCGAACCGCAGAGTTTTCAGAGATCATGCTTGAAAACGAAGCTCTTATCAAACAGTTTTCCAAAGCCGACAAGCAGTCGAAAGCGATTTTCCTTACCTGTTCCGGTTCTGGAGGTATGGAGGCTGCTATCATGAACTGCCTTACCAAGCAAGACAAGGCACTCGTCGTAAACGGAGGCAGCTTTGGCGAGCGTTTCGTTGAATTGCTCACCCTTCATGAAATACCATTCACGGAAATAAAAGTTGCAAGCGGTAAAGCATTAAAGGCAGAAGACCTTGCTCCCTACGAGGGAGAAGAATATACAGCTTTTCTGCTTCAAAAACACGAGACTTCCACAGGAGTTCACTTCGACATCAACCTCGTAAGCGACTTTTGTCAACGGAATGGCTTGTTTCTTATCGTCGATACCATCAGCACCTTTCTCTGCGACCCATTCGACATGAGCGGCCTCCATGTTGATATCATGATTACAGGGTCACAGAAGGCATTGGCTTGTCCTCCAGGTATCTCCGTAGTTATTCTGTCAGAACAAGCTCAACGACGTGCAGAGTCTAACCGCTGCCGGTGCCAATATTTTGATTTCAAACTGGCACTCTCCAACCAAAAGCGTGGCCAAACACCATGGACACCAGCCGTAGGCGTTCTCCTGCAGATAAATGCTCGCCTCAAAGAAATTGAAGCAAACGGTGGTGAGGAGGCGGAAATTGCACGATGTGCCTCACTTGCAAGCTACTTCAGAAGAAAAATTGAGGAACACCAGCTGCCTTTCGAGATTTATTCAGAATCGTTATCCAATGCAGTTACTCCACTTCATCCTACCACAGCTTCTGCATTCGATATCTTCCTAAAGATTAAAGATGAGTATAACATGTGGATTTGCCCGAACGGTGGAGAGCTGAAAGACAAAGTTTTCCGCGTTGGACATATTGGATGTCTCAGCACGGAAGATTACGACAAACTCATAGAAGCATTCCTCGATTTGAGAGAGAAGGGATTCCTCTAAAAAAAGCAAACTGACGGCATATTGAATTGTAAACTTAGAGCATCTGCATCTTCAATCCAAATGACAAACTCAAGTAATCACGCATTCGTAAATAACCATTTGAAAAGGCGCTGACGATGTAGAGGTCGCACGAACTGAGTTCGTAGAAGAAGGTGATGCTCTTGGCCATGTAGCGCTTGTTGCGGGGTATCTCGAAGGTGATACGCTGACCCAGGAAGATGTGGGTACGCACTTTCGAAGAGAAACCGTAGTACCCGCTGGGGTAACGGTCTGGTTCGCTCACCCAAAACTCATCCCCGAATACGGTGTTGAAGTAAAGGCCACAGGTCAGGGGTTCGAACGAGAAAGGCCCCTCACCCAGGGTAATGTTCCAAGGGATGTAGTTCTGCTTGAGCGTCATCGTGACCTTTGCACGGTCGGAATCATACTTCGGCAGGTAGCCAAAGAGGAGGTCGGTCTCCCATTGGTTATGCTTGCCGTAGTCCCAACCAAAGCCAGCTGACAGTAACCCCATGTTGCCCGCAAACTGCAGTTTGCTGTAAGTGGGGACCAAGCTGTACCAACGCTTGCGGTAGCGGTGAATGCGGCGGTCGTACTTTGAATTCACCTCGGCTATATAGATGCTGTCCGGCTTGGGCTGCTTGAGCCACACGGTATCATGGTGCACGACATAGACCGTATCGGGTGTTAACACATGGCCCGCATCGGGCGTGTGTACGCCAAGCGTATCGGTTACGCTTTGTGCCTTGGATTGGCCCATCGAGAGGACCAGGAGTAACAGGATATTAGAAATTAACCACTTCATACGTATAGCCCTCAGGTGTTATGGTGAACAGGTAATAGTTGCGGTGATGGATGCAGTCGCTCATGTAGTAGATGGTACCGTCGTCGAAGAGATCCTCCTGCTTTGCGCGATGAACATGGGCCACGGTGCAGAACTGCAGGCCCGGGTACTGAAGCACATAGTGCTCGAAGACGTTAGCCACGTTGTTATTGAACTCACCATCGAAGGGCGGCACATGCATGCAGACCACGGTGCGATCAAACTCCTCACCACGGTCAGTCAGCTCATTGGTCATGAATTCAAAGTCGGGCACGGGACGGGAGTAGTCGAACTCCAAGGCATTGGTGTTGAGGCAGACAAACTTGATACGGGCAGCGATGAAACTGAAGTTGGGGTCGCCAAACACCTTGCGGAAAGTATCTTCGCCCGTGCCTATACAGTCATGGTTGCCCAATAGCACCACGTAGGGCATACGGAGTTTATTCAGGATGTCGCGCTGCCATAGGAATTCATCGGTCACGCCAAAATCACTCAAATCACCTCCGTGGAGTACAAAATCGATGTCGCTGCGCTGATTAACGTGAGCCACAAAATCACGCGTGTCATCATACCAGCGCTGAGTATCTCCAGTAGCCGCAAAGCGTAGGGTATCTTTGCCCAGGCAAAGCTTCTCGATGCGCAGGATATTGGTAGCATTGACATCGGTCTGACCCGATATGCGCACATCATAGGGGTGATAGTCAATCAGGTCACATCCCTGCATCAGTCCGATGCTCAGCCACATAAGTCCCGCCGCAAGGAGGTTCAGAAAGGTCTTCTTCATCATGGAAAAACTAAATTTTTGAGGCCGCAAAATTAATCAAAGATTCTCATTCCCAACAGTATTCAGATGAAATTTGAGCCAATAAGGACAAGTCCAGCGAAAAATTCACCAAGCAAACAATTTACACACCACATTTTTGTGCTTTCAAAACAAATGCGTACTTTTGCGGTCTAAACAAAACAGAGACAATAAGGATACTTCTACAAAAGATGACTAGAGATGAAAGTAATCGTTGACAACAAGATACCCTATATCCGCGAGGCGATTGAAGCGCTGGCTGAAGAGGTGGTCTATCTGCCTGGAGGGGAGATTACCGCTGAGGCGGTCAAGGAGGCAGATGCCTTGATTATCCGCACACGCACCCGTTGCTGCCGCGAACTGCTGCAGGGCAGCCGAGTTCAGTTCATTGCCACAGCCACCATCGGCTACGACCATATCGATGCCGACTACTGCCGCGAGGCGGGCATCACCTGGAGCAATGCCCCGGGATGTAATGCCGCATCAGTGGCGCAATATATACAGAGCTGCCTCTTGCTCCTGGAGCGGGAGAAAGGCATGAAACTCGAAGGACGCACGCTGGGCATCGTAGGTGTTGGGCATGTGGGACGGCTGGTGGCCGATGTGGCCCGACGCTGGGGCATGAAGGTGCTGCTCAACGACCCCCCACGCCAAGCAGCCGATGGTGAGGAGTTCTGCTCGTTGCAGAGAGTGGCTGAGGAGAGTGATATAGTGACCTTCCACGTCCCCCTGCAGCGCACAGGTCCCCACCCCACCTTCCACCTGGCCAATGCCGACCTCTTCCGCAAGCTGAAGCGCCAGCCCGTGGTAATCAATACCTCGCGAGGCGAAGTAGTAGATACCGCAGCACTCAACGAGGCACTCAGCCAGGGGCTCGTGGCAGAAGCCATCCTCGATGTCTGGGAAAACGAGCCCTCCATCGACCTCGACCTCTTACATTATATATATATAGGTACACCCCATATCGCCGGCTACAGCGCCGATGGCAAGGCCAACGCTACGCGGCAAGCCCTGGATGCACTCTGTCATCATTTCCATCTGGAAAGGCACTACACCATCACCCCTCCGGCACCTATGCAATCCGAGGTCAAAGCCACGACCCTGCCCCAAGCCCTGCTGCAGATTTACAATCCTCACACCGACAGTAGGGCACTCAAGGAGCACCCCGAGCTCTTCGAACAGCTCCGGGGCAACTACCCCCTGCGCCGCGAGGAGGGTGCCTACCACATCACCCTGCAGGAGCAAACTCTACCACTGTAACAAGACCCCACAGAAAAAAACGCGGAGAAATCAAAAAAAATACCTCACACTTCACATTTTGCCATATTATGTTGATATTCAGCATGATATAGTGTGAAGTCTAATATATTCAACCTCACATTATATCATACTGTAAATCAATAAATTACAAGCAAATGTGAAGTGTGAGGTGTTTTTCACGTGCGGTCGGCATTTTTTATGATGGCTTCTTTCAGGCGCTTCCAACGCGATGATAAACTTGTTTCATCCCGAGGAAAAAAGATTTTCAACCTGTTGATAATAAATTACCAACGCCATGGAAACGGCGCAAGTTGCGGTGACAAGCTGCGCAAGTAACTGAAACAAGCTGCGCCAGAAGCTACCGCACCTACTCCAGCGCGCTGACCAGCTCATCCACCACACGGGGATAGTGAGCATACTCCAGCTGATGCACGCGGGCAGCCAGCGTATCAAACGTATCATCAGGCAACACAGGGCACCGCTCCTGGCAGATGATGGCCCCTTCGTCGTAATGCTCGTTGGTGTAGTGGATGGTGATGCCACTCTCCTTCTCCCCCGCATCGAGCACCGCCTGATGCACGCGGTCGCCATACATCCCCTTGCCACCAAATTTTGGCAACAGCGAAGGATGGATATTCACCATGCGCTGTGGGAAACAATGGAGCACACAGTCGGGCACACGGGCCAGGAATCCGGCCAGCACCACGAAGTCAATCCCGTAGCGGCGCAGCAGCTCCACGATCTCCGTTCCCTCTGCCCACTGCTCCTTATTAAAGAAGAAAGCAGGCACTCCCAGCCGCTCAGCTCGCTGCAACACATAGGCCGAGGAGCGGTTAGTCAGAATCAAAGCCACACAGGCCTTGGGATGATGGGCGAAATGGTGTACCAACTGCTCGGCATTGGTGCCATTACCCGAGGCTAAAATAGCGATGTTTTTCTTCATAAAACCTATATTTTGTTCAAAACTATGCACAAAACCGTGAAAAATGCGCAAAAAAATACATTTAATTCCCGAAATATTTGCGAAGATACAGAAATAATCGTTCCTTTGTGCCGCAAAAATAAAGAAATAAAACTAATTATTAATTAAAAACCAAAAGTTATGTCTGAAATTGCATCTAAAGTTAAGGCCATCATCGTTGATAAACTGGGCGTTGAAGAATCACAAGTTACTAACGAAGCCAGCTTCACCAACGACCTTGGTGCAGACTCTCTGGACACGGTAGAACTCATCATGGACTTCGAGAAGGAATTCGGTATCTCTATCCCCGACGACCAGGCTGAGAAGATTGGTACTGTAGGTGACGCTATCGCTTATATCGAAGAGCACCTGAAGTAAAACCTATTCCACTGATTTATTCGTAACACATGGAATTAAAAAGAGTAGTAGTAACAGGTCTTGGTGCCATTACACCGATTGGCAACAGCGTATCCGAGTTTTGGGAGAATCTGGTCAATGGCGTTAGTGGAGCAGGACCTATTACTCATTTTGACGCTTCAAAGTTCAAGACACAATTCGCATGCGAAGTGAAAGGCTTCGATGCCAGCAAGTATATCGACCGTAAGGAGGCCCGCAAGATGGACCTCTATGCACAGTATGCCATCAAGGTGGCCAAAGAGGCCGTTGAAGACTCGGGCATGGACCTCGAAGCTGAGGACAAGACCCGTATCGGCGTAATCTTTGGTGCCGGTATCGGCGGAATCCACACCTTTGAGGAAGAGGCAGGCAACTATGCCATCAACGGCGCAGAGATGGGACCCAAATTCAATCCCTTCTTCATCCCCAAGATGATCTCTGACATCGCTGCCGGACAAATCTCCATCCTCTTCGGATTCCACGGCCCCAACTACTCCACCTGCTCGGCCTGTGCCACCTCGACCAACTCAATTGCCGATGCGTTCAACCTGATTCGTCTCGGCAAGGCTAACGCCATCGTAACCGGTGGTGCCGAGGCTGCCATCTACCCCTGCGGCGTGGGCGGCTTCAATGCCATGCACGCCCTCTCTACCCGCAACGACTCGCCTGAGACCGCTTCGCGCCCCTTCAGCGCAAGCCGTGACGGCTTCATCATGGGTGAAGGTGGCGGTTGCCTGGTGCTCGAAGAGCTCGAACATGCCAAGGCCCGTGGCGCACGCATCTATGCAGAAGTGGCTGGCGTAGGCATGAGTGCCGACGCTTATCACCTCACAGCCTCTCACCCCGAAGGTCTGGGAGCTAAGCTCGTGATGCGCAACGCACTGGAAGATGCCGGCATGAACCCCGAAGAGATTGATTACATCAACGTACACGGCACCTCAACCCCCGTGGGCGATATCTCGGAGGCCAAGGCCATCAAGGAGGTATTCGGTGAACACGCCTACAAGCTCAACATCAGCTCAACCAAGTCGATGACTGGTCACCTGCTGGGAGCTGCCGGCGCTGTAGAGTCCATTGCCAGCATCCTGGCCATCGTGAACGGCGTAGTACCTCCCACCATCAACCATGAGGAGGGCGACAACGACGAGAACATTGATTACAACTTGAATTTCACATTCAACAAGGCTCAGGAGCGCGAAGTCAACGCAGCCCTGTCGAACACCTTCGGTTTCGGTGGCCACAATGCATGTGTCATCTTCAAGAAGTATGCCCAGTAATCACCATTAACACCGCGTTAAGATGGTGCTGAGCGACCTCATACATAGGATAAGACTTCTTTTCTGCAAAGAGAGGGAGTCTTATCTTTGTTTCTACCGCATCCTGGGTTTCTACCCCCGGCAGCTGAAGTATTATGAGCAAGCCCTGCTCCATAAATCCACCGCCGTACGCTCCGACCAGGGGCGACTACTCAACAACGAACGGCTGGAGTTCCTGGGCGATGCCATCCTGGATGCCGTGGTAGGAGACATCGTCTATCGCCACTTCGAGGGACGCCGCGAAGGGTTCCTCACCAATACCCGCTCGAAAATCGTACAGCGTGAGACGCTCAACAAGCTGGCCGTGGAGATCGGCCTTGACAAGCTGGTGAAGACGAGCAGCCGCTCGCAGTCGCACAACAGCTACCTCTACGGCAACGCCTTCGAAGCCTTCATCGGAGCCATCTACCTGGACCGAGGCTACGAGTGCTGCATGCAGTTCATGGAGGAGAAGATCCTGAAGCAATACATTGACCTGGACAAGATGTCGCGCAAGGAGATGAACTTCAAGTCGCGCCTCATCGAGTGGTGCCAGAAGAACAAGATGCAGGTGAGCTTCGAGCTGATAGACCAGGTGATGGACAAAGATCACAGCCCCACCTTCAGTACAGAGGTACACATCGAGGGCATCCCTGCAGGCCACGGCCGTGGCTACAGCAAGAAGGAGAGCCAGCAAAAGGCCGCACAGATAGCACTGAAGGTCATCCGCAACGATGAGACCTTCCGCGAACAGATCGAGGCAGCCCGCGAACGTAACCGCAGCCGCCAAGCCGAAGCTGACCGCCAGGCAGCAGAGGCAGAACCCCTTACCATACCATTCACCTCACCCATCGAGGAAGAGTCACTCACCGCTGATTAAATGCATCACCAACGATTAAGTGAAACCCTTCATGCCGCTGACAGGCTTGTAGGGGCAGACCTATGTGTCTGCCCGAGAAGCCAAAGGTATCTCCTCCCTGAGGCGTTTAGGCAATTTACTCACCACCAGGGCATAGCTATGACGGATAAGTGACTCTATCAGGCTGTCGCTCAATGAGCCGAAGAGGTTGACCTGATTCCAATGACGCTTGTTCATGTGCCAGGCTCCCTCTATTTCCGCATACCTGTCGCGCAACTCCAAGGCATATTCAGGGTCGCACTTCAGCACAAACCAGGTGGTATCCTCCAGGTCAATCATGGCAAATATCTTCCCCTGCACCCGGAAGACCAGCGTAGTCTCATCAAAAGGAAAGTCCTCGCTCGCCATAGGCAGAGCGAGGCAATAATCACGTACCGATTCTATATTCATACTCCTTATGCAGCTCGATATCCATACCCGTCATCCGAAGCAGATACCCATCCTTCGGCCCTGCACCACGAGGTCATGATCCTCAGTCACCAGCTTCAGCTTTCCGGCCACCTCCGTGAGCGGAACCGAAGCAATGTCATTCCCCTGCAGCGCCACCATACGGCCAAACTGTCCTTGAGCAATCAGCTCCGTGGCATGACCACCCATGCGTGTAGAGAGGTTACGGTCGAAAGGCGTGGGTGAGCCACCTCGCTGGATGTATCCCAATACCGTTTCGCGCGTTTCAATACCCGTTTCGTACTCTATCTCCTGGGCGATATACTCGGCCGCACGCTTCTTGCCCTCCGTACCGGTCTGAATACCTTCGGCCACCACCACGATGCTGTAGGGTTTTCCCTTCTTGAGGCGGGCCAGGATGGTCTCACCAATAGTATGTATATTATAAGGTATCTCTGGCAGCAGAATCACGTCACCTCCTCCAGCCATGCCTGAGTAGAGCGCAATCCATCCCGCCTTGTGGCCCATCACCTCGATGACCATCACCCGCTTGTGGGAGCTGGCCGTGGAGTGAAGCCGGTCAATGGCATCGGTAGCAATCGTCACCGCCGAGTCGAAGCCAAACGAGAAGTCGGTACCCCAGATGTCGTTGTCAATCGTCTTAGGTACGGAGACCACATTCACGCCAATGCCAGCCAGCTTGGCCGCCGTCTTCTGCGTGCCATTGCCACCGATGGTCACGATGCAATCCAGTCCCAGGTCACGTATGTTCTGCAGAATCAGCGAGGGTTTATCCACACCGCCCATGATACCTCCCTTCTTGAAGGGCTTCTCACGCGAGGTGCCCAGCATGGTGCCACCCAGGTTGAGCAACCCCGAGAGCGACTTCTCCGTCAGCACCTCCACATCCTTGGTAAGCAGTCCCTGGAAACCGCTGTGAATGCCCACCACCTCCATGCCATAATGATTGATGGCCGTCTTGCTCACGCCACGTATCGTAGCGTTGATACCCGGGCAGTCACCGCCCGAAGTCAGTATTCCTATCCTCATAATGATGTTATTTTAATTACATTTTCCGTCCTATTCTGCTAAAAGCAGGCGTAAAGGTAGAAAAAAAAGAGGAAAATCGTGCATATCATCGAAAATAAGATTAATTTTGTACCAAATTTTTTTTGGAGAGAAGGATGATCAACATCACATCAATACTGAATAACCTCTATTTCACCCCGAGAATGAGGGCGATAGAGCGGTACGCCACTGAGGCAGAAACGCTACAGATGCAGGTGATGCATCGCTTGGTAAGCATGGCCAGAGATACGGAATGGGGCAAGCAGCACGGCTTTGCCTCGATAAAGAGTTATGACGACTACAGTCGCTCCATGCCCATACAGACCTACGAAGAGGTGAAGGGCTACGTGGAACGGATGCGACGGGGCGAGCAGAACCTGCTGTGGCCTTCGAAGATACAATGGTTTGCCAAGTCGAGCGGCACGACCAACGACAAGAGCAAGTTCCTGCCTGTGAGCCGCGAGTCACTTAAGGATACCCACTATCAGGGTGGAAGGGATGCCGTAGCAGTCTATCTGGCGCAGAATCCGCAGAGCCGCTTCTTCAGCGGCAAGGGCCTCATCCTGGGCGGTAGCCATGCACCCAACCTCAATACACCGCATAGCCTGGTGGGCGACCTGAGCGCCATACTCATCGAAAACCTGCCTACATTGGTCAACTATATCCGTGTACCTTCCAAACAGACGGCCCTGATGGAGCACTTCGAGCCCAAGATGGAACAGATAGCACGCGAGGCCATCGGAGCCAACGTAAGCAACCTGAGCGGTGTACCCTCGTGGATGCTGGTGCTCATCAAGCATATCCTGGAGAAGACGGGCAAGCAGTCGCTTGAAGAGGTATGGCCCAACCTGGAAGTCTTCTTCCACGGCGGTGTGGCCTTCACCCCCTACCGCGAACAGTACAAGCAGGTCATCCGCTCCCCGAAGATGCACTATGTGGAGACCTACAACGCCAGCGAAGGCTACTTCGGTACACAGAACGACCCGCTCGACAGCTCGATGCTGCTGATGATAGACTATGGAGTCTTCTTCGAGTTCATGCCGCTGGAGGAACTGGGAAGCGAGCATCCCCACGTAGTACCTCTCTGGGGTGTAGAGACCGGCAAGAACTATGCGCTGATTATCAGTACTAGTGCCGGCTTGTGGCGCTACATGATAGGCGATACGGTGAAGTTCACTTCACGCAATCCCTACAAGTTTATCATTACGGGACGCACCAAGCACTTCATCAACGCCTTTGGTGAGGAACTTATCGTAGATAATGCCGAGAAGGGACTGGCCCGCGCCTGTGCCGCCACCGGAGCACAAATCACTGACTACAGCGCTGCACCAGTCTTCATGGATGCCAACGCCAAGTGCCGTCACCAGTGGCTCATCGAGTTCAGCCGTCAGCCCAATGACCTGCAGGAGTTTGCCCGCATCCTCGACGATACGCTTAAGGAGGTGAACAGCGACTACGAGGCCAAGCGTCAGAACAACCTTGCCCTCCAACCGCTGGAAATCATCGTGGCCCGTCAAGGCCTTTTCCACGACTGGCTCGACCAGAAAGGCAAGCTGGGCGGACAGCACAAGATACCTCGCCTAAGCAACACCCGCGAGTATATCGAGGAGATGCTGAAGCTGAATTGATTATCATCTACAAGCTACGAGTTTTTAGTTTTTAGTTTAAGAATAAGTATGTTAGTAACTACTACCCCCTCTATTGAGGGACGACGCATTACCCGTTACTATGGCATCGTATCGGGCGAGACCATCATCGGTGCCAACCTGTTTCGTGACTTCTTTGCCAGCATCCGCGACATCGTGGGAGGACGTAGCGGCTCTTATGAAGAGGTGCTCCGTAAAGCTAAGGATACCGCCCTGCGCGAGATGCAGGAGCAGGCAGCTGCCCTCGGAGCCAATGCCGTAATCGGCGTTGACCTCGACTACGAGACCGTAGGCGCGAGCGACTCCATGCTCATGGTGACCGCTTCAGGCACAGCTGTCAGCGTGGAATAACCAGTAGCAGGAGAATAACCTTCCCTGCGTTCAATTGCCCAACAACCACTTGTTGAGCCACCGGTTCACATAGATATTAAGCACGGCACAACCGGCACCTATCGCTGCTCCGGCCAGCACGTCGGTGGGGTAATGCACCCCCTCGTTCATTCGCGAGATACCCACCGAAGTGGCCCATACGGCAGAAGGGGCTATCACGTACCACTTGGGGTACTTGATGCTGAGCGAGGTGGCCAGCGCAAAAGCCGTGGCCGTATGGCCAGAGGGGAAAGAAGGACTGCTCTCTGTGCTGAAGGGATGCACGCGGTCGGGATAGCGCTCATAGGGGCGGTCACGATTGAAGAGATACTTCATGCCATAAGTCAGCACGAAGGTGCCAGCCACACTCGTACCCACATAGACAGCATCCTTGAAGAGCTCCTTGTCGTGGTTAATCCACGAAGCCACCGCCATGGCCACGGGCACCCCCACCGCTACGTAAGGCTCCGTACGCGATATTACCTTATTATATTGTCTAGCGAATCCGTGGTCCCAGCTGTTGATGCGGTGTACCGTATTGATTTCCCAGTTCTGCGCCGCAGCTGGCAAGGCCATCAGCAGAAGGCCCATCAGGCAGTATCCCAAAGTCAGAAACTTCATTTTATTCTCCATAATCCGTGTCAATCTGTCAAAAATCGGTGCAAAGTTAAGCAAGATGGACGAAAAAGCACCCCCCTACGCTCAAAAAAAGCTACGTAGGGTGGCACATTTTCATAAACTTTATTTATCTTTGCCCATGAAAACCGTAAATAGAGACTGACGCGCGATATGAATACATGCAATAAAAGAGCTACCAATTGCAGCCTATGCACCCAGTCCAACCGCAGTGGCCTGATTCAGCTGCACCACTATCCGCAGCGCACCCACTTCCCGGCTGAGAAGCAGAGCTGCAACTTCATCCTCTTTATCCTACGAGGTAACATGCTCATCAACAGTGAGGAATACCCCGACATGATACTGCAGTCTGAACATGCCGTGCTTCAAGCCAATGGCTCTAAAGTGGAGCTGCTGGCCATCACTGACGTGGATTGCATCGAGCTCCGCTTCAACGACGTACCCGCCATCTGCCGGCAAAACTTCCAAGAGATCGTAGATGTCTCCATCAACCCCATCACCTACACCCCGTTGCCCTTCAACGAGAAACTGCAAGGGGTCATTGACGACCTGGTCAGTTACCTAAGTGAACCCACTCCCCCTTGCCATGCCTACCTCGAGCTGAAGAGCAAGGAGCTGATCTACGTGATAACCAACTACTATCCTCAGCACCTCATCAGCGCCTTCTTCTACCCCATCAGCATCTATACGGAGAGTTTCCAGTACTTTGTGATGAAGCACTACGCCAAGGTGCGCACCACTGAGGAGTTCGCTCACCTGGGCGGCTATACGACCACCACGTTCCGCCGTCTGTTCAAGAACCTCTACGGGATGCCCGTCTATGTATGGATACTCAACAAGCGCCGTGAAAGCATCCTCCACGACCTACTGCAGAGCGATGACCGCATCGGCGTCATCAGCGAGCGCTACGGCTTCGACAACCTCTCCCACTTCTCCCACTTCTGCAAGGATTCGTTTGGCGACACCCCCCGCACTATCCGCAAGCGAGCCGCAGCCGGTGAGACCATTACAATTATCAGCCGCGACAGGGAGGGCGGCAAGCAGACCAACGAGGAAGAGGAGTAACTTCACAGCACCTCCCCCTATCAGCAAAGTATTTTTATAGAATTATTTCCCCTAATTACTTGTATTTTCAAAGGCTTTTACCTATTTTTGCAAGGAATTAAGCATTTAACAAGCATTGAACTAATTTTCTAACTATTAAATAACTTAAATTCAAACATTTATGTGGTTAACTAATTCATCTGTAGGAAGGAAAGTGGTGATGAGCGTTACAGGCATCGCCCTTGTCCTGTTTCTGACGTTTCACATGGCGATGAATCTGGTGGCACTCATCTCTGCGAATGGGTACAACATGATTTGTGAGTTCCTGGGAGCAAATTGGTACGCACTGGTAGGCACACTGGGCCTGGCAGCGCTGTTCGTGATTCACATCATCTATGCCTTCTGGCTGACGATGCAGAACCGCAAGGCCCGCGGTAGCGAGCGCTATGCGGTAGTGGAGAAACCCAAGAACGTGGAGTGGGCTTCACAGAACATGCTGGTGCTGGGCATCATCGTTATCGTAGGCCTGGGCTTGCACCTGGTCAACTTCTGGGCAAAGATGCAGCTCCCCGAACTGGTTCACAACATGGGTGGACATGCTGACATGACGACGCTGGCCTTCGCAGCCAACGGCGTACACCACATCCAGCAGACCTTCAGCTGCCCCATCTTCTCGGTACTCTACCTCATCTGGCTGGCAGCCATCTGGTTCCACTTGACCCACGGTTTCTGGAGCGCTATGCAGACGCTGGGTTGGAACAACAAGACTTGGATTGAGCGCTGGAAGTGCATATCCAACGTCTATTCCACCATCATCGTCATCGGCTTCGCGCTGGTTGTCGTGGTTTTCTGTATTAAAGGTATGATGGGCTGCGGCACTTGCTGCTAATTTAATTAAAACCTTCTTAAAGAGACATTGATTATGACTAAGATAGATTCAAGAATACCGGAAGGACCGGTAGCTGAGAAATGGACTAACTATAAAGCTCACCAAAAACTGGTTAACCCTGCCAACAAGCGTCGTCTGGACATCATCGTGGTAGGTACAGGTCTGGCTGGTGCCAGCGCCGCCGCCTCACTCGGCGAAATGGGCTTCAGAGTATTCAACTTCTGCATCCAGGATTCTCCCCGTCGTGCACACTCCATCGCCGCACAGGGTGGTATCAACGCAGCCAAGAATTACCAGAACGACGGTGACTCAGTATATCGCCTCTTCTACGATACCGTGAAGGGTGGTGACTACCGTGCCCGCGAAGCCAACGTATATCGTCTGGCCGAAGTATCTAACAACATCATCGACCAATGTGTGGCTCAGGGTGTTCCCTTTGCCCGCGAATATGGTGGTACACTGGCCAACCGCTCATTCGGTGGTGCCCAGGTATCTCGTACGTTCTATGCCAAGGGTCAGACGGGCCAGCAGCTGCTGCTCGGTGCCTACTCAGCCCTGAGCTGTCAGGTAGCCGCAGGCACCGTGAAGCTCTTCACACGCTATGAGATGGAAGACGTGGTACTCATTGACGGTCGCGCCCGTGGTATCATTGCCAAAAACCTCGTGACCGGTAAGCTGGAGCGCTTCGCTGCCCATGCCGTAGTTATCGCTACGGGTGGTTACGGTAACGCCTACTTCCTCTCTACCAACGCTATGGCCTGCAACTGCTCAGCTGCAATGGCTTGCTACCGCAAGGGTGCATGGTTTGCTAACCCCGCCTACGTGCAGATTCACCCCACCTGTATCCCCGTACACGGCGACAAGCAGTCTAAGCTGACACTGATGTCAGAGTCTCTGCGTAACGACGGCCGCATCTGGGTACCCAAGAAGCTGGAGGATGCCAAGAAGCTTCAAGAGGGAACCCTGCAGGGTAAGGATATCCCCGAAGAGGACCGCGACTACTACCTGGAGCGCCGCTATCCGGCATTCGGTAACC
>JBJEKT010000021.1:0-18193 GCA_051878775.1 Bacteroides sp. | reverse complement strand
ACCACCCGTCCCGACGAGCGAAGCCTTTTGCATGATGCAAACATAGTAACTACAACAATGGAATAGTAACTTTCAACATCATTATTATGGCTGAGCATACAGACATCAATAAATTATTAACATAATAAAGAAGAAGAAGAAGAACAATGAAATCATTTGGACAAAAATCGTGGATGCTTCCACAGCCGGTACTGATTATCGGCACATACGACAAGAATGGCAAACCCAATGCCATGAACGCTGCATGGGGCGGTCAATGGGACGCTAAGGAGATTATGATTGCCATGGGCGCACATGCCACTACGGTGAACCTGAACAACTGCCCTGATTTCACCGTGGCATTTGCTACAAAACAAACCATGGTGGCAGCAGATTACGTAGGCATTGTCTCTGCCAAGAACGATGCGGACAAAATGGCGAAGACAGGTTGGAAATATGATAAGTCAGAGCATGTCAACGCTCCTGTCTTCACCGACTTCCCCATGACATTGGAGTGTCGAATCAAGGAGAAAATCAATGAATCAGCAGAAGGTTACTACATTATTGCCGAGATAGTCAACATCCTTGTGAACGAAAACTATCTGGCCGAAGATGGCAAGCCCGACGTGGAGAAGATGCAACTTATCACCTACGACCCTGTACACCACGGCTATATCGCCTTAGGACAGCGTGTGGGCAATGCGTTTGCAGATGGCAAGCAGTTGAAATAAGATATCGACCTCAATATAAAAAAATTGCCCGGCATATAGAGGAGCGAGGCTCCTTGCCTATGCCGGGCAATCTGTTATCAATCGGTTAGCGATCAGGCTGCAGCATTAATCCCAGCCGGGATTCTGCACGAGAGCACCTTGAGCCAGGTCAATCTCCGTCAAGGGAATGGCCCACAGGTAGTCGCGGTTGGGGTTGAACTTGCGCGTCTCGATGTAGATGCGCTCACCCTCGGGATTGACGCCATAAACGGGCTTGGTGACGTCGGCCTCGGTGGTGCGGTAGCTGCGCGTATCGAACAGGTGAATACCCTCGAACGCAAACTCCAAGCGACGCTCCAAGCGGATGGCTTTACGCATCTCGTCCTTGCTCAACCCTTCGGCCAGCGGTGGGAGCTCAACGCTAGGACGCTGACGCACCTGGTTGACGGCAGCATAAACCGCAGCATCGGGCGCTGAGAGCAGCTCGTTACGAGCCTCGGCGTAGGTGAGCAGCACCTCGGCATAACGGATGTAGATGAAGTTGGTCCAATCGTAGTAGTAGAACCAACCGAAGTCCTCGGGATTGATGTACTTGCGCATGGAGTAGCCCGTGCGGGTGTGGCTGCCATCGCCCATACGCTCGATAGTGTAGGTATAGCCCGCAAATTCAGAACCATTCCAGAGCACCGAGTAACCCAGACGGGGGTCGCGGTTCTCAAACGGATGAGCAGGGTCGTAGAGCGGTGACTCGTCGATGGGCAAGCCGTCAATGCAGGGGTAGGCATCAATCAGGTCTTGCGTGGGTGAAAGGGCCTCCCAACCCGATGCCAGCACCGGACCGAAGTAGAGGTTGATGTAGCTACGCTGCCACCAGTACTGGGCATCTTCGATGGACTCGCGGTCAAAGATAATCTCGTTGCTGAGCTCGCCAGCGGGCTGGAACAGGTCGTTGTAGTTAGGATAGAGCCCGAACACACCCATGTCCATTACCTTCTTGGCAGCCTCCTGAGCCACGTCGTACTTGTGAATCCAGAAGGCCAGACGGGCCTTGAGGGCATAACAGGCTCCGGCGCTGGGCTTGCCGTGGTCTTCGTTGCTGCGGATGTTGGGCAGATGGGGAGCGGCCTGGTCGAGCAGGCTCACAATGTGAGCATAGGTCTCCTCTTCGCTGCTGCGCGAAGGCATCGTCTCATTGAGTTGCAGCACATGATCCACGATGGGCACACCGCCCATGAACTTAAGCAGGTGGCTGTAGGCAAAAGCTTCAAGGAACTGCACCTCGGCGGTGAGCTCGGCCTTATAGTTTTCGTCCATAGGCACGCCTCCTATCTGCTCGTAGAACTTCTGGCAGCGGCGGATGGTGCTGTAGGCATACTCCCACACCTGCTGGAAATGGGCATTACTCGACGTAGCGGTACCGGCCGAGAGGGAACCTTGCTCGGCAGTGACGTGTACGGGGATGGCATTGTCTGTATAGCAGTCGGTCATGATGGTGTGGTTTTCTGCTTCAAGCAGATAGACATAGATACCGGCCACAAAGCGTTCGGCATCTTCAGCGTTCTGCCAGTACGAGGCATCCGACAGGGCATCGGTGGGGTTGCGCTCCAGGAAGCTGTCGTTGCATGAGGTAAGGCCAAGTAATGAAGCGCATACCAGGGCTTGGATAAAGGTATATTTAAGTTTCATAGCTGTTTCGATTTTATTTACAATCAATTTACATCATTTATTTAGAATGTAACGTTAACACCGAAGGCGTAGCTCTTGGTCAGCGGATAGTAGTTGCCGTTGACAGCTTCGGGATCTACGCCGTCGAATCCGGTAATGGTCAAGAGGTTGTCCATGGTGCAGTAGAGGCGGAAGCGGCTCACACCGAACTTCTTGGTGAGGCTCTGCGGCAGGGTGTAGCCCACCTGCAGGTTACGCAGCTTGGCGTAGGCAGCATCTTGAATCCAGAAACTGGAGGTGACGCGGTTACGTGAATCGCTCATCGACAGACGCGGATAGGTGGCATTCTGGTTGTTGGGGCTATTAGGCTGCCAGCGGTTGAGGTGCATCTCGTTCACCTTACCACCGTTGTAGAAGGCGTAGGCCACTTCGGAGACGCACTTACCCTTCACGTCGGCCGCTCCCTGCATCAAAGCGCTCAGGTCGAAACCTTTGTAAGCCACGGAGAGATTCAGGCCAAAGTTCACCTTCGGGAAGTAGGAGCCCAACACCTGGCGGTCGTTGCTATCTACCACGTTGTCGCCATTCAGGTCGCGGTACTTCAGGTCGCCCGGCACGGGGGTACCGGTCTTCTGCACGGCATGTTGGTCAATCTCTTCCTGGCTCTGGAAGATACCGTCACACACGTAGCCATAGTAGGTCCAGAGGGGGTCGCCCACGGAGCGTCCCGGGGTATCGCCGCCCTTCAGGTCGATAATCTTGGTGCTGACGTAGCTGAAGCTGGCACCTACGTTGTAGCTCCAGTCACCCACCTTATTATTATGACCCAACTGAATTTCCACACCCGTGTTGCGCACCTTACCGGCATTCTGCATCGGGGCAGAGACACCCAGCATAGAGGGCACGGGCAGCTGAAGCAGGATGTCACGCGTCTCCTTGCGGAACCAGTCAAAGCCCAGCGTCAGCCGGTTGCCCAGGAAGCTGGCATCTACGCCCACGTTCCACTGGCCCGTCTTCTCCCACGTGATGTCTTCGTTGGCCATCACGCTGCTGATGGAGAGACCGGGAGTGATAGCGTTGCCGAAGATGGCATCGTAGCCAAACTCGTAGATGGTCTGATAGGGGTAGTAAGTGGTGTAGCCGCTGGTATCGATAGTCTCCTGGTTACCCAGCAAGCCCCATGACAGGCGCAGCTTGAGGTTATCAATCCAGCTGACCTGGAAGAAGTCTTCTTCTGAAACGCGCCAACCCAATGAGAACGAGGGGAAGGCACCGAAGCGTTTGTTCTTGGGGAAGCGTGAGGTACCGTCGTAGCGCAGATTGGCTTCGAAGAGGTAACGATCGTCATAGGCATAGTTTACACGGCCGAACACCGAACGCAGGGAATATTCCCACTCCGAGCCAGCCGTGGTTTGCCCCGTGGCTTCGCCGGCGTTAATCTGATGCAGCGTATTGCTGGTGGGCAGATTCTTGCGGTAGGCCTGCAGGTAGCGGTTCTGGTTGTAAATCTGTGAGTAACCGAGCAAACCACCTACGTGGTGCTTGCCGAAGTTCTTACTGTAGTCGAGATAGGCCTGCAGGTTGAGTTCGATGGATTTGCTGTCGTATTCAGTGAGTGAGTTGACGGTGCTCTTCACCGGCGTATCGGAGCCGGCCTGATAGAAATTCACTGTGTAGGCGTGGGTTGGGCTCTCGGTAAGGTTGAACGAGGTAGCGGCAATACCGCGCAACTTCAGGCCGTCGATAAGGTCGAGCTCCATGCCCACGTTACCCTGGAAGTCGTTGCTGATGCTCTTGCTGTAGCCGCCATCGCGGGCAGAGGCCACAGAGTTATGCTCGTTCTTGAAGAGGGTCCAGCGGCCGTTGCTCAGCTGGATGGGAGTGACAGGAGTCTCGCGGTAGGCGTAGTGAATCAGGTTGCTCACGCCTTCGGCGGGGGCCACGCGGTTACTGCGGTAGAGGGCAATACCCGAGGTCATCTTGAGGCGCTTGTTGAGTTTGGCCTCCAGGTTCAAGCGGGCGCTGAACTTGTTGTAGCTGGTGTTGGGCATCAAGCCATCCTTGCTGTGGTAGCCGAAGGCGGCTGAGTAGATGACCTTGTCACTGCCACCCTTGATGCTGAGGTGGTGGTTATGGAAGAGGCCATCCTCGCTCAGCAGGGCGTTCATCCAGTCGGAATTGGGATAGTAGTCGGGGTCGGTGCCGTTCTTGAACTTCTGCAGGTCAGCCTCGGAATAGGGGGCTGCCTGACCGTCGTTGGTATAGGCTTCGTTCATCAGAAGAGCGTAGTTGTAAGAGTCGAGGAACTTGGGCAGACGGGTGGCCTTCTGCCAACCCACATAGCCGTCGTATGACACCTCTGCACGTCCCTTGGCACCCTTCTTGGTGGTAATCAGCACCACGCCGTTGGCTGCACGCACACCATAGATGGCCGAAGCTGCGGCATCCTTCAGCACCGAGATGCTCTCGATATCGTTAGGATCTACGCTGCTCATGCTTGACTCTACACCGTCAATCACCACCATGGCGCTGGCATCGCCCATTGTGCCGATACCACGTACGCGCAATACACCGGCATCAGCTCCTGGCTGACCGCTCGTCTGGATAATGGTGACACCAGGCATCTGGCCAGCCAGCATGTTAGTGACGTTCGAGCTGGTACGGTTGGCCAGCTTGTCGGCCGAGATGGTGGCTACCGAACCGGTGAGGTTCACCTTCTTCTGCGTACCGTAGCCCACTACCACTACTTCTTCAAGTGCTTCACTGTCTTCCTTAATCACAATACGGTAGTCGTTGCTGCTGCCTACCGTGACGGTTTGCGAGTGGAAACCGATGTAGGAGACGATGACCGTGCTCCCTACCGGCACCTGAAGGGTGAACCGCCCATCTACGTCGGTAATTGTACCGTTGGTGGTACCGGCTTGCAGCACATTGGCGCCGATGATGGGATTACCCTCCACATCGACCACCGTACCGGTGATTTGTTTTGAACTCTGCTGGGTGACTTCGGTCACCGTTGTTGCCCACGAGGGCATGGGGAGAGCGATGCCTGCAAACAGCGTCAGGCATGCACAAAGTGAAGCCTTCTGAAGGACCTCCTTCCCCACTCCATGCTTTCTTTTGTTAGATTTCATACTGTATTAGTTTAAAATTTACTGCATACAAAATGCATTATTATCTCTAATCTCTACTAATACAATCCAGGCATAAAAGGTACTAAAGAAAAACAACTAAAATTTTTGTTCACGCCATATCAAAAAAAATACTACTTTTGTCTCAGAAATGCATTTCACAATCTCAAAAACGCATAATATAACCTCATATACAGAAAATTAAGATGATTCTATTGGCTTTTGATTCGTTCAAGGGATGCCTCTCGGCTCAGGAGGCTTGTCGTGCGGCTGCGCTTGGGGTGACTACGGTGTGCCCTGGAGAGCAGATTGTGGAGCTGCCGCTGAGTGATGGCGGTGAGGGACTGGTGAGCTGTGTGGAACGGCTGCTCCCTGTGGAACAAATCAAGGTAAAGGTACATGGGCCACTGATGGAGCCTGTGGAGGCGGTTTATGCCTGCTCAGCCGATGGGCAAACGGCCTATATGGAGATGGCTGCGGCCAGCGGACTTACCCTGGTACCCGAGGAGCGACGCAATCCGATGCTGACCACTACCTATGGTGTGGGTGAAATGATAGCAGATGCCGTAGGACGAGGGTGCAGACAGATTGTGATGGGCATTGGAGGCAGTGCCACATGTGATGCCGGGAAAGGGATGCTCCAGGCATTGCATGACAGTGGATGCTGGCCCGTAAAGTGCCGCATGGTGGTGGCATGCGATGTGGATAATCCGCTCTATGGTCCCCAGGGAGCGGCCTACGTCTTTGCACCTCAGAAGGGGGCCAACAGAGAGCAAGTGGTGGAACTGGACCGAATGCTTCGAGACTTTGCCTTGCACACGGAACATGACGGCATAGCCACACCCCAGTTGGCACTTCACCCTGGTGCCGGTGCAGCTGGAGGATTGGGCTATGCGCTACTGGCCTATCTGAAGGCGGAACTGCGCTCAGGCATTGACATCGTGCTGGACCTGGCCCGCTTTGACCAACTGATTGCCAAAGCCCATCTGGTGATAACGGGTGAAGGCAAGTCGGATGAGCAGACGCTGATGGGCAAAGTGCCCCACGGCGTACTGAAGCGTTGTAAGGCAGCTGGCGTACCAGTATGGCTACTCTCTGGAGCAATCGATGATGCTGAGGGGGCATTGGCCCGTGAGTTCCATCTCGTGAGAAGCATCAACGAAAACGACCATCGCCCCTTGGAGCAGCTGTTGCAACCCCAAGTGGCGATGGCCCATCTGCAGCAGAGCGTGGAACTGCTGCTTGCTAACAATCCTTACTGATTGGTGTCAATCCTTACTGATTTCTATCACCTCAGCGTCTTCGATGTCATCGTCATCAGATGAAGAGACGCTGGCTTGCGCACCCGATGCAGCCTGTGAGGCAGCAGAAGTGGCAGAAGCGCTACCCGAAAAGCCCTGTGCCTCCTTCTTACGGAGCAGCAGTTGGCTCACCAACTCCTGGATGGCATAGAAGAGGCTGGCCCCACCGATGATGAGGAAAGCCGTGCGCTGCACCCCACCCGGGTTAAACAGGGCCACCAATCCAGCCACCAGTATCAGCACGGGCACGATATAGTAATAAGGTGAAACCCTCTTCCATGAACGGGCCACCTGCAGCCACGACAACTGCTGCACACCGCCCACCAGCAGGATAAAGCCAAGCACATAGGTGAGCAGCGTAGCAAAGAAGTCGGGCATAATAATCAGCCAAAGTCCGAACAGCAAGCTACCCATCCCCATGATAGGCAATGTCACTCCGCTCTTCTTCCCTGCTAAATAGATGCCGAGGCTGATCACTGCAGGCAAAGTAAACAACACTCCGATAGCCATTACAAAATAATTGCTGGCATCGTCAGGGAACAGCACCAACAGCAGTCCCACAGCAAAGGCAAACGCAATACGAATCCACGCAGCCGAAAAACGAACACTTACATTCATATCTCTTTTTGTTTAAAATAACATCCACAAGTGGCTTATGGTTCGGCGAAGATACGGCTTTTAGCGCGAACATGAAAATTTTTTTGCCCATAAATCGAAAAAAAACGCGGAAAACGTTTGGAGTTTCCAATAATCTGCATACATTTGCACCGTCGTAAAGACAAAACAAATAGAAATTAAAAACTAAGAAACAATAGAAAAAAGACAATGAACGCAATGATGAACAATACATATTGGTGGTGGCATCCGTTACAACTCAAAAAGTCGTAAGGGAGCAGCGCTCGTATGTATCCATCAGATAACTCCTCAGAATGAGCCCTGTCGCACCTGCGGCAGGGCTCATTCATTTTATATATCATTTCAAGCAGATAAAACCAATCATAATACAACATCGATATGGACAAACAAACAGACAGTAAGATTACAGAGGCTCCCTTGGATTTCCTGGTGGATAGCGAAGGCTATTACGGCGAATTTGGCGGTGCCTATATCCCCGAGATACTCCATCAATGCGTGGAGAACCTGCGACTGAATTACCTGAAGGTGATTCAGAGTGAAGAGTTTAAGCAGGAATTCAATCAGCTGCTTCGCGACTACGTGGGGCGTCCCTCCCCACTCTACCTGGCCAAACGACTCAGCGAGCGCTATGGCTGCAAGATTTACCTCAAGCGCGAAGACCTGAACCATACAGGGGCGCATAAAATCAATAACTCCATCGGTCAGGTGCTCCTGGCTCGGCGCTTGGGCAAACGGCGCATCATTGCTGAGACGGGTGCCGGTCAGCATGGCGTAGCTACTGCCACGGTCTGTGCGCTGATGAACATGGAGTGCGTGGTCTATATGGGCAAGACCGATGTGGAGCGACAGCACGTCAACGTGGAGAAGATGAAGATGCTCGGTGCCACGGTGGTACCCGTGACCAGTGGTAACATGACGCTCAAGGATGCCACCAACGAAGCCATTCGCGATTGGTGCTGCCATCCGCAAGACACCTACTACGTGATAGGCTCTACCGTAGGGCCTCACCCTTATCCCGACATGGTGGCCCGTCTGCAGTCGGTCATCAGCGAGGAGATTAAGCGTCAGCTGCTGGAGCAAGAGGGGCGCGACTGCCCCGATTACCTGATGGCTTGTGTGGGTGGAGGGAGCAATGCCGCAGGTACCATCTACCACTACATCAACGACCCCCGCGTGCAGATTGTGCTGGCCGAGGCAGGTGGGAAGGGCATAGACAGCGGATTGACCGCCGCCACGATAGCCCTGGGTAAACTCGGCATCATCCATGGGGCCAAGACCTACGTGATGCAGAATGCAGACGGACAGATAGAGGAGCCCTACTCCATCTCGGCTGGCCTCGACTACCCCGGCATCGGCCCCATGCACGCCAATCTGGCCAAGCAGAAGCGAGCCATCATCCTCCCCGTGAACGACGATGAAGCGCTCCGTGCAGCCTACGAGTTGACGCGTCTGGAAGGCATCATTCCTGCCTTGGAGAGTGCCCACGTACTGGGAGCGCTGCCCAAAATGCACTTCAAACCCACCGACGTCGTGGTGCTCACCGTCTCCGGCCGAGGCGATAAAGATATGGAAACCTATTTGAAAACTAAAAACTAAAAACTAAAAACTAAAAATTTAAAGCTAAAAATTTAAAGCTAATCAATTAAAGAATAATTCCTTCGATATGAACTACCGTTATACTACCGCTACCCGTACCTTGATTGGCGACTTGCATACGCCGGTCAGCACCTATCTCAAGGTGCGCGACCTCTTCACGCAGAGCGCACTCATGGAGAGCTCCGACTACCATGGCTCGGAAAACAACCGTTCGTTCATCGGCCTTTGCCCCATTGCTTCGGTCAGCATCGAGCATGGAGAGGCCCACTTCCGCTTCCCCGATGGCAACAGGGAGATGCACCCCATCTCTACGGAATACCGCGTGGAGCATGCCTTACGCCACTTCCTCGGCCACTTCAGCGTGGAGGGGGACTACAGCAATTACTGCGGCCTCTATGGCTACACCTCGTTCAATGCCGTGCGTTACTTCGAGGAGATTCCCGTAAAGGACAGCTGCGAAACGAAGAATGATGCCCCTGATATGCTCTATATTCTCTATCGCTACCTCATCATTTTCAACGACTTCCGCAACGAGATGATGCTCATGCAGATGCTGGCCCCGGGCGAAAAGGAGAACCTCGACTACCTACAACGGGCCATCCATAACCGCAACTTTACAGCATACGACTTCAAGGCAGTAGGCCCTGTCACCTCCCCGCTCACCGACGAGGAGCACAAGGCCAATATCCGACGGGGCATTGCCCACTGCCTGCGGGGCGATGTGTTCCAGATTGTGCTCTCTCGCCGCTTTGTGCAGCAGTTTCAGGGTGATGACTTCAAGCTCTACCGGGCCCTGCGCAGCATCAACCCCTCCCCTTACCTCTTTTACTTCGACTTCGGCGGCTTCCGCATCTTCGGCTCTTCGCCGGAGACCCACTGCCGCATCGATGGACGCAAGGCTACCATTGACCCCATTGCAGGTACTACGAAGCGCACAGGTGACCCCGTGCAAGATGCCCTCAACGCACAATATCTGCACGACGATCCCAAGGAGAATGCCGAGCACGTAATGCTGGTGGACCTGGCCCGCAACGACCTCTCGCGCAACTGCCACGACGTGCAGGTGGAGTTCTACAAAGAGATGCAGTACTACAGCCATGTGATTCACCTGGTGAGCCGTGTCAGCGGAACGCTCGATGAAGGAGTGGACCCCATCAAGGCATTCATCGACACCTTCCCTGCCGGTACGCTGAGCGGTGCGCCCAAAGTGCGTGCCATGCAACTCATCAGCGAGATAGAGCCGCACAACCGAGGCGCTTACGGTGGCTGTGTGGGCTTCATCGGCATCAACGGCGACCTGAACCAAGCCATCACGATCCGCACCTTCGTGAGCCGCAACAGCACGCTCTGGTTCCAGGCTGGTGGAGGCATCGTTGCCAAGAGCAACGAGGAGTATGAACTGCAAGAGGTGAACAACAAGCTCGGTGCCCTGCGCAAAGCCATCTCAATGGCTGAAAATGAATTTGAATGATTATCCTGCTGCGTACTGGAATGCACCAATTAATAAAGCATACTTTTAATTAATAAAGCATACTATTTTAAAGAAGACTACAATGAAAATCTGTATTATAGACAATTACGACTCCTTCACCTACAACCTCTCCCACCTGGTAAAGCAGCTGGGAGCCGAGGTGACGGTACTCCGCAACGACCGCTTTACTTTGCCTGAACTGGAGCCCTTTGACAAACTGATTCTCTCCCCTGGCCCTGGCATCCCCTCAGAGGCCGGACTGCTCCTCGACGTCATCCGCTGCTATGCGCACTCCAAACCTATGCTCGGTGTCTGCCTAGGTGAACAGGCCATCGGCGAAGCTTTTGGCGGAAAGCTCACCAACCTAAGCGAGGTATTCCATGGGGTACAGACTCCGATTGATGTGGTAGCTGATGACCCGCTGTTTGCCGGCCTACCCCGTAAGATAGAGGTGGGGCGCTACCACTCATGGGTTGTGGACCGAGACGGTTTCCCCGATTGCCTGGAGATTACTGCCTTGAGCAGTGAGGGCTACATCATGGCCCTGCGCCACCGCCAATACCCCATCCACGGCATCCAGTTCCACCCCGAATCGGTCCTCACCCCGCAAGGAGAGGAGATGATAAGCAACTGGTTAAATCGCAACGAACTTATCACGAACCACTAATCACTGAATCAAAATGAAAACCATACTTAACCGGCTCTTCAACCACGAAGAACTGACACGCGAAGAGACTAAACAAATCCTGCTCAACATCACCGAACAGAAGTACCCCGATGCACAGATTGCTGCCCTGCTGACTGCCTTCCAGATGCGTGGCATCACCGTAGAGGAGCTGATAGGCTTCCGCGAAGCCTTAATGCAGACCCGACTGGCCATCGACTTTGCTCCCTATCACCCCATCGACATCGTGGGCACTGGAGGCGACGGGAAGAATACGTTCAACATCTCCACATGTGCCTGCTTCGTAGTGGCGGGTGCCGGCTACAAGGTGGCAAAGCATGGCAACTACGGTGCAACTTCGGTGAGCGGAGCAAGCAACGTAATCGAAGCCCACGGCGTGAAGTTTACTAACGATGCCGACCGTCTTAAGCGAAGCCTGGAGAAGTGCAACATGGCCTACCTCCATGCACCGCTGTTCAATTCAGCCATGAAGTTTGTAGCTCCCGTGCGCAAAGCCCTCAGCGTACGCACCATCTTCAATCTCTTTGGCCCGCTCGTCAACCCTTGTTGTCCTACCTATCAACTCCTCGGCGTGGCCGACCTGCAGCAGATGCGTCTCTATACCAACGTCTTCTACCAGCTGGGCATCGACTTTGCAGTGGTAAATAGCCTCGATGGGTACGATGAAATTTCACTGACCGATGAGTTTAAGGTAATGACCCGTGGCTACGAGCAGGTGTTCCGCCCCGAGCAGCTGGGCATGACCTCCATCCGCCCCGACGAACTCTCAGGAGGTACTACCAAAGAGGAAGCAGCAGCCATCTTCGACCACGTGCTGCAAGGCACGGCCACCAAGGCACAGACCCAATGCGTGCTGACCAATGCCGCCTTTGCCATCCAGGTGATAGAGCCAGCCAAAACGATTGACGAATGCCTGGCCATCGCCCGCGAATCCCTGGAGAGCGGTAGTGCATTGCATACGCTGAAGCAATTCATTGAGCTCAACAGCTGATGCCATTCATTTAAATTATTTATTTATAAAAAACGATATATCTACTTAATTGTAAATATTCTATGCAAGATATATTATCCACCATCATAGCCCATAAGCGGGAGCAGATAGCTGCCGAGAAGCTTATCCTCTCCGCCGAGCAGATGCAGGCACAGGCTATAGCCTACTCCGAACGCAGAAAGCAGCTGGAGGGTAAAAGCAGCGATGCATGCAAACCCTTCCACAGCATGAGGCAATACCTGGAGCAATCCTCTACAGGCATCATCGCCGAGTTTAAGCGGCGCTCCCCCTCCAAAGGATGGATCAAGCAAGAGGCCGACCCTGCACTCATCACGCCTGCCTACGAACAAGCCGGTGCTTCAGCCCTCTCTATCCTCACCGATGCACCTTTCTTCGGGGGCAGTCTCGAGGATTTACGCACCGCACGCCAACTGACTGACCTCCCCCTTCTCCGCAAGGAGTTTATCGTCGATACCTATCAAGTGAATCAAGCAGCCCTGTCGGGCGCAGATGCCATCCTCCTGATTGCTGCTTGCCTGAGCGTGAAGGAAGCGGAGTTATTGAGCAGTCATGCCCATCGCTTAGGTCTTGAAGTATTACTTGAGATACATTCAGCTAATGAACTCTGCTACATGAGCTGTATGCCCGATATGCTTGGTGTAAATAACCGCCATTTAGGCAGCTTTGTGACCGATGTCAACAACTCCTTCCAGCTGGCTGCACTACTGCCCTCCGATGGGCCGCTACTGGTCTCGGAGAGCGGCATCTCCCAACCCTATACCATCTGCCGTTTGCGTCAGGCAGGCTTCCGAGGCTTCTTGATAGGTGAAACGTTCATGAAGACCCCCTCGCCTGCCGATACCCTTCGAGAGATGATTCGCCAAGTAGAGGATGGAGCCAATCAGATACAATCCCCAAACTGATACAGCGTATGCAACGGATAATAAAAGTTTGCGGCATGACGCAAGGAGAGAATATCCAGGCCATTGAATACCTTGGTGTGGATTGGATTGGCTTCATCTTCTTTGACCGCTCCCCGCGCTGCGTGAAGCAGAAGCCCGACATGATGCCGCAGCGGGCCCAACGCGTGGGAGTGTTTGTCAATGCCTCGCTGGAGGAGATTCGGGCTCGTATCCAGGAGTATGGCCTGCACTACGTACAGCTTCATGGCGACGAACAGCCATCCTTCTGCACTGAGGTACAATCACTTGGTGTGGGAGCCATCAAGGCCTTCTCCATAGGTGATGCCGAGGATTTAGCGGCGACGCTTGCCTATGAGGGGAGTTGCAACTACTACCTCTTCGACACCAAGTGTACACACCTCCGGGGAGGCTCGGGAACGATGTTCGACTGGCAGCTGCTCCATGCTTACCGTGGATTCACCCCCTTCCTGCTGAGTGGCGGTATCGGCCCGGAGAGTATCGATGCCCTTGGCAGCTTCAAGCACCCCCTTTGGGCAGGCATTGACCTCAACAGCCGCTTCGAGTCAGCCCCTGGAGTAAAAGCACTTCCCCTACTCGCCCCTTTCATTCACGAATTCAAGAAACAACAGTATATCAATTAAATACTACACACCATGAACCGTATCAATCAACTTTTCAGCACCAATCCCCAAAACCTGCTTTCCATCTATTTCTGTGCCGGTTGCCCCACACTCGATAGCACTGCCGACGTGATCCGTTCCCTGGAGCGCAACGGTGTGAATATGATAGAGATAGGCATCCCCTTCAGTGACCCGATGGCCGATGGCATCGTCATCCAGGAGGCAGCCACACGGGCCTTGCGCAACGGCATGTCGCTCCGTCTGCTCTTCAGTCAGCTGGAGGAGATCCGTCGCGATGTACAGATTCCGCTCATCCTGATGGGTTACCTCAACCCCATCATGCAGTTTGGCTTCGAAGCCTTCTGCCGGCGATGCGCAGAGTGCGGTATCGACGGGGTCATCATCCCCGACCTCCCCTTCCGTGACTACGCATCGACCTACAAGGTCATAGCCGACCGCTACGACCTCCGCATCATCATGCTCATCACCCCCGAGACCTCACTGGAGCGCGTCCGCGAGATTGATGCGCATACCGATGGATTCATCTACATGGTGTCAAGCGCTGCCATCACCGGTGCACAGAAGGACTTCAACGCCGCCAAACAGGCCTACTTCCAGCGCATCGAGGAGCTGGGCTTACGCAATCCACGGATGGTGGGCTTCGGCATCAGCAACCGTCAGACCTACGAGGCCGCCTGTGCCCACGCCTCGGGAGCCATCATCGGTAGCCGCTTCGTCAGCCTCCTCAACGAGGCCAACGGAGATGCCGACCAAGCCATCCAGGCATTGCAGAAGGCTATCTATTCATAATTCACAACAATTTCAACTTACAGTTGCTCTTTTGCAGTTTCATGGAAAGTCTAAAGCTACGCTAAGGTAACGCTAAATCTACTCCGTAGTGAAGCCCATTTGAACTCGATTTGAAGTCGATGAAACTCTAATTCTACATCGAGTTCATATCGAGTTCATATCGACTTCATATCGAGTTCACCTACCTGGGAGATTAGAATTTCTCTAGAGGAACGATAGAGGAAGAAGTGTAGAACGTCTTGAGCAAAGCAAGGGAATGACATACGAAGTGCTGATAAAACGGACAAAGAAATATCATGACAGAAAATCGTCAAAAAAGGGCTACTCCACAAGGGATGATAAAGATAAAAAAACAAAAAATGGCATCACGCATCGCATTTCTTTGTATTTTTGAGACCTAAATGCCAAAACTCTATCTAGCAATGACGAACAACGATTCTAAATATACGTTCCCTGAGGTCGATCTGCCAGTCGATATGATAGCCTGGACCGACGTGAACGATGAGATACTGAACCTCTACCGGCAATCGTGCCGACTGGAAGCCTGTATCTTTGCCCTCTGCCTGGAAGGGCGACTGAAAGCATCCATCAACCTGAACGACATTGAGGTGGGTCCCAACGAGCTCATCACCCTCCTGCCTGGCACCATCATCCAGTTCTACGAGCATACGGAGAACGTCAAGATAGCTTTCATAGCCTACTCCTCGCACTGCATCCACCACAACAACGGACTGAAGAAGGGCACAGAGGCCTTCTCACTCCCCTTCTCCATCCCCACTGCCAAGCTTGACGACCTCTCTGCCAGCTACCTCCGCGACTATATCGCCCTCTTTGCCCGCATCACCACAGGGCCCAAGCAGTTGCCCATCGATGTGGCGCAGTCGTCACTTCAGAGCTTGCTCCTGGCTGCAAGCTACATCTACCGTAACATGCCAGCCTCAGAGATGCCCCCCATCAGCAGGCAACAGATGCTCTGCAACCGCTTCTTCCAGCTGGTCATTACCCATTATGCCTCCCACCGCCAGTCCACCTTCTACGCTGAGCAACTGGGCGTTACGCCTCAGTATCTCAGTACCGTAGTGAAGGAGGTCACGGGCAAGAACGTGCTCGACATCATTGCCCACGTGGTCATCATGGATGCCCGCCGCAAGCTACGCTCCACGCAGATGACCATCCAGGAGATAGGTTACTCACTCGGCTTTCCGAACCCCTCCTTCTTCGGGAAATACTTCAAACGCTACACCGGCACCACACCACAAACCTACCGAAACGGCGAATAAAAAAATATTTTGCCCGAAATACTTGCAGATACATCGGAAAAGCACTAATTTCGCACGGTATTTCAATATGAATATTTAATGTATAAAAAATCATTCCTGACAATGAAAAAAGACTTGCGTATTTTATTGCCTGCGCTGCTGCTGATACTCCTCGGCCTGGGCGCATGCAAGCAGGCCCCCAAAGGAGCTAAAGAGACCTGGGCCTTGCAGTTCGACAGTCTGCAACTCAACTGCACGGAACATCTCTTCGGCGATACAGCCAAACCTGCGAGCAACCTGGTGATCAACCTGAGCTTCGCCTCGGAAGCCAGAGAGCAGAAGTTGCGCGACAGCCTGAACAATTACTTCATCGCCTTCTCACTGGGTGATGCATTTGCTGCACTCCAACCCCAGGAGGCTATCAAAGCCTTTGCCAAGAGCTATACCAATCAGTACCGTTCCGACCTGGAGCCGATGTACCTCAAGGAGATGGAAGAGCTGGCCGATGGGCAGACCATGGGAGCCTGGTACTCCTATTATAAAAAGGTGGTGAGCCACATCACTCGCTGCGAGGGGGTGCTGCTCACCTATCGCAACTATTACGAAGAATATACCGGTGGAGCCCACGGCATGTATGCCACCAGCTTTCTCAACCTCGACATGCGCACCCTGACCCCCGTCACCCTCGACGACCTCTTCATCGGCGAATACAGCGAGGAGCTGACCCGCTTGCTCTGGGAGCAGCTGATGAAGGAGAACGGCGTCACCACCCAAGAGGAACTCCGTGACCTGGGCTTCGCCTCGACCGGTGAACTGACCCCAACGGAGAATTTCTATATTGACAACCAAGGCATCACCTTCTACTATAATGTCTATGACATTGCTCCCTACGTGATGGGTCCCATCGCCATCAGCCTCAAGCGCGATGACCTGGCCCACCTGATTGGCGATGCCTCACTGTGGGGCACAGACCCGCAATAACCCGCTATCCGAACGCACTATGACTCCAAACGAAGGTTTACAACTCCTACTCCGCTACTTCCCCAAGCTCAGTGAAGAGCAGAAGCAGCAGTTCCTGGCACTCGATGCCCTCTATCGCGACTGGAACGCTAAAATCAACGTCATCTCACGCAAGGACATTGACAACCTCTACGAGCACCACGTGCTCCACTCACTGGGCATTGCCCACGTCATCCGCTTCAAGCCGGGCAGCCGCATCATGGACCTGGGCACGGGAGGTGGATTCCCCGGTATCCCGCTGGCCATCCTCTTCCCCGAGGTGAAGTTCCACCTGGTGGATAGCATCGGCAAGAAGGTGCGCGTAGCGGGTGAAGTGGCTGCAGCCATCGGCTTAAACAACGTCACCACGGCCCACGAACGGGCCGAGGAGGAGAAGCAGAAGTTCGACTTCGTAGTGAGCCGTGCCGTGATGCCCCTGGCTGACCTGGTAAAGATCGTGCGCAAGAACATCGACAGCCGTCAGCAGAATGCCCTGCCCAACGGGCTGATCTGCCTGAAGGGCGGCGAGCTGGCCAAAGAGACCAATCCGCTGAAGAGCCGTACCTACCTCACCGACCTCTCGGAGCTGTTCACCGAACCTTACTTTGAAACGAAGAAAGTTGTATATGTCACGCTTTAAATAATCGATTTATTATGAAAATCAAGCGATTCGAATTCAATATGTTTCCGGTGAACTGCTACGTACTTGCCGATGAGACGGGCGAAGCGGTAGTCATCGACCCCGGATGCTATTACGAAGAGGAAAAGCAGGCCCTCAAGGGCTTTATCCGAGACAATAAACTGCAGGTCAAGCACCTGCTCTGTACTCACCTGCACACCGACCACATCTTCGGCACCCCCTTTATGCTAAAAGAGTTCGGTCTGAAGCCCGAGGCCAACCAAGCCGATGAGTACTGGATTGAAGAGAGCCCCAAGCAGAGCCGTATGTTCGGCATCAAGCTGGAGGAGAACCCCGTGGAAATTGGTACCTACCTGCATGACGGTGACCTGATCCACTTCGGCAATACTACGCTCGAAGCCATCCACGTGCCTGGCCATTCACCCGGCAGCCTGGTCTATTACTGCGCCAGTGATGGCTGCATGTTTTCTGGCGATGTACTCTTCCAGGGCAGCATTGGCCGCGCCGACCTGACTGGAGGCAACTTCGACCATCTGATTGAGCACATCTGCAGCCGCCTCTTCGTCTTGCCCAACGACACCGTGGTCTATCCCGGTCATGGTGCCCCCACCACCATCGGCATCGAAAAAGCCGAAAACCCCTTCTTCCGCTCCTGAATACAGACCCATGTATCCGATAATGCACAACCTTTAATAAGATAATGTATATGAAAAATGATTCACTGGCCAATCGTCACATTGGCATCAATGAACAAGAAGAGCAGCTCATGCTGCAGAA
>JBJEKT010000020.1:0-18282 GCA_051878775.1 Bacteroides sp. | reverse complement strand
CTTCCTGAGCGACCCGAAGAACATGGAGAACCTGAAGAGCGAATTCTTCATCCCCTTGATGGTAGATAAGCTGATTAAGGATGGCACAGCTACGGTGAAGGTACTCGACACGACCAGCAAATGGTTTGGTGTAACTTACCCCGAAGACCGTCAGAGCGTAGTGGATAAGATTAAGGCATTGATTGATGCCGGTGAATATCCCGAAAAGCTGTTCTAAGCCATAGACTTCAAGCTATCAACAGAGGCATAAAGAGCCTGCAAAAAGCTTCGATGAAACGAAGAACGTAGCAACGCACTTTATGCCTCTGTCCTATGAGCTGAGTGCATGAACGTTAACGCATGTGTTGAACCGACGCCATCAAGGTTCGTCGATGACCAGGGAATGGAAATCAATCAGCCCCCTCATGGCCGTCTCTTCAATCTTATCTACAGTCACGCCAAACTCCTTCGCCACGTCGCGCAAGGGTTCAGCATAGCGGTACGCCAACGACCCTACGAAGCGGGTGGGATAACTCAGGTAATCATACTGACGGATGTTACGGCGGAAAAAGTCGAAGAAACTCCCCGTCACCAGAGAGGCCACGTAGTCCACCGTCATGTAATCAGCCAGGAAATAGGCCACCGAAGCCAGGTAACGGTTAGGAAAGGGACGGTTATAGACCGATTCCATGATATCGTTAGGCGTGGTACGGAATTTATCAAAAAAGTCGCTGGTCACTCCTGCCGGTGAAAGCCCCTTCAGCACATCGCTGAGAAACTTCATACCTATGACGGCTCCACTGCCCTCATCGCCCAGGATGTAGCCTCCCGAGCGAACATTCTTGGCTATAATCTTACCATTGTAAAAACAGGAATTTGAACCTGTCCCCAGGATGCAGGCAATGCCGGCCTCTGTCTTGAAGAGGCCTCGGGCTGCAGCCAGTAAGTCACTCTCCACCTGAATAGGAGTCTTAAACTGTGCCACCAATGAGGCGCCCAGGGTATTGCGCTTCTCCAACGAGTTGCAACCAGCGCCATAATAATGCACCTGTTCCAATTTTTTCTTGAAGAAGACCTCGGGCAAGCCCAAACGCACACTTCTGCTTATCTCTCTCCGGGTCTGGAAATAAGGATTCAAGCCTTCTGTAAAGGCGTGCTGAATAAGCTGCTGATCCTCGACCAACGCCCATTCCGTACGTGTAGAACCACTCTCAACAATCAACTTCATAGCCTAAGTATTTTCAAATCCGACACAAATATATAACCTAATTTTGGATTATCTACATTTATTCTAAAAAATAGCATTATTTAACGCAACTATTTTACAACTATTACCGCACTTAAATTACATAGTAAATAGCATGAGAGGGAGCAAAAATTGTGAATTAAAATATATAATACAAAATATAATTAAACAAATGTATCTGATATTAAAATTAAGCATTATATTTGTTGCGTATTAATCAAACGATATTCACAAGATGAAGAAACTGTTCCTTTTGATTGTTCTCGCCATGCTATGGATAGCGCCTTGCGTACAGGCTCAACGGGTGGTGATGGGTGACGAACAGATTGATGCTTATCTCCCCATCCTTAAGAACAAACGCATTGCGCTCTTCTCCAACCACACCGGTATGATTGGACAGAAACACCTGCTGGATGTGCTCCTGGAGAAGGGGATGAACGTAGTGGCTATCTTCTCACCTGAACACGGATTCCGCGGTCAGGCAGATGCCGGCGAAAAGGTATCCAGCTCAGTAGATACAAAGACGGGCGTACCCATCCTCTCGCTCTACGACGGCAAGGAGCAGCGTCCCAGCGAGAACTCTATGCGTAAATTTGATATCCTGGTGATTGATATCCAAGATGTAGGTCTGCGCTACTACACCTACTACATCACGATGTACCGCCTGATGGATGCCTGCGCACAGTATAACAGAAAGGTGCTCTTACTTGACCGTCCCAACCCGAACGGCCATTATGTAGATGGTCCGATACTCGACATGAAGTACAAGTCGGGCGTAGGCGTGCTGCCTATCCCCATTGTCCATGGCATGACTTTAGGCGAGCTGGCACTGATGATCAATGGCGAGAGGTGGCTTCCTGCATCGCGTATGGCCGATCTCACCGTCATTCCCTGCAAGAACTACACGCATCAGACCCTGTATGAACTTCCTATTCCCCCAAGCCCTAACCTGCCCAACATGAAATCCATCTACCTCTATCCCTCCACCTGCTTCTTTGAAGCTACACCGGTCAGTCTGGGGCGGGGAACAGATAAGCCGTTTCAAGTATATGGCCACCCCAACATGACGGGGTACCGCTACAGCTTCACCCCACACAGCCTTCCCGGAGCCAAAAATCCTCCACAGCTCAACAAGCTCTGCCATGGTGTGGACCTTAGCGGGATGAGCAACGAGGAAATCTGGAAACGGGGTGTAGACTTAATCTACATCATCGATGCCTACAGAAATCTAAATCTGGGTGACCACTTCTTCCGCCCCTTCTTCGAACTGCTGGTCGGTACGGACTATGTGCGCAAGATGATTAAGCAAGGATGCAGCGCCGACGAAATCAAAGCCCGCTGGCAAGAGGACGTCGAACGCTTCAAATCACAACGCAAGCCCTACCTGCTTTACGAAGACAACGATGAGAACTAAAAACTAAAAGATAAAAATTTAAAATTAAAAGCTCATAAAAATGACCCCCTGGATTGTACTTCTGACCATAGCTTGTTACTTCGCCCTGCTGTTTCTCATCTCCTGGGTGACGGGGCGTAAGGCTGACAATGCCGGTTTCTTCACGGGTAACCGCAAAACACCCTGGTACATGGCTACCTTCGCCATGATTGGTGCCAGCATCTCGGGAGTCACCTTTATCTCTGTCCCAGGAGCGGTACAGACAGGAGACTACGCCTACATGCAGATGGTGCTGGGCTTCTTTGTCGGTTCTATCCTGGTAGCCTGGGTGCTCATCCCGATGTTCTACCGCATGAATCTCGTCAGCATCTACGGTTACCTGGAGAAACGCTTCGGCATGGCCTCCTACCGCACAGGAGCCTGGTTCTTCTTTATTTCCAAGATGCTCGGAGCCTCGGTGCGCTTCTTTGTGGTATGCGTCGTGCTTCAGACATTGGTTTTCGCCCCACTAGGCATACCCTTCTCACTCAATGTGGTGATGACTGTTGCCCTCATCTGGCTCTACTCCTTTAAAGGGGGAGTGAAGTCACTCATCTGGACCGATACACTCAAGACAATCTGTCTGGTATTATCTGTAGTGTGCTGCATCGGCGTCATCGCCTCGCAGCTTGACCTGACATGGACAACCTTGCCTGCCGCCGTGGCCGACCACCCCACAAGTAAGGTCTTCTTCTTGGATGACCCAAACGACGGACGCTACTTCTGGAAGCAGTTCCTTGCTGGCATCTTCATGATTATTGCCTGCACCGGTCTGGATCAAGACCTGATGCAGCGAACCCTCAGCTGCAAGAACTTCCGTGATTCACAAAAGAACATGGTGGTGAGTGCAGCCGTGCAGATTCTCGTCATCGGACTATTCCTCGTACTGGGCACACTGCTCTACCTCTACGCAGACCGCTTCCTGCCTCACGCTGCCGAGGTGAAAGGGGATGCACTCTTTGGCGAAGTGGCCTGGAGCGAACAATTCCCGCTCTTCATCGGCATTCTTTTCATTGTTGGACTGATTGCAGCAGCCTACTCCGCCGCAGGTTCCGCCTTGACCGCACTGACCACCTCGTTCACCATCGACATCCTGCGAGCCAACGAGAAACAAAACGAGAAGGACCTGACTCTGACCCGCAAACTGATCCACTTCATCATGTCGCTACTCATGGTCATCACCATTGTGGTGTTCTATGAGCTGAACGATGACAGTGCCATCAATGCCGTCTATAGCTTAGCCGCATACACCTACGGCCCCATCTTAGGCATGTTCATCTTCGGCATGGCCAGCCAAAAAGCCGTACGTGATGCCTACGTTCCCTTGGTAACCGTGGCAGCACCCCTGCTGAGCTATATCCTGAAAAGTCACAGTGAAGCCTGGTTTGGCGGTTACCAAATCAGCTTTGAACTATTGATTATCAACGCACTACTCACCGCCGGCGGGCTTTGCCTGCTGATTAAAAAACAGTAAGATATGAAACGAATAATCTCCCTTATTCTGCTGGCATGCGTCACCCTCTTCCATCAGTGCCTATGGGCACAAGAGGTGGGTGAAACCGTCCGTCATCAAATGGACGAGCTGCTCAACCAGATAGCAGCCCGCGAAGTGGCCATCGGTCCCATTCACATTGACTCCATCGCCATCCAAGGCAAGGAGTTACTGCTCTTTGCCAACATGAACTGTTCTTACATCCCCTTCCGCGAAGAGAACGTGACTGAAATCTATCATCAATTGAAGCAGTTGCTACCCTCTACCTACAGCAAGATCACATTGCTGACCAACGGTCGGAGCATCGAAGAGCAGATTCCCCTGGCCCTACGCTCCGCCACCAAAGGCAAAGGAAAGAAAATCGTCCGGTGGACACCTGAAGGAGGAAAGCCCTTGGTAACGCGTATCGATGCCTCATGGAAGGCCACACAAGGACTAGATGGCCGACATATCGCTCTCTGGCAGAGTCACGGCTGGTACTACGAAAAGAAGCTGGATCGCTGGGAATGGCAACGAGCACGCATCTTCCAGACCGTGGAAGACCTCTATACGCAGAGCTATGTCCTGCCCTTCCTTGTGCCGATGCTGGAGCATGCCGGAGCCAACGTACTCCTGCCACGCGAACGGGATACACAGATACGTGAAATCATTGTGGATAATGATGGCTCGCTCGATGGCCATTCGACTTACATCGAGCATCAGGGCACCAAAGCCTGGAGCCAAGGTTCAAGAGAGGGGTTTGCCCACAAGCAGGTAAGCTATGCCGATTTTGAGAACCCCTTCCTGACAGGAAGCTACCGGCAGGTAGAGAGCATCAAAAAAGGTGTGGAAAGCCAGGCGGAATGGGTACCCGAGATTCCGGAACAGGGAGAGTATGCAGTCTATGTAGCCTATCAGTCGCTGCCTGAAAGTTGCGACGACGCCCTCTACACGATTTATCACCAGGGAGGCTCCACCGCATTCCGGGTCAACCAACAGATGGGTGGAGGTACCTGGATCTATTTAGGCACCTTCCCCTTTGCGAAGGGACGACAAGGACGTATCACGCTCAGCAACAGAAGCAGCAAAGCCGGTCGTATCCTGACGGCCGATGCCGTGAAAGTGGGCGGAGGCATGGGCAACATCGCACGCGGCGAAACCAGCGGCTACCCCCGCTTCTGCGAGGCAGCACGCTACTGGCTGCAGTGGGCTGGAGCACCTGATAGCATCTACTCCGTCAGCCACGGTGAGAATGACTATACTGACGACTACAAAAGCCGCGGACATTGGGTCAACTGGCTGGCTGGAGGCTCCATGGTCAACCCGAAGGAGGAGGGACTCCATATCCCGATTGACCTTTCGTTCGCCTTCCACAGCGATGCCGGTACCACACTCAATGACTCCATCATCGGCACGCTGGGCATCTATCAGACAGCCTCATACAACGGTATCTTTGAAGGAGGAGCCTCGCGCTACTTGAGCCGAGACCTCACGGACCTAATTCAAAGTGCCATCGTCAATGATGTACGCACCCTCTACGAGCCCCTCTGGAGTCGCAGAGGCATGTGGAACCAATCCTACTTCGAGGCCCGTGTCCCTCGCGTTCCAGCCATGTTGCTGGAGCTGCTCTCACACCAGAATTTTGCCGACATGCGCTACGGACTGGATCCACGCTTCCGTTTCACAGTGAGCCGTGCTATCTATAAAGGGATGCTACGCTTCATCTCTTCACAGCGAGGCATTCCCTATGTAGTTCAACCCTTGCCCGTCGATCATCTGGCACTCCGCTTACTGGAGAACAACGAAGTGGAACTGACCTGGCAACCGGTGGAGGACCCACTGGAACCTACGGCCAAGGCACAACAATACATCGTCTATACTCGCATCGGGGAACAAGGATTTGACAACGGGGTGTTGGTCAACGAGAACCGTTTCCGCACCACGATGCCTATCGGCGTAGTCTGCAGCTATAAGGTGGCAGCAGTCAATGCAGGTGGACGCAGTTTCGACTCAGAAATCCTCTCGGCTGGCAAGAGCCTGCATAGCAAAGAGACGGTACTCGTCATCAATGGGTTTGACCGCATCAGTGCACCGGCCGACTTCACGGCTCCGGGTGAAGGAGTGGCCCATCTGGCTGGATTCCTCGATGAGGTGGATCATGGCGTACCCTATCTGAAAGACATCAGTTATATCGGTTCGATGAAGGAGTACCGTCGGGAGATTCCCTGGATGGACGATGATGCATCGGGCTTTGGAGACAGCTACGGTAACTACGAGACAGAGGTGATTGCAGGCAACAGCTTCGACTATCCTGCCGTCCATGGCAAAGCGCTCTTAGCCGCAGGCTATTCGTTTACCTCGTGCAGCAACGAGGCCGTAGAGGAAGGTATAGTGGATCTCAACACCTATCGGTTGGCTGACCTGATTCTGGGCAAGCAGTGCCAGACCAAGATGGGCCGTGGAGGTATTACCCCCTTACAATACAAGACTTTCAGCAGCCAGCTTCAGGCTGCATTAAGCCGTTTCTGTCACAACGGAGGGGCGCTGTTAGTAAGCGGAGCCTTCGTAGGCAGCGATTTATGGGACAGCCGTCTGACTGCCAGCAACGAAGAAGATAGGCAATTCGCCATGGAGGTGCTGAAGTACAAGTGGCGCGTAGGCCAAGCAGCTACCGAAGGGCGTGTAAAGTGCGTAGGGCAGGTGCTTGGCATGCCGAAAAGCGAATTCAACTTCTACCATACGCCCAACAACACCTGCTACGTCGTAGAGAGTCCGGATGCCATCGAGCCGGCCTGCGCAGAAGCCACAACCGTGATGCGCTACAGCGAGAATGGCCTAAGCGCTGCCGTAGCTTATGGCGGACCGGACTACCGCACCTGTGTGCTGGGCTTCCCCATCGAGGCACTCACCTCCACCCAGGAGATAGCTACCTTGATGCAACAGATTATGCGCTTCCTCAATCCCCAATAAGAGCCATGAACAGTTCCTCTATCCATCATTTTTGTAAGGGGTGCTTCTCCCTGCTCATTGCGTGCTGTCTGACCCAAGTCTGTGCACAAACGGCCCCGTTCCGCTTTGCCCAGCTCACCGACCTGCACGTCAGCCCCAAGAATACCGAAGCAGCCGCATCCCTGCTGGCCTGTATTGCACAGATCAATCAGTCAGATAGTGTGGACTTCGTACTCATCACGGGCGACCTGACCGAAGAGGGCGACAAGGCCTCGCTGCAGCAGGTCAAGGAACTGCTCGGGCAATTAAAAGTACCCTGCTATACCATCATGGGTAATCATGAGACCAAATGGAGTGAATCGGGTTGCACTGCCTTCTCCACCCTGTTCGGAGGAGAGCGGTTCCAGATGGAGCATAACGGGGTGCTCTTCATGGGCTTCAATTCCGGACCGCTGATGCGTATGGCCCTGGGGCATGTCTCACCGCAAGACATCCATTGGATGGTAGCGGAAATGGAACAACGAGGGAAAGAGCAACCCACCATCCTGGTCACCCACTATCCCATGCTTCCAGGCGATGTGGACAATTACTATGAAGTGACCGATGCCGTGAGACGCTGCAACGTACGCCTCTTCATCGGTGGCCATTACCACAGCTACCGCCAGCTTCAGTATGATGGCATTCCCGGTGTGCTGACCCGCAGTTCGCTACATGACAAGCTGGGGAAAAGCGGTTATGGACTGTTTGAGGTGAGCCGCGACTCGGTACGCATCTTCCAACGCAATGTAGGTGAACCAGCCGAATGGAAAGCCTCTATTCCCTTCTGCCAGCCACTTTACGACCCACAAGGTAGGGCAGACAAATACCCCGACTACAGCGTCAATCAGCAGTACCCCAAGGTGAAAACGGTATGGAACGTACAAAGTGGCACATCCATCTATTGCGCACCTACCACTGACGGGAAGCGATTGTTCGTAGCTGATGATGACGGACGGCTCACCGCCTATGGGTTACAAGATGGCAAAAAATTGTGGCAGTTTGCGGCCAAAAAACGCATTGTGGGTGCTCCAGGCACAGCCCAAGGGGTGGTCGTCTTTGGCTCAGCCGACAGCTGCATCTACGGTGTAGAGACCACAACCGGCCAGCTTCGCTGGAAGCAAGAGACCAATGCCCCTGTTTTAGGAGCTGTAGCCATAGCAGAAGGAACAGCCTATATCGGTGGCAGCGACGGGGGCATGCGCGCCATACGTATAGCCGACGGCACGCTGGTCTGGGTTTACAAACAAGTGAAAGGCTATATCGAAACTCGTCCACTCATCACTAGGAACAAAGTGATTTTTGGAGCATGGGACAACACGCTCTATGCTCTAGAGCGCCATACGGGTCAAGAGTTATGGAGATGGACCGGCGGATTGACGCGAATGCACTTCTCCCCAGCTACTGTATGGCCAGCAGCCTCTCAAGAGAAACTCTTCATCGTCGATCCCCAACGGGCTCTGACTGCCATCGATATCCAGACAGGCAGAACCATCTACCGCACCTACCAGTCGCAGGTGCGCGAAAGCATGGGCATCAGCCAAGACAGACAACGCATCTATGGCAAGACCATGAACGACAGCATCGTATGCTACGATACTCGGAGCAACAATGCCCACCAGCTTTGGGCTACAAACATTGGTTTTGGCTATGAACACGCCCCTTCGATGCCGCAAGAGCGAGATGGAATCCTCTACGGAGGAACCAAAGAAGGGCTTCTCTATGCCGTTGAGGGAAAAAGCGGTCACATCAAATGGCTCCATAAAGTGGGAAACTCACTCATCAATACCCTGCTCCCCTTAGGGAAAGGAAAAATAGCCTTCACTTCCACCGACGGACAGGTGGGAATCTTGAACGAATATTATTAAAACTAAAAAAGAAGATACAATGAAAAAAATCAGTTGCTTTATTGCCAGTTCTGCTGAAGAGCTCGCATCGCGTACCATCGAAGGCCTGCAAGCTACGGGTCTGGTAGAAGAAATCCACACTATCGAGAACCCCTACTCCAGCCTGTTGCTCAAGCAGATGGCCACCCAGGCTCAAGCACCCTACACACTGCTCTATACCAAGCAAACCGTGCTCCAACTCGGCATGTTTGCTCTGGAACGTATGATGCACATCATGGACGACTCCGAAGCGAGCATAATCTATGCCGACCACTACCAGATTAAAGAGGGCAAGCAGGTAGCAGCTCCCGTCATTGACTACCAGCAGGGCTCGCTCCGCGATGATTTTGACTTTGGTTCGGTACTACTCTTCAACACCGCCAAACTGAAAGAGGCCGCAGCACGTATGACGGCCGACTACCGCTTTGCTGGCCTCTATGACCTGCGCCTGAAGTTAAGCCAAAAGGGTAGCCTGGTTCACATGAACGAGTACCTCTACAGCGAGGTGGAACTTGACACCCGCAAGAGTGGTGAGAAAATGTTCGACTACGTTGACCCCAAGAACCGCGACCGGCAGATTGAGATGGAGCAAGTCTGCACCGAACACCTCAAAGAGATTGGTGGTTATCTGGAGCCAAAGTTTGAGCAGATTGCTTTCGACAAGGATGACTTCCCCTTCGAAGCCTCGGTCATCATCCCCGTACGCAACCGCATTCGCACCATCCGCGATGCCATCCGTTCGGTGTTGAGTCAAAAGGCCGACTTCAAGTTCAACCTCATCGTCATCGACAATCACAGCACCGATGGCACCACTGAGGCTATCGATGAGTTTAAGGATGACGAACGCCTGATTCACCTCATCCCCGAACGGGATGACCTCGGCATCGGCGGCTGCTGGAATCTGGGCGTACACCATCCCCTGTGCGGCAAGTTTGCCATCCAGCTGGACAGCGACGATGTCTATAAAGATGAAAACACCCTGACCACCATGGTCCGTGCCTTCTACGAGCAGAACTGTGCCATGGTGGTAGGCACCTATATGATGACAGACTTCCACATGAACATGATAGCCCCAGGCATCATCGACCACAAGGAATGGACCCCTGAAAACGGTCGTAACAACGCCCTGCGCATCAACGGCTTGGGTGCCCCTCGTGCCTTCTATACCCCTATCTTAAGAGAGGTGAAAGTGCCCAACACCAGCTATGGAGAAGACTACGCCCTGGGGTTGAACTTCAGCCGCAAGTACCAGATTGGCCGTGTATATGATGTGGTCTATCTCTGCCGCCGTTGGGACGACAACAGTGACGCCTCGCTGGATATCAACAAGATGAATGCCCATAACCTCTACAAAGACCGCATTCGCACTTGGGAGCTACAGGCACGCATCGCCTTGAACAAAAAGAAAAACTAATAAGTTAATAGAAAAAAATGATGATAAATCGATTTATAGCGTCACAACTGGAAAAATGGGAGATGGCCCGCAACAACTACGCCGCCCTCTCAGGAGTACGGGTGAAAGATATTAATCTTAACGGCATCCGCTACAAGGTGCAGTTTAACCCTGCACGTATCGTCTCCTCAGGAGCCAAAGTCGATGCCAAGGCTATCAGCCAGCGGAAATGTTTCCTCTGCGTTGCCAACCGCCCCGAGGTGCAAGAGGGCATAACCTGGGGTGGGCACTACGACATCCTGGTGAACCCTTTCCCCATATTTCCCTTGCACCTGACCATTCCCGAGAAGGAACATCTCCCCCAAAGCATCAATAGCCGCATAGGTGACATGATGAAGCTGGCAGCCGAACTGCCTGACTTCACCATCTTCTACAACGGCCCCAAATGTGGTGCATCAGCTCCCGACCATGCCCATTTCCAAGCTGGCAACCGAGGCTTCATGCCCATCGAGGAGCAATGCAAAACGCTGAAAGGTATCCTGCTCGATCAGGAGGGCACAGCCACTCTCTCCCTGCTCGATGAAGCGCCACGCACCACACTCCTCCTGCGTACCAAGCTTCTGGAAGAGGGTGTGACGCTCTTCCAGAGGCTATACGACCGCCTGCCCCTACAGAGCGACGATACAGAGCCCATGATGAACGTGTTGGCCTTCTACAATGCTGACGAGGGATGGAACCTCTGCATCTTCCCCCGCAGGAAGCATCGCCCCGATTGCTACTTTGCAGAAGGCAATGAACGCCTGCTGAGCAGCCCCGCTTCAGTTGATCTGGGTGGTGTCTTCATCCTCCCCATCGAAGAGGACTTCAACAGAATCAACGCTACCCTGTTGGAAAGTATTCTGAGAGAGGTCTGCTTGCCGTATGAACAGGCGCTGAAAACTAAAAACTAAAAACTTGTAGCTAGTAGCTTGTAACTTGTAACTTTAAAATAATGGAAGAACCAAGAGTTAGCGTAGGTATTATGTCAGACTCCACTATCAAGATGGAACTGAATGGATTATATCTCTCAAGAGGGACCTACATGAGTGGTGTCATCACTCGTGAAATGGTGACAAAGGGAGTTCAAGAGGTCTCTATCACCACCAATGGGCGTATGGCTTGGGACGGTAGAGAGTGGGAGACACTCTGCTTTATCCCTTTGGATGAGAATGAATCGGACTTCGTGCTGAAGGAGGTGACCATCGGTGTGGACTTCCACTGGCAACGCAAGGAGGACCAGCGCTTCAAAGGTGCCCTGGAACTTATAATCGAAGAGGAGAAGCTGACGGCAGTCAACCACGTGCTCGTGGAAGATTACCTCACCTCCGTCATCAGCAGCGAGATGAGTGCCTCAGCCTCCGAAGAGCTGCTGAAGGCCCATGCAGTCATTTCACGCAGTTGGCTCCTGGCCAGCATGAAGAGCATCGAACGGAAGCACCCTGAGCTGAAAGCCCACCCCGAGAGACACCGTTGTACGATGCCGGTTACAGCAGATGAGAGCGAAGAGCACATCAAATGGTTTGAACGCGATGCGCATACCCGCTTTGATGTCTGTGCCGATGACCATTGCCAGCGCTACCAAGGCATCACCCGTGCTTCACGCGATACGGTGCGCAAGGCCATCGAAGCCACACGGGGCGAGGTGCTCACCTCCGAAGGAAGCATCTGCGATGCCCGCTTCTCCAAGTGCTGTGGTGGAGCCTTCGAAGAGTTTGCCTATTGCTGGGACAACATCCGCTACCCCTACCTCAGGAAACGCTACGACCTACTGGATGTCCACGGCAAAGCCCCTGCCCTGCCCGACCTCTCAGTAGAGGAGAAAGCCGAACAGTGGATACGCACCGCCCCCGAAGCCTTCTGCAACACCCATGACCAAAGCATCCTCAGCCAAGTGCTCAACAGCTACGACCAGGAGACTACCGACTTCTACCGTTGGCACGTGTCATACTCCCAGGAGGAGTTGAGCAGCTTGATAAAGAAGCGCTCAGGCGTGGATTATGGCTCCATCATCGATCTGAAGCCCATCGCCCGAGGTACCAGCGGGCGGCTCTGGAAGCTAAAGATCATCGGCACCAAACAGAGCCGCGTCATCGGTAAGGAGCTGGAGATACGGCGCACCCTTTCGGCTAGCCACCTATACAGTTCGGCCTTTGTGGTCGATAAGGAAGGATTGCTGGAGGTAGAGCCTAACGCCGCCGGCATATCCCATGTACCTGCCCGCTTTACCCTGACCGGAGCCGGTTGGGGCCATGGCGTAGGACTCTGCCAGATTGGAGCCGCCGTCATGGGTGCCCGAGGCTACGACTACCGCACCATCCTCTCCCATTACTTTGAGGGAGCAGAACTCACACATCTCTATTAACTCATTTATCCGTCATCATCATGGAAAACAAGAAACAGATTTCCCCGATGTTTTGGGTACCTACCCTCTACTTTGCCCAAGGCATCCCCTATTTTATCGTCAACAACATCAGCGTACTGATGCTGGCCAAAATGGGTGTACCCAACGGCCAGATGGCCCTCTTCACTAGCCTACTCTACTTGCCCTGGATGATTAAGCCCTTCTGGAGTCCTTTCATCGACATCGTCAAGACCAAACGTTGGTGGATTCTGGCCATGCAACTGGTGATGTCAGCAGCTTTTATTCTGCTGACACTCACGGTTCCTTTGCCTGATGCGGACACGATAGCTTCGGGACAAACCCCCATCAGCCTCTTCTACGTTACGCTGATTCTCTTTGTCATCACAGCCTTTGCCAGTGCCACGCACGACATTGCCGCCGACGGCTTCTACATGCTGGCCCTATCGCAGAACCTGCAAGCGGCCTGGGTGGGATGGCGAAGCACCTTCTATCGCCTGGCCAGCATCTTCGGACAGGGCGTACTGGTATGGATTGCCGGTACGATTGAAAAGGATAACGGCAACATTCCCCTATCATGGCGCATCACACTGTTGGTCACGGCCATACTCTTCGCAGGTATCACTTTATACCATATCTTCGCCATGCCCCGTCCAGCTTCTGATACATCAGTGATTGCTGCAGAAGGGGAGAAGGTAAGCGCTGCGACTATTATCAGTGAGTTTGCCCGTACTTTCAAGACCTACTTCACCAAGCCTGGCGTGGTGCTGGCCATAGTCTTCATGCTGCTCTACCGCTTGCCCGAAGCTTTCCTCATCAAGATGTGTACCCCCTTCCTGGTAGCATCACAAGAGGTGGGTGGATTGGGACTCACCACTCAAGATGTGGGTTGGATCTACGGTGGCGTAGGCGTTTTCTTCCTCACTGCCGGAGGTATCCTAGGAGGTACCTACGCCTCCAAGCTGGGACTGAAAAAATCGCTCTGGGTGATGGCAGGTTTCATGACCCTGCCTTGTGCCACCTTCGTCTATCTCTCCATGTGCCTGCCCACAAACATCTTTGCCATCTGTGCTTCGCTGGCCGTGGAGCAGTTTGGCTACGGCTTCGGCTTCACGGCCTACATGCTCTACATGATGTACTTCAGCGAAGGGGAGTTTAAGACCTCCCACTATGCCATCTGCACTGCCTTCATGGCGGCCAGTATGCTGTTGCCTGGCATGGTGGCTGGCTATATCCAGGAAGCTATCGGCTACAGCAATTTCTTCCTCATGGTGATGGCCTGCTGCATCGCCACGTTGGTAGTGACTTACTATGTCGATCGAAAGATTGACCCCAATTATGGTAAAAAATAACTGTTAAAACTTGAAATGACATGAGACAATGGTTGATAAGCCTTTTGGCTTTGCTGCTGTGCAGTGGGGTTCAGGCTCAGAAGATTAAAATCAAAACGGGCATCGAGGTACTGAAGGAACGGCACTTTGACTGCCTGAAGGGGAAGCGTGTAGGACTGATTACCAATCCCACCGGCGTGGACAACGCCATGCGCTCCACCATCGACATTCTCTACCAAGCCCCAGAGGTGAATCTAGTGGCCCTCTACGGGCCGGAGCATGGGGTGAGAGGTGATGTACATGCCGGCGACCACGTGAGCGACCTAAAGGATGCTACCACGGGGCTGCCAGTCTATTCGCTCTACGGCAAGACACGCAAGGCCACACCCGAGATGCTGAAGGACATCGACGTACTGGTCTATGATATCCAGGACATAGGGTGCCGCTCGTTTACCTACATCAGCACCATGGGACTGGCCATGGAGGCAGCTGCCGAGAACGGTAAGGAGTTTATCGTGCTCGACCGGCCCAATCCCTTAGGCGGCCTGAAGATAGAAGGCAATCTGACGGAAGAGGATTGCACCTCATTCGTCAGCCAATTTAAGATACCCTACCTCTACGGACTGACCTGCGGCGAGCTGGCTCTCCTGCTCAACGGCGAGCGGATGCTTCAGGGGGGTGTGCAGTGCCAGCTCCAGGTGGTGAAGATGAAGGGGTGGAAGCGCAAGATGGACTACACGCAGACGGGGCTGCAATGGGTACCCTCATCGCCCCATATTCCCCATGCCCACTCGGCCTTCTTCTATCCCGTGAGTGGCATCTTGGGGGAGTTGGGAGGTTACGTGAGCATCGGCGTGGGCTACACCATCCCCTTCCAGATGTTTGGCGCCACGTGGATGGATGCCCATGCGCTGGCTGGCCAACTCAATGCCCTGCAGCTGCCTGGTGTGGAGTTTCGCCCCATCTACCTTAAGCCCTTCTACGGTCCAGGCAAGGGAGAACAACTGCAAGGCGTACAGGTGCACCTGACCAACATACAGGCTGCTCCATTGGCTGAAATTCAGTTCCGCGTCATGGAGGCCATTGCCACCCTGTGGCCCGAACGGGCTGTGTTCAAGCGGGCTGACCCGAGTCGCTTCAACATGTTCGACAAAGTGTGCGGCTCCAAGCAGATCCGTCTCCGCTTCAGCGAGCAAAATCGGTGGACAGCCATCAGCGACTACTGGTACAAGGACGTGGAGGCCTTCCGCCAACTATCGAAAAAATACTATCTCTACAAATAAGGAATACCCTCTTTATCCATGATGCATCAACAACAGATGATGAAACAGAACAACTACACTGCCTACCTGCATGAGGTAAACCAATTCATTCCTCGGAATCGAATCTACACCGATGAACTGCGCCGACTGGCGTGGGGCACCGATGCAGGATTTTATCGCTTGATACCACAGATCATCATCCGCTCCAAAAGTGAAGAGGAGATGATGCGACTCTTACAGCTAGCTGACCGCTACCAGCTACCGGTCACCTTCCGTGCCGCAGGCACGAGCTTGTCAGGCCAATCAGTGAGCGACTCCATCCTCATCGTGGCCGGTAAACACTGGGAGCATTACACTATCGGTCCTGAAGGTAAAACCATCCGGCTCCAGCCAGGCATCGTGGGGCAGCGGGTAAACGAATTGCTCGCCCCCTACGGCCGAAAGTTCTCACCCGACCCAGCCTCGGTGAAGAGTGCCATGGTGGGTGGCATCGTGATGAACAATGCCTCGGGCATGAACTGTGGTACCCATGCCAACAGCGACCGCACCCTGCTCTCGGCCCGTATCATCCTGGCCGACGGCACCCTGCTGGATACCGGCAACGAACAGAGCCGTGCTGCCTTCCAGGAGAGCCACCGCGACTTTATCCGCGAAATCTGTCGTCTACGCGACGAGGTGAAAGCCAATACCCCGCTGATGGAACGCATCCACTACAAATACTCCATCAAGAATGTCACCGGACTCAATATCCTCCCCTTCGCCCTCTTCGATGACCCCTTCGACATCATCACCCACCTGATGGTGGGTTCGGAGGGAACCTTGGCCTTCCTGAGCGAGGTGACCATGCGCACCGAGCACGACTACCCCTGCAAAGCCAGTGCGATGCTCTACTTCAAGAGCATCCAGGAGGCCTGTCGGGCGGTAGTAGCCCTCAAAAAGTTGGCCTACCGCGTGGTGAAAAGTGCCGAGATGCTGGATTACAAGAGCCTCTCGTCAGTCAACGACCCGGTCTATCTGCGCTACAAAGGCGAGGTAGCCTCATCGGTATGGCCTGGCGTAGAACCCGGTGACGAGAAGGGACTAACTGCCCTGCTCGTGGAGACCAAAGCTGACAGCAAGGAGGAACTGGATCAGCATATCGATGAGATTACCACCTGCTTAGCAGCCTTCACCACCTACACTCCCGTTAGCTTCACCGACAAGCCGGAAGAGTATCAGCCCTACTGGGCCATCCGCTCAGGCATCTTCCCCAGCGTGGGAGGTACGCGACAACCAGGCACCACATGCCTCATTGAGGATGTGGCCTTCCACGTGGAGCAGTTGCCTGAGGCCACTGCCCAGCTGCAGCAGCTCCTGGCCCGCCACGGCTACCATGACGCCTGCATCTACGGCCACGCCCTGGAGGGCAACTATCACTTTATCATCAACCAGAACTTCAGCACAGAAGCTGAGGTGAAGCGTTATGCGGACCTCATGGAGGATGTGAAACAGTTAGTGGTAGATCAATACGATGGATCGCTTAAGGCCGAACATGGCACAGGACGCAACATGGCCCCCTTCGTACGCTACGAATGGGGCGATGAAGCTTTCCAGCTGATGAAGGCGGTGAAGCATCTGTTTGACCCGAAGGGGTTGCTCAACCCGGGCGTCATCTTCAACGATGACCCCGAGTGCCACATCAAGTGCTTCAAACCCCTGCCCCTACTCCAGCAAGAGCCCCCGTTGCCCACAGCCAAACGCCAAGCCGGAGCCACGACCATCTACAGCAAAATCAACCGCTGCATAGAGTGTGGATTCTGCGAAGTGAACTGCCTGTCGTGCGGCCTGACAATCTCTTCGCGCCAGCGCATCGTGATTCAACGCGAGCTGGCACGTCTCAAGCAGAGCGGTGACAACCCTGAGCGACTGGCCCTGCTCGTCAAACAGTACCAGTACCTAGGCAACGAGACCTGTGCGGGCGACGGCCTCTGTTCCCTCTCCTGCCCTATGGGTATCAACACCGCCGACCTAACCCACCTGGTGCGTCAGCAGCAACTACCCCCTTCGAGCCTAGGCTACCAAATCGGCGATTACGCAGCAAGTCACTTTGCCAGCATCAAGAGCAGCCTCCGCCCCGTGCTCTCCCTGGCCCATGCGACCCACACCATGCTGGGTACCTCGCTGATGAACCGCATCACACGAGGCATGCACCACATCCTGGGCCTTCCTCAGTGGTTCCCCTCCATGCCGAAACCTTATATGTATAAAGGATCACGCGTGGTGCCTGCTACCGCAACTTATATAGGACACATCTCCCAAAGTCTGGTCAAACGGCAGGTAGTCTATTTCCCCAGCTGCATCAACCAGACCATGGGATTGCCCTCGAAGTCGAAAGAGGAGCAGGCCCTGGTCAACAAAATGATTGCCCTTCTCCATAAAGCCGGCTTCGAAGTCATCTTCCCCGAGGAGATGGAGCAACTCTGCTGCGGCACCATCTGGGAGAGCAAAGGGATGATGGACATTGCCGACCGCAAGCTGCATGAACTGGAAGATGCGTTGTGGAGGGCAAGCGATGGAGGGCGTATTCCCGTGCTCTGTGACCAGAGTCCCTGTCTGCACCGTATGCGCCAGCATATCCAACGAATGAAGCTCTATGAGCCAGTCGAATTTATCTACACCGTGCTGCGACCCTACCTGGAGTTCACCCCAACTACACGCCCCGTGGCAGTCCACATCACCTGCTCCATGCGCCAGATGGGGTTAGGCCCCATGCTAGTGGGCTTGGCTCGCCTCTGCTCCAACGAGGTGCTGGTACCCGAGGAAATAGGTTGCTGCGGCTTTGCCGGTGATAGGGGCTTCACCCACCCCGAACTGAATGCCTACGCCCTACGCAAACTGCGTCCGCAGATTGAGGCCCACC
>JBJEKT010000019.1:0-18315 GCA_051878775.1 Bacteroides sp. | reverse complement strand
GGTGGTGGATGGCAAACATCACACCCTTCTTATACTTGCCCAACATGGCATTGTAGGAAGCGTTGTAGGCAGCACGCACGCGGCCATTGAAGCTCTTGGCGCTCTTCGTGCCGTCGCTCGGGCGCATCATCATGGCGCAGAGGGCCGGACAGAGGGTCAAGGCACAGATACACGACAGACCTACCGAGGTGGCCATCGTCACACCAAACTGCGTATAGAAGATACCGCTCGTACCACCCGTAAAGGTCACCGGCACGAACACGGCCATGAACACCAGCGTACAGGTGATAACGGCCATCGTCACATCGCCCATGGCATCCTTCGTGGCCTGGTAGGAGGACTTATAGCCGGCATCAAACTTGGCCTGCACGGCCTCCACCACCACGATGGCATCGTCCACCACCGTACCGATGGCCAGCACCAAGGCGAACAACGTCAGGATGTTGATGGTGAATCCAGCCGCCATCAGGCAGGCAAAGGTACCTATCAGCGAGACGATAATCGATATCGAAGGAATCAGCGTGGCCTTGAAATCCTGCAGGAAGAAGTAAACCACCAGAATCACGAGGATGATGGCAATAATCAGCGTCTCCACTACGTTGTAGATAGAGGCATAGAGGAAGTCGTTAGAGCTCATCATCTTGCGGAACTCCAAGCCAGCGGGCAACTCCTTGGTCATGGCATCCAGCTCCTTGGCGATGCGCTCATTCACGGCGGTAGCATTGGCACCAGCCACCTGGAACACCATGAACGTCACACCCGGGTGACCCGTGTTCTCCGCATGGAAGGCGTACGACAGCGCACCCAGCTCCACCTCGGCCACGTCCTTCAGACGAAGCACATTGCCGTTGGCATCGGCATTGACTACGATGTTCTTAAACTCCTCCACGCTCTTCAGACGGCCACGATACTTCATCGTCAGCTGGAACTGGTTCTCTGAATTCTCACCCAGCGAGCCCGTAGGCGCTTCCAGGTTCTGCTCAGCCAGCAGGCCGGCAATGTCGGAGGGCACCAGGCCATACTGCGCCATGCGCTCGGGGTTCATCCAGATACGCATGGAGTAGGTATTACCCAGCTCCATCACGTCACCCACACCCTCGATACGCTTGATGCGCGGCACGACGTTGATGTCGAGGTAGTTGCCCAGGAAGTTCTCGTCATAAAGGCCGTTGGTGCAGACCAGTGAACCAATCTGCAGGAAGGAGGTCTGACGCTTGGTGGTCGTCACACCAATCTTGGTTACTTCGGCGGGCAGCAGACCTTGCGCCTTGCTGACGCGGTTCTGCACGTTCACGGCAGCCATATCCGGGTCGGTACCCTGCTTGAACACCACGTCGATGGTACCACGTCCGGCGTTGGAGGCGGTAGAGGAGATGTACATCATGTTCTCCACACCGTTGATGCTCTCCTCCAGCGGCATGATGACCGCATTCATCATGGCGTTGGCATCGGCACCGGTGTATTGGGCCGACACCTGCACCGTGGGAGGTGCAATGTCAGGATATTGCTCCACCGGCAGGGTGAGGAGCGAAATCATGCCGACAATCAGTATCAGGATAGATACTGACATAGCCATCACTGGCCTTTTAATAAATATATTGCCTTTCATTGCTATCTCTTCAATTTAATTATTTCACTTGCGTTCCCTCACGGATCAGTCCGGCACCCTCGGCCACGATTTCATCACCGGCATTCAAGCCACTCAGCACTACGTACTCGCGGCCGTCGTCGGTGGGGGCAATCTTGATGATGGTAGATACGGCCTTGCCTTCCACCACCTTATACACCAAGTACTGGTCCTGCAGCTGTACGGTGGCAGCCTGGGGAATCACGAAGCAGTTCTCATACTGGTCGGGCACGATGACCGAAGCCGTGGCACCGCTGCGCAGGAAGCCCTTCTCGTTGGGGAAGAGGGCGCGTACCGATACGGTACCCGTCTGACGGTCGATGACACCACTGATACTCTCTATCTTACCCTCGGCCTCGTAGATGGAGCCGTCGTTGAGCTGGAGCTGGACGGCAGGCATGCTGCTGGCAGCTGCTTCTGCTGAGCCGTGCTGACGGATGAGCGACAGCAGCTGATTCTCCGTCATCGAGAAATAGACATACACCTCTTTGTTATCACTCACCGTGGTGAGGGCCTTGCCCATCGAGGGGCTTACCAGCGTGCCTTCACGCATGGGGATGGCACCTACTACACCGTCACTCGGGCTCTTCACCTCGGTGTAGGCTATGTTGTTCTGGGCATTCACCAGCGAGGCATTGGCCTGTGCCAGCTGAGCCTTGGCGGTGAGATACTGGTTCTCGGCCGTCTGCAGCGTGTAGGCTGACACCACCTTCTGATTATAAAGTTCCTTGTTGCTGTTGTAGTTGAGCTCAGCCGTAGCCAGCTGAGCCTTGGCTACCTCTACGTTGGCCTTCGCCGTATTCAGAGCGGCCTGGTAGGGCACCTGGTCGATGACGAAGAGCGACTGACCCTTGCGGACTGTCTGACCCTCCTTGACCATCACTTTCCAAATCGTACCTGATACTTGCGGAAGAATCGCAGCATCATAACGACCGCGCACCGCTGCTGAGTAGGTGGTGGTGAACGCCTTGCTCGTAGGCTGTACGGTCATCAACTTGTAGGTCAGCGGCATCTGACCTGCAGCACCTGACTGTTTTGAGGCATCTCCACACGATGCCACACACAAAGCACAAGCGCCTAAAACCACGCCCTGTGCCAAACTTCTCATCATTTTTATCATCTTCTTTTTACTATATATTGAAAAACTGGGTGCAAAGATAGAACAATAGAACAATCTAGGGATAACGAATTAGTCGAAATTTATGTTCTAAATAACTTATTATACATGCTTAACAGAGGGTAAATAGGTCAAAATGTCGCTTTCGAACAGATTTAAAGTAAAAAAGAACACGTTTATTGGTCTAAAAATCCTCATCTTTGCACCGCAAATCAAGGATAAAAAGAACAAGTAACATGGAAAATGACATCAAGGTATTGAATATCGAAGATTTTAAGGGGATGAAGGATTGCGTGGATTACGTAGATGACGACCTGCTCATCACGAACCACATTGAGTTGATGCCCTATACCAACGACGTGGTACGCCTCAATTTTTTCCTTATGTTAATATGTATAGAGGGGCGACTCCAGTTTGAAATCAATGGTACTGTCTATCAGATTGAAGCAGGCGACACATTGGCCTGTCTGCCCACCATGATTCTATGCCATGGTATGCACAGCTCCGGGGCTAAGATTCAGCTGATCGGCTTCTCCATCGACTTCATACGCCGCACCGTCAAGCAGGGCATGGATATCCGGAAAACCTTCAGCTACATGTTCCAAAATCCCATACGCCATACGCGCAACCAGGCGCAGGCAGCCTACTTCCACCACTACGGCCAGCTCATAGCGGCCAAGCTGAAAGATACCTCGCTGCGCTATCGCAACGAAATCCTGGAGTACATCTTCTCCGCCCTGATTTACGAGATGCTCTCAGATATCTATACCCATATCGAACACCTGGACGAAGAGGAAACGCACACCAGCGCAAGGCGGGTATTCGGGCAATTCATCGAGGCTGTCGCATCCGATGGCGGACGCCACCGCTCCGTGTCCTATTTTGCCGATAAGCTCTGCTACTCATCGAAGTACGTCTCCGCCGTGGTCAAGCAGAGTAGCGGACGCACCGCTCTCGACTGGATTAACGAGTACGCCATCCAGCACATCAAGTATGAGCTGAAGCACAGCACGCAGAGCATGAAGGAGATAGCCGAGAAGTTCGACTTCCCCAACCAGTCCTTCTTCGGCAAGTATGTCAAGGCCCACCTGGGCATGTCGCCTGCTCGCTACCGCAACAGCGACAACTGATGCGCTTACGATGATGCGGGTAACTAAAAAATGTTACCTTGTTACCCGTTACCAGCCAAAAAATTTCTTTATCTTTGCAGCCTCATTTTGACAATACAATCTATTTTTTGAGACAAAACGATGTAGAAGAGGTTATGATAAAGCTTTTGATGAAACTGCTATGTTACATGTTTGTGGGGATATTGTCAGCTGGCGTGCTGCCAGCCTCGGCCGGGGAGCCTGCTCAGGCAGTTAGGCCTATCCCGCCGGTTAAGTCCTTTGCTCCTGCCGGGTTGCACTATGACCAGTTCCGATACGATCACCTGGGCTTTGCCGACGGACTGAAGAGCCAGCGCGTCTATTCCATGGTGGAGGGACGGTATGGTGAGATGTGGTTCAGTATGAAGAGCGGCGTGGCACGCTACAACGGACGGCAACTGAAAAACTATACGCTCGACGTGGAAAACTGCTTCGCAGAGGCGGGAGGCAAGATAATCCGACTGCTCACCACGCCTTACCAAAAGCTGCTGGCCTACGATAACAAAGGGAATATCTTCGTCTATCATGCAGGTATTGACCGCTTTGAGCCTTATGCTACCCACTTTACCAAACTCTTCCGCCAACTGGACAACTCGTTCTATGGCATACAGCTCAACCACGTCACGGTAGATACGGAGTCGTGGATGTGGATGGCTACCAGCCGTGGCCTCTTCGTCATGCGCCCGTATGATGAGACCATCTTCCACTGGGACAAGAAGAGCCACGTCAATGGGGTGGTGATCTGTGGCAAGGAGAGCGTGGTCTATACCAATACGGGAAGCTACCTCATCGACCGACAAACCGGACGCAAGGTGCGCCAACTCTCCCAAGAGAATGTCTCAACCGCTTTCTATGATGCAACCTATAGCCGGCTTTGGCTGGGCACCTCCCAGAAGGGGGTGCAGCTGATTGATGCCACGCAATGGCAACCCATGGCCACCGCCTTCTCTTCCTTACCTTCGCTACCCGTGATGGCCATCGAACAGCTGGATGAATCCACCATGCTCATAGGCCTCGACGGGGCAGGAGTCTATGTCACCAGCTGGAACGGGAGTACCTGCTTGCCGCTCTTCAGTCAGGATGACCAGCAGGGCGGTGTGCTCCATGGCAACGGTATCTACGACATCCGGTGCGACCACGAAGGCAACATCTGGATATGTAGCTATACCGGCGGTGTGGATGTAGCCTACCCTACAGGACAGCGGATGGAGCTCTTTGAGCACAAGAGGGACATGGAACGCTCGCTGATGAACAACGGCGTGAACGCCACCCTGCAATGGAACGACTGCCTCGTCTTCGGCACCGACCGGGGAGTGAGCCTGCTTAATACGCAGACGAAGCAGTGGCGTCACACCCTGCATGGGCGTGTGGTGCTGGCACTCTGCGCCGATGGCGATGAACTGCTTGTGGGTACCTACGGCGAAGGAGTCTATCGCATCCGTGCCACAGGGGAGTATCGCAAGGCCTACAGCTGCGAGCAGGGTAACCTGGAGAGCAACCACGTCTATAGCCTCGTCAAGGATGAGCCGGACGGACTCTGGATAGGCTGCCTGAGCGGTGCGCTGATGCACTACAAGAAGCAGAAGAAGCAACGCTTTGATATACAGACCGTGGAGTGTATGGTGCCTATGCCCAACGGACACCTGGCAGTAGGTACAGCCAATGGATTCTTTGACGTGGACCCCGAACGGGGGGTATCTACCCACTTCTTTCTGAATGATGAGTCGAGGGAGCAAAAGGTGAACAACTACGTCAAGTCAATGCTTTTCGCTTCGGCCGATACGGCCTGGATAGCCACTGATGGCGGCGGACTCTACGCTTATCGTCTCTCGACACGCACCTTCAAGGCCTATACCACAGCCGATGGACTCAACTCCAATTGCATCTACGGCCTGGCTTACGACGAGCAGGGGCGCATCGTGGCCAGTACCGATTGTGGCCTCTCCATTTTCTACCCCACTACGGGTAAGGCCATCAACATCAACCACATCCCCGGCGTGGAGCGGGAGTACAACCGCTCGGCGGTGGCCCCGCTGAGCGACGGCAAGTTGCTCTTTGGCAGTAACAATGGTGCTGTGATGATTGATCCCAAGCTGATAGCGCCCATCTCTTACCAGGCTCCCATCCGTTTCTCCGCCGTACGGGTCAAGGAGGAGCTGACCCCCCTCCAGCAGACCCGCCTCTACGAGTCGCTTCGTGAAGGGCAGCTTAACCTGGATTATGCCTACCGCTCGCTGGAGGTGGCGTTTGAAAGCATCTGCTACCGCTTCCGTAATGATATACGCTATCAATACCTCCTGGAGGGATTCAGTAGGGATTGGAGCCCCCTCTCCGATGAGTCGGTAGCCCGCTTTGAGAACCTTCCGGCAGGCAGCTACACGCTGAAGGTGCGCTGCGTGAGTCGCATCAGCGGACGGATTATGGATACCCGGCAGGTAGAAATCCATATAGCCGAGCCCTGGTGGAATAGCTTCTGGGCCTGGCTAATCTATTTGGCTCTCACTGTGCTTCTTATCTGGATTGCCTTGCGCATTGTGGGTAAGTATTATGGCACTTTGATTCTGAAATTTAAACCGCTGTAAGGGTTCCTGAAGCCTTTGCCAACCTTCCGCCTCATTGAACCAGCTCCGTTGCTCGCCATAGCGGAGCAGGCGTTGCTCGTTGCAGAGCTTCTGGAAAAGCGCTTCATGGGCAGGCGCTGCCTTGCGCCAGCGGTCGAGCTCCATCTGCTCATCGCTGCCGAGACTCTTGCTCAGGTAAGCCGCTATCCAGCGGGCTATCTCATATGGTGGCGTAATATGTCCATTTCTGTTGCTGTTTTATGGATATAACAGGTCAGCAGCAAAAAAGGGTGATTTCTGTACGATGTATTTTTCTACTTGTCTATACTTTTCTTTTCAGCTTGAGTCGCGGATTGCTTTACCCTTTTTATCCAGTTCCTCCGTTCTTTATCTATCGCAGGGCTAAGGTCGCTCCGTTGTTGGTAGGGGGTGAACTCGATATGAACTCGATATGAACTCGATATGAAGTCGATGAATAATTAGAGATTCATCGAGTTCAAATCGACTTCAAATGGGCTTCACTTTAGCGTAGATTTAGACTTATTTTAGCGTTACATTAGAGCTACGGTGGAGTTGGAGTGAAGATAAATGTCTTGATTTTTCCTTAATGAGGTAGCTGGAGGATGAAGAGGAGCAGGCTGTAGTAGTAATCCTTGAGTAGGAAGCGAAGGCGCTTGTAGGCCTGTTGCCGCAGGGAGCGCACGTTCTCGATGCTGCACTCCAGTTGCTCGGCAATCTCAGCGTTCTTCTTGCCGCGCAGGGCCAGGCGCATCACCTCCCTCATGCGGGTGGGCAGGCTGTCGATGGCTTCGGTCAGGATACGGTAGGTCTCCTGCTCGATGAGGGTCTCCTCGAAGAAGACCTCCGAGGCTTTCAGCTGGTAGTTGGCTGCATACTCCTCCACCACGCGGCGGTGCTCCAGTTCGTTGAGGGCCCGGTTGCGCACCGTCAGGTAGAGGAACGAGCGCACCTGGTGCAGGTAGCTGAAGTTGGTGCGCAGTTCCCAAAGCTTGATGAAAGCCTCCTGTGTCAGGTCAGCTGCCTGCTCACGGTCGTCGGTGAACTGGTAGGCAAACAGGCAGAGCGGTGCATAATATCGTTGGAAGATGTCATGCAGTCCCTGTTCGTCGAGCTGGACGGTTTCGGGTAGTGGCTGGGCTTCGGATGAAGTGCTCGTCAGCCGGGCTTCGGTGGTTCTTGTCATCGTTGCTTCGGGTTGTTTGGGCGCAAAAGTAGGGAAAACTTTCTTTCCTGCCAATTCTCTGCTAAAAAAACTGCTGTTACATTTCTGTTGCATGCCGTGCGGCGAACATCCCACGGACGCATGGGGCAACAATCAAAATAGGTTAATTTTTAGCCTCCATGTGTTGTCCTATCCAGAGATAGTACTAATTTTGTGATCGATAAAGTTTATAAATCATCATTAAAACCAACAACATCAATGAAAACAACATCTACATTCGCCCTGCTGACGGCGGCGCTGACAGCGGGCACCCTCTGCTTCACTTCGTGTGGAAAACCTAAGGCTGCCGATGAGCAGCTGTTGCTGACTGGCTACCAAAGGGAGAGCCAGTCCACTCTTTTCAGGGACAATGACACCGTCTCCAGTACTTCCACCACTGCCGTAGCCTTCTGCCGCGATGCCAAAGGCCGTTTCTACAGATACGGTACGCCGGGCGATGACTACAACTTCAGCGGCGAGGGCGACACCCTGGACTTTAAGCTCTACTGGAAGAAGGACACCCTCTCCTTCAGCGGACGCATGGCTTTCAATGCCCAGGGCAATCCCGTATGGAATGAGGACTACCCGCAGGGCGAGTATCAGTTTAGGTTCCGCAAGCCCTACATGGGACGTGAGCTCCGCACCTATAGCTACGATGCGAAGGGTCGTCTCACCGGTATGGATTGGGACTCTTACGAGGAGGAGACCGACACACTCATTCGTACCAGCTATGCCCGCATATACTGGAACGCAGCCGGTGATGTAGATTCCGTCTTCAGCTACCGTCTGCGCAACGATAGCGTCATACCCTTCCATGTGGAGCGCTACTTCTATCCCCAAGGTCTGCAGGCCAAGCTCCCGCTCTCCTTGGATCAGTATGTTGACCCCTTCTACTCTTTTGCATCACCCTATCTGAGGACAACGCATCTGCCCGACTCCGTGGCCACTATCTATTATTACAACGGCTGGGATATCCTGGAAACCACAGGCAAGAAGATAAGCTATACCCTTGACGCAGACCATCTCGTACAGGAAATCAGCACATCAGGGCAGAACTTCTGGAATGGCGTGGTAAAGAGTCAATACAAGACACGCTACTACGGCTTCACCTACGAGAAGCAGTAAACCGACCTACAACCCCATGGCACGCAGATGACGCGGATGGGACTGATTTTCGCAGATTTTCTTTAATTTGTTATAAGCGGTCATTGATGCTAATGATAAGCTGTCCATAAACAGAAAAAAATAAAAAATCTGCGGTCATCCTAAGAATCTGTGTCATCTGCGTGCCATACTACTACAGGCTGATGCTGACGGCCTCACCGTGGTACTGCACCTGGGCGGCTTGGCGGCCTTCGGGAGTGATGCGGATCACCTGGAAGATGCGCTCCTGCAGCATACCCGGGTACTGGCCCTGGCGCTGACCGATTTCTACCGTGCCCTTGGCATCGTCGTAGTGGATAGGAATCATCGTGTAGGCACCCTTCTCGTAGTTGTAGTTGGTGCCCTCATCTTCGTAGAGGGTAAACTGACCGTCGGCTCCGGCATAGACCATCAGGGTGATGACCTCGGGCTGCTTCTCGTCGCTCCACTCCATGTCGGGGCCTAGCGGGAGGATGGCACCGCTACGCACGTAGAGCGGGATGCGCTCGTAGGGGGCAGCTACGGTGAGCTGCTCGCCACCTTCAGTGGGCTCACCCGTGTAGAAGTCGTACCATGTGGCCCCCTTGGGGAAGTACATCGAGCGAGTGCGGTCGCCGTAGCGATAGATGGGAGCCACCATCAGGGCGGGACCGAAGAGGAACTGATTGCCGATGTTGTTGACCTTTGCGTCGGCGGTGAAGTCCATCACCAAGGGGCGCATGATGGTGTAGTCATTGAAATGGGTCATGCCGGCCAATGAATAGATGTAGGGCATGAGGCGGTAGCGCAGCTGGGTGTAGTAGAGGATGCTTTGGTAGGCGGGGTGGCTCTCGGGGGCTATCTCCCAGGGCTCACGCAGTGGCCACTGGCCGTGGGCGCGGTAGAGGGGGCAGAAGGCTCCGAACTGGAACCAGCGGGTGTTCAGCTCGCGCCACTCCTTCAGGTCTTCGTTCTCGCGGCCCGTCTTGTCGTAGAGGGCCTGTGCTTCCATGTAGCGGTTCTCCACGCAGAATCCGCCGATGTCCATCGTCCAGTAGGGTATGCCGCTGACGGCAAAATTGAGTCCGGCGGAGATTTGCGCCTTCATGTCCTCCCAGCGGGTGGCGATGTCACCGCTCCAGGTGGCGGTGGAGTAGCGCTGCAGGCCGGCAAAGCCTGAGCGGGTGAGGAGGAAGACGCGCTTGTCGGGGTCGGCGCTGCGCTGCCCGTCGTAGATGGCCTCGGCGTTCATCAGGGCGTAGGCATTGAAGTATTCGGTTGAGGGACCCAGTGCGGTGGGGCCGCAGAGCTCTTTGCGGTACTGCAGGTCGGTGCAGTCGCGCACGTTGGGTTCGCTGGCATCCATCCACCAGGCATCAAATCCCAGTGGGTAGAGCTTCTGCTGCATCTGCTGCCAGAAGAGGCGGCGTGCGCCTTCGGCATAGGCATCGTAGAAGGAGCCCACGTAGCCAGGGCCTATCCAGTCCTTGATGCTGTCGCGGACGGCCTGCTGGTACATCCAGCCCTGGGCATCAAACTGCTTGTAGTGCTCCGTGGAGGTATAGAACTTGGGCCAAACAGAAATCATCACCCGTCCATGGAGGGCGTGGATGTCGTCCACCATCTGCTTGGGGTCGGGGAAACGGGCGGTGTCAAAGTCATGACTTCCCCAGGCATCTTCGGGCCAGTAGCTCCAGTCCTGCACGATGTTGTCGATGGGGAAGTGGCGCTCGCGGAAGGCACGCATGGTGCTCACAATCTCTTCCTGCGTCTTGTAGCGTTCGCGGCTCTGCCAGTAGCCCATGGCCCAACGGGGCATCACCTGGGCTTTGCCCGTGAGGGTGCGGTAGCCGCTGATGACCTCGTCCATCGTCTCGCCGGCCACGAAGTAGTACTCTTCCTGTTGCTGCATCTCGCTCCACCAGGCCATCTGCTGCTGTACCTCGTCGGCCACGGGGCTGAGGGCACGGAGGCCGCAGTAGGAGACGTAGCCGTCGGGCACCCATTCGATGCGCAGGGGTACCCGCTTGCCTTGTTGCAGGGCTACGGAGAACTTATAGCTGTTGGGGTTCCAGGCGGTGCGCCACCGCTCGGGCACCACGAGTTGTCCGTCGATATAGACCTTGGTATAGCCGGCATAGTAGAGGATGAAGCGGTAGTCGCCCGTTTCACGCGGCTCGATTTCTCCCTCGTAGGTCACGGTGGAGCCCATGAAAGGGAATCCGTCGGGCAGGTTGACCACCTTATTGAGATGTGCCTCGCGGTCGAGGTGCTCGAAGTAAATCTGCGTCTCGCGGCGCACCAGTGTCTGCTGGCTCTTGTCGGCAGGGCGGTAGGTGCCCGTCAGCGCTCCCTCCTGGCCCTCCTTGTCGTAGAGGGTGAAGAGCTCGCCCAGCTGGCTGTAGTCAAGCGGATTGCCGAAGCGAACGAGTGAATAGCTGTCCCACAGCACACCATAACCTTTATTGCTTACGATGAAGGGCACCGATACCTTGGTATTGTATTGGAAGAGTTCCTCGTTCATGCCCTTGTAGTTGAACTCATCGGCCTGGTGCTGACCGAGTCCGTAAAGCGCCTCGTCGTCGCCATCCGAGGCAAAGCGTTGGCTCACCTGGTAGCCCTGCTTGCCCTCCACTTCGATGGGCTTGAACCAGCGTTCTCCTTCACGCAGAATCTCTGATCCGTCGGGTCGGCAGAAGCGTACGCGCCCCGTGAGGCGGTCAATGCGAGCTGTGAGCTTGGCTGTGGAGAGCGTCACCTCATTCCCCTCTTCCGCTACGGTGAAAGGGGTGGCCGAGGGTTGTTCTACCACCACGAGGCTCTGCGTATCGCTCCACACCTGCTCGGGCGTGGCCGATACGTGCATCAGTTGTTCCCCCATTACCTCCACGCGTACCTGCTGGGCCGCGCCGGTGGAGGAAGCCTGCAGGGATACCACTACTCCGCGCTCCGTTTGCTGATAACCGCTACTGGAGCACGAAGCCAGCACCCAGAGCGTCAAAATCATGAGGCAAGTGTTCTTCATCATTTTTTCCTTTTGTGTTTATGAGTTTTAGTTTTTAATTTTCTTGTTGGTTTGCGCTGCAAAAGTACCCTTTTCATCGCAGATTCTGGGGTATCAATTGTTTCCGCTTAGGTTATCCGATGTGCTATTTTCGGTGGTTTGACCCTCGTCGGGGCTGTTGCGGTAGGCAGTGTTGCGGTAGGCTGAGGGGAGTAGGCCGTAGGCCTCCTTGAAGTAACGGCTGAAGTACTTCGGATTGTTGAATCCCACAGCATAGGCTACTTCGGCCACGCTCATCCCGCTGCGTTCCAGCAGTTGGGCGGCTCGCTGTAGGCGGATGGTGCGGATAAACTCCACGGGGGTGAGCCCCGTGAGCTGCGTCAGCCGCTTGTAGAGGTGTCCTCGGCTCATGGCCAGTTCCTGGCTCAGCTCCTCCACGGTGAGCTCGCTGCGCTGCATGTTGGCCTCCACGTAGCCAGTGGCGCGGGCCACCAGCTGCTCATCCACTGACTCCACCACCTGCTCGCTGACCTGCGGTACGATGCGCCGTGGCCGTATGGCAGGCAGTGGCACCTGCTCCATCTTGTTGGCCTGTGGCTGCTGCCGCCTGCGCCTGGCCATGAGCCACGTCATCCCTGCTGCCAGCATAGCCAGCAGCAGCGTCACGGCGGCCACCACGGTTCCCGTAGCCAGCCCCTCAGCAGGCTTGACCTGGAGCGTGTAGCAGTTATCCATACTCTCGGGGTGGAAAATGCAGAGCCCTTCAGTACCACCGGCGGCCATCCGTCCGTCGCTCAGGGCGTACAGGGCCCGCTGGTTGAGAACCCCTGCGGTGAGCCCCTCCTCCCGTCCGTAGAGGCGTGTATCGAATCGTCGCCTCCGCCTGTCCACCTTCACCCGCAGCAGCTCGCGCCCCAGGGCTATCCATAGCCTCCCCTCCCCGTCCTCGGCCACAGCCGCTGCTGTAGAGGTGCTGCACCCTTCGGGCAGGGGCAGGACGAGCAACTCGTCCTCTTCGGGCAGGTAGATTTCCACCCCGTTGCGCGTGGCCAGCCAGAGCCATCCCTGCCCGTCCTCGCAGAGCTGGTTGATGTAAGGGCAGTGCAGCCGGCGGTCGCCCCGCAGCGTACCGCCGTAGTTCGTTATCCGCAGGTCGTCGTAGCTTATGTAGGCAAAGCCCTTGGAGGCCAAGCCTATCCAGAGGCCTCCCCGCCTGGAGGGGCAGAGCGAGGAGAGATAGTCGTCCGCCAGCCCTCCCTGCCTGCGGTTCCAGGTGGTCCACTCTCCCGTGCCGGGCTGCAGGCGCTGGAGCCCTCCGCCCAGGGTGGCTATCCATACGGACCCGCACGAGTCCTCCGCCAAGGCCCACACATTGTCATTTGATAGGCCCGACGATGCTGCCCTGTAGCTGTGGCACAGCCCCCCGCTGAAGGCTGTCAGCCCCCCTCTGAAGCACCCCGCCCAAAGCATGCCGTCACCTCCGCAGAGCATACTCACTATGCTGCCTGGCGCCTCCACCTCACCCTTCCTTCCTGATGCCTTATCCCCATCCAGCTCCACGGCGCTGACCTCTCCCCTGCCGTTGCCCACCATGATGCGTCCCTGGGGGCATTCCGTCAGGGCGCTCACCTCACCCTCCGCCACCTGCTGCATCAGGTAGAGCCGGGGGTGGTAGAGCGCCATGCCCCCCTGGTAGGTGCCTATTATCACGGCGCTGTCAGCACCGCAGGCCAGGGCGGTGATGGAGTTGGCGGGCAGCGTGCGGCAGTCCGCAGCGTCGTGTACCAGCCTGTGCTCCTCGGCGTAATCCCTGGTCAGTACGCTCAGCCCACTTCTGTCCCTGCCCACCCAGATGCGCTGCATGGCGTCTTGCGCTATCACGCGCACAAAGTCCCCCTCCTCCGTGTGCACCGCGCAGCTCATCTCCTGTCGCCCATCATCGTAGCGCCACACCCCGTAGAGGCAGTAGGCCCAGAGGTGGCCCTGCAGGTCCGCCATGAGCTTAAGCTCCTCCTTCACCCCCTCGCCAAGCTGGAGGCTGATCTGCCGGTACACCCTCCATGCAGGCTCCCCCTGTAGGTGGCAGCAGGCCGTGGTACCGTCATTGAAGGCCACCCACACCCTTCCCTCCTGTGCAACCAGGTCGGTAGCCTCCAGCCCCTTCAGCTCCTGGGGGTAGCTCCATGTGCCCCTCTGCTGGTTACCGCTCTGCTGTTCAGGGGTCACGTGGCTGCAGGTTGTCAAGGCGTAGAGTCCCTCGTCGTCTCTTGCCGCCCAGAGGTGACCATGGGCATCGGTTGTCATCATGTCAGGGCCATGGGTCCATCCATAGCGGTGCCATAGCCTCTCCATGTTGCGGGCAAAGGCCTTGCGTCGGCGGTCCAGGTAGAGGTACTCCTTACCCGCCTTCATCCAGAGGCGCCCTTCGCTGTCCAGCATCAGCCGGTGGATGGAGTTGTCCTGCCCCGGGCTGCGCCGTCCCGCTATGTGGTAGGTGTGGCAACGCTCCCCGTCGAAGCAAGTGAGGCCTTCGGCTGTGGCTATCCATACATAGCCCTCCTCATCGCGTACGATGCTGTTTACCTCCCCTTCGGGCCATCCCTTTTCCGCTGGCAGTCGGCGCAGCAGTAGCTGGTTGACCTCCGTAGCCTCTGCGGCCACGGGCGTCAGGCCCACGAGCAGTACTATAATAATAAGTCGTAATCTCATTTTTTTTGTGAAAATGTCGTAATCACATCGTTTTGCTGTATTTCCTCTGCAAAAGAAGAAAAAAATTTTCAATTGCCCAACGGTATGAGGGATTATATCCTTATGCATCGTGATTTATCTTTTTAATTCCATTCGCCCCCTTGTTCAATCAGATAGTTTGCATTACCTTTGTTCCGCCATTTTTTAATGTACTATGTATTATGAAACAGTTTCTTCATCCCCTTTTTCGACTCTTCTTCCCTAAGCGGTGTGCTGTCTGCGGGGCGCTTCTGAGGAACGGAGAGGAGTTGCTCTGCCTGCAGTGTGAAGCGGCGTTGCCATTGACGGAGTTCGGGTCTTCGTCCGGCAATCCGGCGGAGCAACTCTTTTGGGGCAAGGTGTCCATCGTTCGGGCTACCTGCTTGCTCTATTACGGCAAGGGCAATGAGTATCGTAAGCTGATACTCCAGCTCAAGTACATGGGGCGCAAAGACATCGGCCACTGGCTGGGCAGGTTGGCTGGTGAGCTACTGCTGAGGGAGGGGTTTTTCGAAGAGATTGATTTGCTGGTGCCTGTGCCGCTCCATCCCAAGCGACTGCGTCAGCGCGGCTACAATCAGAGCCTCTGCATTGCGCAAGGCATGGCCCAAGTCACGGGCATCCCTGTGGATGCACACTGTCTTCGTCGCACCGTGCATACGGAGACGCAGACACATAAGCAGCATGGGGAGCGCTGGGCCTCTATGCAGAAGGTCTTCTCTCTTAATCCGAAGGCAGCGGTTGACGGCAAGCACCTTCTCCTCATCGACGATGTGCTTACCACAGGAGCCACACTCACAGCTTGTGCGGAAGCTATTCTTCATGGTGCTACGGCACGCATCAGCATCTTCACCCTCGGCTTTGCCCAGCACAGCTAGTCAGTTGCCGTGCTGTTCTTATCTTGCATCAGCTGCTCATAGAAGCCGTCGGTCAAGACCTTGATGGCCTGTTGGACGCTGGCGTTACTGACGTTCATCACGGCATAGTATTCGTTCATGTCCCACAGGTCGCGGGCCAGGAGGGCCTTGAGCTGCAGGGCAATCTGTCCGCGCGAGCGGTCGTACTGGGCTTCGTCGTAGGGGATGCCAGCCTTTTCGGCGCACTGGCGGAAGTCGCTCAGCAACGATTCATCAACCTCAAACTTCTGGTTGAAGGATTCAAACTGTTTGTAGCGGCGCTGCAGCTGGGCGCGGTGGTGCTCGATGTAGGAGGCTACGGTCTGATTGAAGATGCCCTGAGCTATGCAGCGGCGGTGGTAGGGGGTGTAACGTGCGGTGTCCAGTGGGACGAAGTAGTCGGGCATGATGCCTCCGCCGCCATAGACGGTACGGCCCAGGCGAAGGGTCTGTACCTTGAGGCTGTCAGCAAAGCGGATGCTGTCGGCATGAATCAGCTCGCCACGGTTAAGGCGGTTCACCAGGTCGAGATGGTAGCGGCTCAGCATCTCGTCGCCCGGGGCCTGGTTGTCGTAGGGCTTCTGGATGCAGCGGCCTGCCGGGGTGTAGTAACGGGACACGGTGAGCCGAATCATGGAGCCATCGGGCAGGTCGATGGGGCGCTGCACGAGTCCCTTGCCGAAGGTACGGCGGCCTACGATGATACCACGGTCGTGGTCCTGGATAGCGCCGGAAAGGATTTCGCTGGCCGAGGCGCTGTACTCATCTACGAGCACCACGAGCCGTCCCTGCTGGAAGGCGCCACCTCCACGGGCATGGAAGTCGTTGCGTCGGTCAGCACGTCCCTTGGTATAGACGAGCAGGGCACGTTGCGGCAGGAACTGGTTGGCCAGCTCGATGGCCGCGTTGAGGTAACCGCCGCCGTTGCCCTGCAGGTCGAGTACGAGGTCGTGTAGTCCTTGAGCCTGCAGCTTCTTGAGGGCGGTGGTAAACTCAGCGGGGGTATCCTGCGCAAAACGGTTGATGCGGATGTAACCGATTCCAGGGGCGAGCATGTGGGCAGCATCGAGGGAGAAGATGGGTATCTTGTCACGCACCACGGTGAAGCGCAGTGCCTCAGGCAATCCGCGGCGCACCACGGTGAGCTCCACGCGGGTGCCCTTGGGACCACGTAGCCTACGCATGATCTCCTCGGTGCTCATCTTGACGCCGGCGATGAGGGAGTCATTGACCGCCGTAATGCGGTCGCCGGCCAGGATGCCCACGCGTTGACTCGGTCCGCCGCTCACGGGCTGGATGACGAGCAGTGTGTCTTCAATCATCTGGAACTGTACGCCGATGCCCTCAAAGTTGCCCTGTAAGGGCTCATTGAGTTCACGCGTCTCCTCAGGGTTGCTATAGGAGGAGTGGGGGTCGAGCTGTGCAAGCATTCGGATGATGGCCTCTTCCACCAGCCGCTGCTCATTGACGGTATCCACGTAGAGGTGGGTGATGGCAAATTCGGCCATCTGCAGTTTGCGCAGGGCCTCGTTCCTGCCTTGTGCGGCAGTGTGACTGGGGGCTAAGGCCACCATCACCAGTGCCAGCAGGAGGGTACGGAGTATTTTGTTCATCATCATTACAGGGTTCAAAATAATCTTTTTGGGTTAAAAAATAGGTTTTACGGCTTTCGGGGTTTGGGCAGGAACTGGCTGACGTCCTTGCCATACTTGAGCAACTCGCGCACGATGGTAGAGCTGACGGCAGTGAGCTCCGGCTCAGTGAAGAGCAGGATGGTCTCAATGCCTGTGAGCTTACGGTTGATGTCGGCGATGGTCTCTTCGTATTCAAAGTCCTTGACGGTGCGGATGCCGCGGATGATAAGGTTAGCCCCCATGCGGCGGGCAAAGTCGATAGTGAGGTCGGTATAGGCCTCCACCTGTACGCGGGGTTCGTCCAGGTAGTAGCTGCGTATGGTCTCCAGGCGTCGCTCCACGTCGTAGTGGGAGCGCTTGTTGTCGTTGATGCCGATGCCGATGACCAGTTCATCCACGAAGGTGAGGGCACGCCGCACCACCGATTCATGACCCACAGTGAAGGGGTCAAATGTACCAGGGAAAATAGCTCTCATGCTTCTTCCTCCTCTCTGACCAAGTCCTCCTCCACCACCAGGTTCTGGATGATGAAGAGCTGTCGTTCCATAGTGTTCTTGCCCATGTAGAATTCGAGCAGGTCCTTCACCAGGTCAGTCTTTCGCAGGCTTACCTGTTCCAGGCGCATGTCTTGCCCAATGAAGTGACGGAACTCGTCGGGTGAAATCTCTCCCAGACCCTTGAAGCGGGTAATCTCGGGATTGGGACCCAGCTCGTCGATGGCCTGCAGCCTCTCGTCGTCAGTATAGCAGTAGGCGGTGCGCTTCTTGTTGCGCACGCGGAAGAGAGGGGTCTGCAGGATATAGACATGTCCCTTCTTGATGAGGTCGGGGAAGAACTGCAGGAAGAAGGTAATCATCAGCAGGCGGATGTGCATACCGTCCACATCGGCATCGGTGGCCACTATTACCTTATTATATCTCAAGCCCTCCATGCCCTCCTCTATGTTGAGGGCGGCCTGCAGTAGGTTGAACTCCTCATTTTCATATACCACCTTCTTGGTGAGACCGTAGCAGTTGAGGGGTTTTCCCCGGAGGGAGAATACGGCCTGCGTGTTGACGTCGCGGCTCTTGGTGATGGAGCCACTGGCCGAGTCACCCTCTGTGATGAAGATGCATGACTGTGCCTCTTGCTCTTTGCCCTTGCCGTCGCTCAGGTGGTAGCGGCAGTCGCGCAGCTTACGGTTGTGGAGGTTGGCCTTCTTGGCCCGTTCGCGGGCCAGCTTGGTGACGCCTGCTATGGCTTTGCGCTCCTTCTCGG
>JBJEKT010000018.1:0-4253 GCA_051878775.1 Bacteroides sp. | reverse complement strand
CGATGACGCGGAACATGCTCTTGTCCCACGGCTTGATGGCGATGCTGCGGGCATCAGGGGTGGTTACTGCGGCTACGTTGTTGATGGGTACCATGCTGCCGTAGGAATCTACACGGATACCGTCGAGCAGGCGTACGTCAGCCTTGCCGGCACGGATGTGGGCGAGTGCATCTTCCAGGTACATGCTCGCCATGTCCATCTTCTCTTGAGCTTCGTTAAGAATTTCTTTGACCTCTTTCATATTGTTTTTGTTTTAGTGTTTTCAGTTATGTACCAGGGTACCAATCTCTTCACCAGCCATGACGCGTTTCAGGTTGCCTACGGTATCCATGTCGAAGACGATGATGGGCAGGTTGTTCTCCTTGCACATGCAGGTGGCTGTGAGGTCCATAACCTTGAGGCCGCGCTTCAGCACCTCATCGTAGGTAATGTCGTGGAACTTGGTGGCTGTGGGGTCTTTTTCGGGATCGGCGGTGTAGATGCCATCCACACGGGTGCCCTTCAGCATCACGTCGGCCTCAATCTCGATGCCGCGCAGGCTCGAACCGGTGTCGGTTGTGAAGAAGGGATTGCCTGTGCCAGCCGACATGATGACCACTTCGCCAGCCTCCATGCATTCGATGGCGCGCCACTTGTTGTAGAATTCGCCGATAGGCTCCATACGTACGGCAGTCAGCACGCGGGCTTTTACACCTGCTGATACGAGAGCTGAACTGAGGGCCAGGCTGTTGATGACCGTGGCCAGCATACCCATCTGGTCGCCCTTCACGCGGTCGAAGCCCTTGCCTGCTCCGCTCAGTCCGCGGAAGATGTTGCCACCACCGATGACGATACCTATCTGTACGCCCATGGCGTGTACTTCCTTAATCTGTGCTGCATACTCGGCTAGACGTTTCTCGTCGATGCCGTACTGCTTTTCGCCCATCAGGCTCTCGCCGCTGAGCTTGAGTAATATCCGTTTGTAATTGGCCATATTGTGTGACTGTTTTAGGTGTTACTGGTTAAATTCAAGGCAAAGTTAGACATTTATTCTGAAATAACTCATTTTTCTTTCACTTTTTATGCAGGAAGGATAAAAAAGTGGGGGCTACCGCATAGGATAGCCCCCATCATCGAGTAAAGAGCGCAACTATATACAGCGCTGTTATCCCCTCACCACAGCTTGCAATTTACGATCTTCACAGTCTTCTGTACAACTGTATATTTGAATAGGCTTATCGTCCGGGTCTTGTGGTTTTGGTATGGCAACCATCACTTGACAAGGTTTGCAGTTAGACGCAGAATGACAAGAGAATACGATACCATAAATTCCTGCGGTACTTTTGGTAGTTGCTAAGCTGCTACTGATTATCAGTGTGCTTTTATCCTCAGAGTAGTTCATGGTTCCCACGACTTCGATGTTTTTCACTTCAAAAACATCTACCCTAGAATGGCTAACGACCTCATTACTGTTTGTGATGCCGTAATTACCGATTGTGCCATCCTCTAATTGATACGTTATCAAGCTGATGTATCCGTCCTCCACTTTGGTGTAGGAAATTTCCTTGATTTCAAATGAGTAATCATCACCATAGGTGATTGCTACCATCTGGGCCGTCTGTTCATTTAATGCTTCCATTGACTCTGCAATTTGAGAACCATCTGGGGCTGTTCATTCGTATTGCAGAAGTTCCAAATGGCTCGTTTGTTCTTTTCGGTTTCTATTTTGTCTTTATAAAAGCTGATTTGTGAATCATCGTCTATGAGAACTAAACAATATACGGGTACGGAAGATTTGACAGCCTCATCATGGAGACGGTCAAACGGTAGATTGGTAAAGTGAGTTGAAGGCTGACAGCTACAACTACATAGCAACAGTAGGATTAAACACGCTTTTAACATCTTCTTGTGCATAATTATTTGATTAAATTGATGCACAAAATTAGCCAATTAACTTTAAAGAGAATGGCTTGAGCATCTTTTGATTCATCGTGATGAGTTGTTATCTATGCAAAGATAATTATTTACAATTAAATTAGAACGTCCTTTTGATATCCTTTATGTCATTTTATGATAGACCTGTTTCCGGAGCAGGGTTTGTATGAGGCCGCGTTGCGTCAGGTAGGCCAGGAAGGAGAGCCAGAGGGCGTGGTTGCCCCAGGTGGAGTGGAGGGCGGCGTAGAGCAGGAAGAAAGTGAGCGTGGCGACAGCCATGGAGAGGAGCATACCACGGGTGGCGGTAGCTCCGATGTAGATACCGTCCCAGATGAAGGCAGCCAGGCCGCAGAGGGGGATGAGGAGTGCCCAGGGGAAGTAGGTGGCTGAGGCGGCGATGACCTCCTCCTCTGAGGTAAGCAACCGTAGAAAGGCCTCCCCACCAAGGGCATAGGTGAGCGTGAAGAGCAGGGCCATCACGCCTCCCCAACCGAAGAGGCGGCGTACTGTGCTGTAGAAGGCTTCGGTATGGCGGGCCCCGATGTAGCGGCCACTAAGTGCCTCACCGGCAAAGGCAAAGCCGTCCATGATGTAGGAGTAGAGGGTGAAGAGTTGCATCAGCAGGGTGTTGACTGCCAGGACTACCTCCCCTTGGGCTGCACCGGCGGAGGTGAAGAAGAGGGTGACAGAGACGAGGCAGAGGGTGCGCAGGAAGATGTTGCGGTTAACGTTGAAGAAGCGGACCATGGCCTTGCGATTCCAGAGGCTCTGTAGGGCTTCGGTGGAGAACAGCCGTTGCGGCAAGTAGCTTGTCAGGCGGTGGTAGTAACGCAGGAGGAGAAAAAGGGCAGTGAGGAATCCGGCGTATTGCGCGATGAGAGTTCCTAAGGCCACACCCTCCACCTTCATACCGAAGCCATAGACCAGCAGCAGGCTGCAACCGATGTTGACCACATTCTGCACGATGGCCACCCACATCGGAGAGCGTGAGTTCTGCATTCCCAAAAACCACCCTATCAGTCCGTAAAGTCCCAACATGGCCGGGGCTCCATAGATGCAGATATTGAAGTAGGTACGTGTCAACGCAGCTACCTCAGCCGTGGGAGGTGCAATTAGGTAGAGAGCCAGTTCGCGCAGGGGGTATTGCAGGAGGATGAAGAGTAGGCCGAGTCCCATGCCCAGCAGTACCGACCGGAGCAGCAGGCGCATCACCTCGGGCAGGTCGCGTGCGCCAAAGGCTTGCGACGTCATGCCACCTGTGCCCATGCGCAGGAAGGCGAAGAGCCAGTAGATGATGTTGAAGAGCATTCCGCCTACGGCAATTGCGCCGATGTAGGCAGCTGCCCCAAGGTGACCCACAATGCTCACATCTACCAAGCCCAACAGCGGTACCGTGATGTTGGACACGATGCTGGGCAGGGCTATCTTCAAGATTTGCCGGTCGCGCGGGTGCAGTGTCATAGGCTCAACGGCTAACAGTTTATATCACGTATTGCACCTCTTTGAACAGGTATTCACGCTCCTTGCCCGATTCATCCTCGAGCACGAAGCGCCCGTCAGGCTCCACACGCAGCAGTCGGGCACGGAAGCGCCCGTTGGCATCTTCATAGGGATAGTATCCTCGGCGGCGGAAGAGCGAGCGGCCATAGCGGACGGAGATCTCTTCCGAGTAGGAGGTGTACGGCTCCACCTCTGCCTCCCGGAAATAGCACTGTATACGCTTCATAATCTCCATGAGCAGGGCATGGCGGTCGTGCTCCTTGCCTGTAATCTGCTGGAGTGAGACAGGGTTGGGGGCATCGCTTACGAAGGTGGTCTGGTTGACGTTGAGGCCTATGCCACAGATACAACGTCCGATGCGGTTACCGCTCAGGTCATTCTCAATCAGGATGCCGCAGATTTTCTTTTCTCGCCAATAGATGTCGTTGGGCCACTTGATGGTGAAGTCGTCGCTCCAGCGGCTCAGTGCCTCCTTGATGGCCAGTGAGACCATCTGTGAGAGCAGGAATTGATGGCGTGCTTCCAGGAAGGTGGGATAGGTCACGAAGCTGAATAACAGGTTTTTCCCTTCAGCTGACTCCCACGAGTTGCCTCGCTGCCCCTTACCAGCATGTTGATACTCAGCAGAGACGGTGGTGAAGGGAGCTAGCGCTTCGCCCTCATGCCGGCAGAGCTGGCTCAGGTAGAGGTTGGTAGATTCGGTGGCCTCCAGTGCAATCAGAGGAAATGTAGTGTCAGTAGTCATAATATAGTAGCATTACTTGTAACTTGTAGCTCCTAGCTTGTAGCTCGTAGCTTAAAACCTCGGTGGATAGAAGGCATCCTGTAGATGCTCAATG
>JBJEKT010000017.1:0-4275 GCA_051878775.1 Bacteroides sp. | reverse complement strand
TTTTAGTTTTTAGTTTTTAGTTTTTAGTTTTTAGTTTTTAGTTTTTAGTTTAAAAGATGTTCTCCCCAATCGAATCAGTAGCCGAGCGCCTCGGCATGAAGGTCGTGCATCACAAGGCCCTCTGCCCCTTCCATGCCGACCGTACCCCCTCGCTCGCCTTCAACGTCAGAAAGAACCGTTTCCGCTGTTACGCCTGCGGAGCCCACGGCAGCGCCATCGACCTCACCATGAAGTACCTCAACAAGAGCTACCGCGAAGCGTTGGCGTGGCTTGGAGAAACTTGCAGTCCTGCTCACTCCCCCATCAAGGGTGAAGACCCTTCCTATGGGGCAGCTGCAGAGCCCATGTTCGACCCTATGCGTTACGCCCGCTATTTCGAGCACCCCTGGCTCAGCAAGGAGGCCCGTCAGTTCCTCTTCAAGGAGCGCAAGCTCGACCACAAGGTAGTAGCCTGGTGCCGCCTCACCAGCTGGAAAGACAAGCAAGGCACCCACTGGCTCCAGATCCCCTACTACGACCTCAAAGGCCGCCTGATAGGCATCCAGAACCGCAACCTGGATTACGCCCCACCCATTCAGGGAGGCCGGGAGGAGCTCAGTCGGGATAGTCTCGTGTCTTCAGTACCCCGATTTGTCTTCCCTCCAGGCAGTCAATGCAGCCTCTACAACCTCCCGATAGTGAACTTGCTCCACGAGGGTGACACCCTCTTCCTCACGGAGGGACCAAGCGACTGTTGGGCCATGTTGAGCAGCGGGCACAAGGCCATAGGCATCCCCAGCGCCACCCTGTTGAAGCCCAGTCAGCTCAAGAAGGTAATGTCACAGCTCCCCGCCCGGGTCCACCTCCACATGGTCCCCGACAACGACGAAGCCGGCAATCGCCTCTACGAGCAACTCAAGCAGCACCTCCCCCAGCTCATCCGTCACCAGCTCCCAAAAGACTACAAAGACTACGCCCAATGGTACACCGAAAAATGAACATCGTCATTACCCGCACCCTAGAAAAAGGTGAGATCACCGAAGGTCACCTCACCATCGACGGCATCACCGTATGCCAAACCCTCGAGAACACCCTCTCCGGCCTCCCTGAAGGTCAGTACGACGTCACCCTCAAGCTGTGCAAGCAGTACAGCCGGAAGATGATCATGGTAGACGACAAGCACCACTGCCGGACCTGCCCCAAGCAGGAGCTGGTATGCAGTAACACCTCTCGCCCCATCATCTGCCCCATGATAAAGGCAGGCAACGGCATCATAGGCCGTCACGATGGCAGCATCCTGGTAGGTAGCAAGTCAGCCCTCGGCCTCCTCATCCACCCCAAGGTCACATTCAATGCCCTATACGACCGCATCCGCATGAACCTCCAGCGAGGCAACACAGTAACATTACAAATCAAAAACGTACAGCAATGAAAAAAGAAACCCTCCAATTCCTCATCAGCACCCTCATCAAAATCCTAAAAAGAATATTCAAAGTCTAGTTTAATTTTAAATTTTTAGTTTTTAGTTTTTAGTTTTTAGTTTAATTGTTTTTAGTTTAATTGTTTTATGAAATTGACCAAACATTTTCAATTAGAAGAGTTCACCCGTTCCGTCACAGCCGACCTCCTGGGCATAGACAACACCCTGAATCCCGAGAGTCCCTACGACGCCATCCTCATAGGCAACCTCAGACGCCTATGCGAGCAAGTCCTGGAGCCCCTAAGGGCCTATGCCAACGTCCCCCTCTACATCAACAGCGGCTACCGCAGCATGATATTGAACAGGGCCTTAGGTGGAGCGCCCTACAGCAACCACATCTCCGGTTGTGCTGCCGACCTCCGCATCCCCGACGAATCCACTGGCCGTGACTGGTTCCGCTGGCTCCAGCAGCACGTCAAATTCGACGAGCTCATCTGGGAGAGCGAGACCCCGGTCACCTACCCCTGGATACACATCGCCCTAAAGCCCGAGGCCAACCGCCAGAAGGTCCTCCCCCACCTCGTAAAGCAGCGGTAAGCATCTAAAAAAAAGATTCTGTCACAACTTTATCATATTCTTGTGACAGAATCTTTCCATAAAATCTTCCACAACACTTCAGCGTACCATGCTCGCGAACATAGCATACTCCACAAGGCGGTCATGCATCCACTGCGGATATTTTCCACAGGCAGTATAAAGTATCGCCACTACCGTCCAGATGATGAGTTTGATGTCCCCGAAGAACGAAGCATGCTTCACGTAATACACATCCAGTTTCAGACGGATGGGAAGCACCTTCTCGTTATACTCCTCCTCATCAGGGAACTGATCACCATAGATATAGTCCCACAGACTCGACTGTGAAGTCAGTCCGCAAGGCACACTTGCGCATATCGCATTCTCGCCACCACGAGTAATGTCCACCTGATCCACGGCAGCAGGACGAGGACCCACTATCGACATCGTGCCATTCAGGATGTTGATCAGCTGTGGCAGCTCATCAATCTTCAGCCTTCGCATAATCTTTCCCCACCAGAATATCCTATCCTGGTCAGGACGCAACGAAGCCTCATTCGCCCCACGCGCCACCCGCATTGAGCGGAACTTCCACATCTTGAACTTCCTGTTATCCTTGCCCACACGATTGGCAAAGTAGAACAGCGGACCCCAGTCAGAAAGCAATGTCAGAACAATGCTCAGAATCCATATTGGCGAAGTGCCGATAATGCCTATCAAGGCACAAGTAAAATCAAATATTCGCTTAAAAAATCTGTACATAATCCGTTATCATTAAAATTATCGTCAAGATTACCGTTAACGCTAAGGTGAAGGTTACCGTTAACATTAACGTTAACTTTATCATTTCATCGTCTTCCTCACATCCAGCCCTTTCAGCGACTCCTCGAACGAAATCACCTGATAGTCAAATGGATATTGCTTACTTTTCTTAAAAGTTACTGGTTCGAAAAGGCCACAAAGCTTTAAACACAAGATACGTCTTATTGCTATTTCCAAATATAGCCTTAATACAGTAGTAGCCGCACACCACCATCCATCTCGGGAAGCGAAGTACATGCTTTGCTCTACCCTCAGCTTTTTCACTCGCTATCAGTTTGTTGATATCCAGCATCTCCTTGTCCTTGATGATACGGATTGTGTTGTCCACTTCCATATCCACCCAATCCACCATTGCCTTCACAGAACCACTCATCTCAAGCACTTCAAACTTCTCACCAGAGCCGATTTTGTAAGCCCAATTAGGGTATTTCAAGTAATAGCGCTTCTCTATGTCTCGTTTCTGGGTCTTGGTATATACAGGCGAGAAACGGAATATATTCCATTTACGGCAGATTTCTTTCAACCTTTCCTCAGCCATGGCCTTGCTCTTGCCATAGTTTGAAATCGGGTTGAGCTTCGTCTCGGGAGTAATCACCCCCTTCACCATACCGATAGCATCCACAGTACTGATAAACAACACCGGTATCTTATATCCAGCGCACGCCTTAAACACATTTTCCGCGCACGTCACGTTCACGAACTTAAACCGCTCAAAGCTCAGGTCGTTCTCCCCAGCAAAATGCGCTAAGGCAGCCAAGTGAATACAACGAACCACCTGCTCCCTCTCGAACAATTCATTCAATCCTTTCTTGTCAGACAGGTCAAGCACCATTTGCTTAAATTTCTCGTGCCTCCAATCCGATTCTCTGCGGTCGATTCCCACTATCGTATGTCCTTTAGCTATCAGTTCCTTCACTACGAAAGAACCAATCATGCCTGCAGAACCTGTAACAAGTATCTTCATTGTTTAGAATATTTAAATATAATGTTATCTCCTTTGTCGTTCAAGACCAATTTTCTCATCAATCCCACCACATTTAGCCTATTGCCTTCACTAACAAAACCACAAGCTTCAGATGTTTTGATGCTGGGGATATTAGTTTCGTGAATCCAGTCAAAAGCATACTCGTAGTCATAGGTACAATGCTCCAGAGTCATCTTCACGACCTTCTTTGCATAGCCCTTTCCTCTATGTTTGGGCATTACGAAATAAGGCCCCAGCACAATGTCTTTCTTTGTCGAAACAGACAGTCTTCTGCCACCTGGAGTTACTACACAATAGCCGACAAACTCGCCATCAACTGCAAGATAATATACCCTATATCCGCCCATTAGAATCTCAAACCAAAAACGGAAACGCCTAACTATCCGCAATGGCTCAAAATCAATGGCTAAAGGGTGCACTAATGTAGGTCTGTATTCATAAACCTTAATTCCGCAACACTTTGATTTAACTTTATTTATAAGTTCCTGAGCAA
>JBJEKT010000016.1:0-18638 GCA_051878775.1 Bacteroides sp. | reverse complement strand
TATATTTCAATAATTTCAAAGACCGATTTGTCCACTTTAACGGGACAGTAGTGAATCAAAAACTATTTAAAATGTTAATTTCGATACTTATTTAACTTTTTCGGCGTTAAAAGAACGACAAAAATCATTCAGTTGTTTCTATTGGCATCAAAAATTCTTCTCTTTTAACAGAGGAAAATATCCACTTAACGGCACTTAACAGCAAGGGCTGACAAAACAGTCATTTTGTCAGCCCTTGCTAATTGTTAAATGCTTTTAGTTGAGATACTCTATCTCCATGTCATAATCCCACTGTGTGAAGTAGAGGTTACCTCCCTCCCACTCCACTTCTCCCCGCTGGAAGTCAACCGTCTCACTTCGTGGATAGAGCTTGTCAGGTACAAGGGGCATACCGTAGTCTTGATTGACCACCATACGCCAAGCATCGATGCCGCCCAGGAAGAACCAAGTCTCATCCTCGTTGCGGGCAAAACTGGGAATGCCGAAGGACTGATCTACGGGCACCCAACCTACCCCTTCGAAATAGAGCTCAGCCCAGTCGTGAAGGTTCCACGCACCCGGGTGCATCATGAATCCGCTCTGAAAGTGCGCGGGTATGCCTTGGATACGGCAAAGAGTTATGAAGAGCAGACTCACCATACCGCAATCACCGTGGCCATTGTCGAGCACATATTCAGGGATATTCTCCACCGTGGAGTACTCGCGTGCCGAGGCCCAAGGGAAGCGGTCATTGATGTAACGGAAGATACGGCGTGCCTGAAGCAGTGGATTGGTTTCACCTTCGGTAAGACGGGCAGCCAACTGGCGAAGACGGGGTGAGAAGATGATATGCTTCTCACGCTCGGACGTATATTCCTTATATATAGAAGAGGTGGTGTCATAAGGCTGGATATCCTCAGGCTTCAGGTTGTGCCATTCTGCCCGCGAGGTGTATTCAAAGCTCTCACTGAACACCGTGGGACGTCCCTCTTCAGCCCGCTTCTCCATATAAAGCGTGCTGTGGCTGCAATCTGCAGGAGAAAAGATATAGTCCGGCTGACTTGCTCCAAGGAACTTCACCTCCGTCTGACGCCTCACATCGTTCCTGGGATAAGGTAACCAGCAACGAATCATCTTGCCCGCAGGTACTGCATTGGTATCTACGGTGAGGGTGTAGGTGACGCGCATCCGTTTGGGGGTAACCAATACCTCACCACGCTCCTTTGAGGCGGATATCACTTCGGGCAGGTGATTGCTGTTCACGTCTTCGCTGCCCCCAGTAGCGATACCATCCTTCTTCAGTTTGATATCTACACAGGCAGAATCCAGCCGGAAGAGGTTAGGTCCTGCATTGCGGAAGTAGCGCTTCTCACCATCAAGCATCATACATTCCAGTGCACGGCTCTCTTCCCAACGGTCCATCTGCTCGTCCGTCACGTCGGGGATGTATTTTTCAATGTATTGCTTCACCTGGCTGCGCGTAAGGCAGAAATCATTGAGCAAACGTTGGTGAAGGTCGTTCTCCCAACTATAAATGGTATATTCCTTCTTCGAGTTACAGGCTGAGGCGGCAATCAATAGCGCCACAGCATAAATCAGTTTCTTCATTTAATCACAAGTTACGAGTTACAAGCCACGAGCTACAAGTTCATAGCGTATTATAGTTTCGCTTTCTCCACTCCGATGCCGGGGAGGTCGGTCAAGGTAATCTTACCCTTCACCACCGTCATTCCACGGAAGCGGTCATTGGCTATGAGCAGGTTGCCATCAAGGTCGGCAAAGTCCACGGCAGGTGAGAGTTGTGCCGCTGCCGAGCAGGCACACGAGGTCTCAGTCATGCAGCCAATCATCACCCGCATACCCAGGGCACGGGCCAGGGTCATCATCTTGTGTGCCTCACGCATACCGGTACACTTCATCAGCTTGATGTTGATACCGCTGAATACTCCCTTCAGGGCCGCCACATCCTTGAGTCGCTGCACACTTTCGTCAGCAAAGACGGGCAGCGGACTATGCTCCGTCACCCAGGCTATGTCATCAATCTGCGCTTTGGGCATAGGTTGCTCAATCATCACGATGCCTCGCTCCTTGAGCCAGTGAATCATGTCGAGCGCATACTGTCTCTCTTTCCAGCCCTGGTTAGCATCAATGGCGATGGGCAGTGAGGTTACCGAACGGATGGTCTCAATCATCTCCTTGTCGTTATCACGTCCGAGCTTCACCTTGAGGATATTAAAGCGGTCAGCGCACTCACGGGTCTTTTGCCGCACTACGTCAGGCGTATCGATGCCAATGGTGAAGGTCGTAGAAGGGGCTTTCTGCTTATCGAATCCCCAGATTTTATACCAAGGTGCCTGAAGCAATTTCCCCACCAGGTCGTGAAGGGCAATATCTACAGCGGTCTTAGCCGCAGCATTACCCTCGTCCATCGCATCGATGTACGACAAGATCTCTTCCATCTTGAAGGGGTCTTCAAACTGCCCGATACACTCCTGCACCTTCTGTAGAAAGGCCATCACACTCTCTACCGTACCCAACTCCTTGGCCAGATAGGGCGGCATGGAGGCCTCGCCGTAACCTACGATGCCATCATACTCTAACTCCACCTGCACATCAGGCGTCGTGGAGCGTGAATAGGAAGCTACAGTGAAAACATGAGCCAGCTTCAGCTCATAGGGAAAGAAGCGGAGCTGCATTTTAGGCTTGAGTCCACGTGTGTTGATGTTGAAAAAGGACGGCTTTGACTCATCAGCCATCAGACCGTTCATCGCCATCCCCGAACCAATAGCGGCCAGGGCAGCAGTCTTAAGGAAGTCTCTTCGGTTCTGCATATGTTGAGTTTCTAAGATTTAAAGTCACTTGTCATTAAGCACTGTATAAAACAGATTGGTAGCGGTCGTATTGAGTCCCTCCTCCTTATTAATATAAGGAAGTACACGCGTGGCGAAGAGCAACCGACCCAGGTTATACGCATCGAAGAGCTCGTCATTAGGCAGGAAACTACTGATGCGCACATCACCCTGTGAGTGGATGAAACGTCCCTGGCCAATGTACATGCCCACATGAACCACCCGCTCCTTTCGCTCAGGTGTAGCCTTGCGACCAAAGAAGATAAGGTCACCGGGCTGAAGGTTACTGAAGTCGGACGCTATGTCAATGTGCTCCCCTTTATAGGCCTGCTGCGAAGCATCGCGAGGGATGATGATATCATGCAGGAACAGCGTAGTTCGCATGAATCCACTGCAATCCACCCCTTTCGATGAGGTACCCGCCCAAAGATAAGGCACACCCATCAACGTCTTTGCCGTAGCTATAATTGAGGCCGCATCCTGCTTGAGCCCCTTGCGCCACTCGGTCTCTGTCTGTGCCATGGAGCGAGGCAGATAGCCCTTGCGCCCATCAGGGTAGCTCACAGCAAAGAAAGCACCCTTACGGCCCTCGTAGCGGAAACGATTGCCAGCCACGACATCACTCACCGTCTGCGACTTCACGTCCGGACAGGAATATACAAACCCATAATGGGCTGTCACCACTACCTTCTCCGCTCTATTCCACGCCTCAAGTTCCTTGCGTGTGACGGGGTGAATGCCCACACGATGCACCCAGGCGATGTAGCGATCGGGGGTCTGTACACGATACCAGCCATCACGTTCCAGCACCCTGACAGGCATTCCCATCAAGGCCTGCGTCATCATCTCCGACGAGAAATCACCTTCGGCACGGAGGTTACACACCGAAACGTTGACGATGGCCCACACCTTACCCTCCAGGTTATCGGCATCAGGCAGCAACCTGAGGCAATCCATCACTTCATAACCTTTCTTACGGAGAGCGCCGACCAGGGCTTGCTTGGCCTCAGCAGAGGTAGTGACTCCACGGAGCATCACGTGACGGTCGGCAATGGAGTAATCCACATCAAAGAGGTCCACCCTTCTGTCGGGAGCATAAATTCGTTTCAAACTATCGTTTATTTGAGCTACCTCAGTGGGAAGTACTCGGTCGCCAGCCACAGCACCTCCTACTATAGGAAGCGCCATCAGCACCAATGCCAACAGGAATTTACATTTCTTCATCGCAATGAGACGTTTTTTGAGAGTTAATCGATATTTTGGAACAAAATTACAAATAAATTTCAAATGAGATACATTTTTTCAAAGTTTTTTTTGCAACATAGGGTATTTGACTCCCTCATTTACAACGTCTCAATAAAAAGGATGAAAGACTAAATCATGCATGCAGAAAAGCCTCCACGACCCTGAGCAGTTCGCTGCTGGCACGTTCCAGGTCATCGTTCACGATGATGCAATCAAAACGCTCTGCATGGCCTAATTCGAAAGCCGCCTTACTGATACGTGACTCTATTACCTCTGGCGAATCAGTGCCACGTTGCTGCAGACGATGACGCAGCTCTTCTATCGAAGGAGGTTGAATGAAGATGGAGAGGGCCCGATCACCATACTGCTCCTTGATATGGCAACCTCCAAGCACATCCACATCCAGGATTACGTTCTGACCCTCTTCGAGCTGACACTCCACCTGCGAACGTAACGTGCCATAGAAACGTCCGGGATAGACCTCTTCATATTCCAGAAACTCACCACGACCAATCCGTTCGGTAAACTCCTCAGCGGTAAGGAAGTAGTACTCCACCCCGTGTTGCTCTGTTCCTCGGGGAGGACGGCTGGTGGCCGAGATAGAGAAGTGAAGATTTAACGGATGCTCCATCAGCCGATGGATAAGCGTTGACTTGCCCGAACCTGACGGGGCTGAAATAATGATGATTTTTGGCATAATTCTGTGGGTTTACATGACATTCAATACTTGCTCCTTGATTTGCTCAAGTTCATCCTTCATCTGAACCACGATGTTTTGCATCATGGCATGATTACTCTTGCTGCCCAAAGTATTGATTTCGCGCCCCATCTCCTGAGCGATGAAACCAAGCTTTTTGCCCTGTCCATGACCATTTTCCAGGGTGGCTACAAAATAGTTGAGATGATTGGCCAGCCGTTGCTTCTCTTCGTTTACATCAAGCTTCTCAATGTAGTAGATCAGCTCCTGCTCCAGCCGGTTTTTGTCGTAATCAACATCTACGCTCTTCTGCAAAGCCTCAAGGATGCGCTCCCTGATTTTTACGACGCGCTCCTTCTCATAAGGCTCAATCTCCTTCAAGAGACGTTCGATGTTGGAAATTTTCTCTCGGAATTTTTTCTCTAGTGCAGCACCTTCCTGCCTGCGGAACTCCTCAAGACGGGCCAATGATTCTTCTACTCCTGCATATACAGCCGACCATTCCTCATCTGTCAGCTCCGTATTTTCCACGCGAGTCAGTACATCAGGCATTCGCATCAGCGTAGCAAACCAATCCTCGGGCTCAGGAATCCCCGTGAGCGTATGTATCTCTTTTACTTGCTTATAATAAGCCACAAGCAGTTCACTATTGATAGGAGTAGCTGCAGAAGCTGCCTCATTCTTTTCCACCCAGAGGGTAAAGTCTACTTTTCCGCGCTCCAGGCGGCGAGCTATCTCGTTACGCAGCTCCATCTCCTTTTCTCGATAGAGCGGTGCTACCCGGGTAGATAAATCAAGGGCCTTACTATTGAGCGACTTGACTTCAATGTTCACTTTTTTATCACTAAGCACTACGGTTGCCTTACCGTAGCCAGTCATTGATTGTATCATAATGCTTCTTAAGTTTTGTGCAAAAATACGTGATTATTTTAATAAATGGAAATAATCCGCTATTTTTGTAGCTTGAAAATTGAAAATCATGTCGAGAATATTGCATATTGAGACCTCCACACAGGCCTGTTCGGTGGCCGTGAGTGAAGATGGGCAGACCCTCTTCACACAGGAGGATTTGGATGGGCCCAATCATAATGTGAAGTTGGGCGTGTTTGTTGACGAGGCGCTGTCGTTTGCCGACAGCCATGCGATGCCCCTGGATGCGGTAGCCGTAAGCTGCGGACCTGGCTCTTATACCGGTCTGCGCATCGGTGTGTCAATGGCCAAGGGGGTATGCTATGGCCGTAACCTGCATCTTATCGGACTGCCTACGCTGCAGGTGATGAGCGTACCAGTACTGCTCTACCATGACGAAGTGGAGGAGGATGCCCTGCTCTGCCCCATGATTGATGCGCGCAGGATGGAGGTCTATGCTGCCCTGTACGACCGTGCTTTGCGACCAGTGCGTGATACACAAGCTGATATCGTGACAGCAGAAACCTACTTAAGCTATCTCGACCAGCGACCGATCTATTTCTTCGGTGCCGGGGCTGAGAAGTGCAAGGATGTGCTTACCCATCCTAATGCCCGCTTCATCGACGGCATCCGTCCCTTGGCACGCCATATGTGCCCCCTGGCCGAGAAGGCCATTGCTCTGGAGCAATTCGAAGACGTGGCTTATTTTGAGCCCTTCTACCTGAAGGAGTTCGTGGCCGGAAAGCCCAAGAACCTCCTTGCGTAAGCCACCTATTGAATAATGAATAACAACTCACATTTATGTTACAATACAATACCCAAAAGAAGAAAATGGCGCTACCCGAATATGGACGTAGCGTACAGAACATGGTGGATCATGCCATGACCATCACTGACCGTGCTGAGCGACAGCGTTGTGCAAAGACCATCATCACCATCATGGGCAACATGTTCCCAGCCCAACAGCGTGAAGGTGAAGACTTTGAGCACAAACTGTGGGATCACTTGGCCATCATGAGCGATTTCAAGCTGGACGTGGATTACCCCTTTGAAATCATGGCCAAGGAACGTATGCAGAAGCCTCCGCAGCGCGTGCCCTATGAACAGTCGCATATCCGCTTCCGCCACTATGGCCGCCTGGTGGAGCACTTGATTCAGATAGCCTGTGATATGCCTGATGGCGATGAGAAGATGAACCTCCTGGCCATGCTCTGCAACCAGATGAAGAAAGACTATATCACCTGGAACAAGGATACCATCGACAATGCCAAAATCAATCAGGACCTGATGGAACTCAGCCGCGGACGACTCTCCATCACGCCTGAGCTGGCTACGCTCATGGACCGCCGGGTAGCTCAGAACTTCCGCACCAAGGGAGCCCAGTCGCGCAGTAACCAAGGCGCACCTGGCAACCGCAACAAAAAGAAATTCTAAAGCCACAGACGAGTGAACTACGCTGGCATCACTAAACGGATAGGAGATTGATACGTGATCAAGAAAGAAGAAGTCTATCGCATCGGGATATTCAACAAGCCCCACGGCGTGAAGGGAGAACTGCAGTTCTCGTTTACTGATGATATCTTCGACAGAGTGGAAGCCGACTACCTGATCTGCCTGATGGACGGCATCTTTGTGCCGTTCTATATCGAGGAGTATCGGTTTCGTTCTGACAGTGCTGCCCTGATTAAGCTGGAGGGGGTGGATTCTGCTGAACAGGCCCGCCGCTTTACCAATGTAGAGGTCTATTTCCCCATTATCCACACTGAATCGATAGAGCCCAATGAACTGAGTTGGGACTTCTTCGTAGGATTCCGTGTAGAGGAGGTGAATCATGGTCATCTGGGTGAAGTGGAAGAGGTGGATACCTCGACCGCCAACACCCTCTTCATTGTCCGCAACGAGAAAGGAAGCGAATGGCTCATTCCCGCCTGCGAGGAGTTCATCATCGATATGGACACTGCTCACCGTCATATCACCCTCGACTTACCGGAAGGATTGATTGACATCGACAGTGCCGAACTAGCCGACTGAGTCCACATCATGGGGTGCATACGCTGCACTGAAAGGCATTAACCTATTGCGTATAGAAGAAATGAAGAAGAGAAGAAAACGACAGAAATTTGCTTTTTGGAAAGACATCAAGTTCAAGTACAAGCTCACCATCATCAATGAGAATACATTGGAAGAGGTGGTAGGTATCCATGTGTCTAAACTGAATGGCATCTCCGTATTGCTCTCGGCGCTGACGGTGCTCTTTGTACTGGCTGCCTTAATCATCACCTTTACGCCCTTACGCAACTACCTGCCTGGATACATGAACAGTGAAATCCGCGCACAGGTTGTGGAGAATGCGTTGAAAGTGGATTCCTTGCAGCTGTTCATTGATAGACAGAACCTCTACATGGCCAATATCAAGGATATCCTGAGCGGAGAGGTCAAAGCCGATACGGTACACTCCATCGATTCACTTACGGCTCTGCGGGGTGACTCCCTCATGGAGCGTACCCGGCGCGAAGAGGCCTTCCGCAAGCAATATGAAGAGCAGGAGCGCTATAACCTCACCAACCCCTCACCTACGGCCAACCGCGAGGGTATCATCTTCTTCTGTCCTACGCGCGGCATGGTGACCTCCGGCTTTGATTCGGAGCGCCGGCACTATGGTACGGACATTGCAGCTAGTCCGGGTGAGAGCGTGGTGGCCACCCTTGACGGAGTGGTTGTGATGAGCAGCTACACTGCAGAGACAGGCTATGTGGTCGTGCTGCAGCATAGTCGTGAATTCGTTTCGGTCTATAAGCATTGCCAGTCGTTGCTCTGCAAGGAGGGAGCCAACGTGAAGGCTGGCGAAGTGATTGCCCTGACCGGCAACAGTGGGAAACTGACCACCGGACCTCATCTTCACTTCGAACTATGGCAAGGAGGACGAGCCGTGAATCCCGAACATTACATCGTATTCTAATACCTTATATAATATATGGAGATGAAAAAACAGATTGCAATATTAGGCTCCACGGGGAGCATCGGTACACAGGCGCTGCAGGTCATCGAGGAGCATCCCGACCTCTATGAAGCTTACGTACTGACTGCCAACAACCGGGTAGAGTTGCTCATTGAGCAAGCTCGCAAGTTTCAGCCCGAGGCGGTAGTCATAGCCAATGAAGAGAAATACCTCCAGCTGAAGGAGGCGCTGTCCGACCTGCCCATCAAGGTGTATGCCGGCAGTAAGGCACTGTGTGAGGTGGTGACCGACCAGCAAGTCGATATGGTACTTACTGCCATGGTGGGCTATGCCGGACTGCAACCCACCATCGCTGCCATCAAGGCGCATAAACCAATCGCCCTGGCCAACAAAGAGACACTGGTGGTGGCCGGCGAATTGATCAACGAACTGGCACGCGTCAATCGCACCCCCATTCTACCTGTTGACTCCGAGCATTCGGCTGTATTCCAATGTCTGGCAGGCGAAGGGGAAAACGTCATCGAGAAAGTGATTCTCACTGCTTCAGGTGGGCCTTTCCGCACGTTTACCCTCGAGCAGCTGGCACATGTCACCAAGGAGCAGGCCTTAAAGCATCCTAACTGGAGCATGGGAGCCAAGATTACCATCGATTCAGCCTCAATGATGAACAAGGGTTTCGAGGTGATGGAGGCCAAATGGCTGTTTGGCGTCAAGCCCGAACAGATAGAGGTGGTGGTCCACCCGCAGAGTATCATCCACAGCATGGTGCAATTTGCTGACGGAGCCATCAAGGCCCAACTGGGTATGCCTGACATGCGTCTGCCCATTCAGTATGCCTTCTCATACCCCGAACGCAAACAAGCCTCTTTCCCCCGCATAGATTGGAAAGAGTGCCATCAGTTGACCTTCGAGCAGCCTGACGTAGAACGTTTCCGCAACCTGGCCCTGGCCTATGAAGCGTTGCATCGTGGTGGCAACATGCCCTGTATCGTGAATGCGGCCAATGAGGTAGCGGTAGAGGCGTTTCTGCACGACCGTATCGGCTTCCTGGAGATGAGTGATATCATTGAACAAGCCATGACTGGTATGCCGTTCATCGCTAAGCCCACCTATGAGGATTATGTGCAGACCGATGCAGAGACCCGCCGTGTAACCAGGCAGCTGATTACTTCCCGATAAAACAGTATTATTAATCAAAATCAAGACATAGAATAATGGAAACATTTTGGATTCGAGCACTGCAGCTCGTGATGAGCCTCTCGTTGCTCGTTCTTATTCACGAGGGGGGACATTTCCTCTTTGCCCGCCTGTTCAAGACGCGTGTGGAGAAATTCTGCCTCTTCTTTGACCCCTGGTTTACCCTGTTTAAGTTCCGTCCGCGTAACAGTGAGACGGAGTATGGCGTCGGATGGCTCCCACTGGGTGGCTATGTGAAGATAGCCGGTATGATTGATGAGTCCATGGACCTGGAACAGATGAAGCAACCCATGCAACCGTGGGAGTTTCGCGCAAAGCCTGCATGGCAACGGCTATTTATCATGATTGGCGGCGTACTCTTCAACTTCCTCCTGGCACTCTTTATCTACTCGATGATTCTCTTCACCTGGGGTGACGAGTACATCCCTGTCAGCAAGGCGCCACTTGGTATGGACTTCAATGAGACAGCCCATCAGGTAGGCTTCCGCGATGGTGACGTACTGCTCTCGGCTGACGGTGTGCCGTTTGAGCGTTTGGGTGGAGACCTGCTCAGTGCTGTGGTCGATGCCCGTCAGGTCACTGTACTGCGTGAGGGAGTGGAGACCTCGGTCTATATTCCCGAAGGGATGATGGATGGATTGCTGACGGACAGTGTGCGGTTTGCCACCTTCCGTATGCCTTACGTAGTGGATAGTCTGGCTGCTGGCCGACCGGCAGCGTTGGCCGGGCTGCAGGTGGGCGACAGCATCACCAAGCTGAATGGAGTACACATGGCTTTCTACGATTTCCGTGAAGCCCTCGCAGCACGTCGCGCCGTGGAGAGCACCCTGCAGAATGACTCGCTGATTCAAGCTAACCGCCTGGTAGAACTCACCATCTATCGTGGGGGCAAGGAGCAGCTCCTTACGTTACAACTCGACTCCACCTACACCATGGGTGCCTATGCCGTGACCGACAGCAAGCGACTCTTCCCGGTGGTCAACAAAGAGTATAGTTTCTTTGCCTCCTTCCCCGCTGGTATCGCCCTTGGGGTGAACACGTTGAAAGGGTATGTGGGGCAGATGAAATATCTCTTCTCGAAAGAGGGTGCCAAGCAGCTGGGTGGCTTTGGCACTATTGGCAGCATCTTCCCTGCTACGTGGGACTGGCATCAGTTCTGGTACATGACGGCCTTCCTCAGCATCATCCTGGCCTTCATGAACATTCTGCCTATTCCTGCACTCGACGGTGGCCATGTGCTCTTCCTGCTTTACGAGATTGTAGCACGCCGCAAGCCGAGCGACAAGTTTATGGAACGTGCCCAGATGGTGGGTATGGCCTTGCTCTTTATTCTGCTCTTCTGGGCGAACTTCAACGACATCCTGCGGTTCTTCTTCTAAACTGCTTTGGAGCATATACAGTACAGGCCCTTCCGTGGTATGACGGAAGGGCCTGTACTTGTTATTGTATAGGGGGACTGCTTACAAGGTATCCACCTCGGCCAGCCAGGAGTCACTGCAGGCATCGCTAGGCATACGCCAGTCACCACGCGGACTGATGGAAAGGCTACCAACCTTGGGACCATCAGGCAGACAGGAACGCTTGAACTGCTGGTTGAAGAAGCGGCGGCAGAAGGTCTTGAGCCATTTCTTCACCGTCTCATCGTCATAACTACCCTTGAAGGCCTGCATGGCCAGCCAATAGACCTTGGCCGGACGGAATCCCCAACGCATGATGTAGTAGAGGAAGAAGTCATGAAGTTCGTAAGGGCCAACCAGGTCCTCTGTCACCTGACTGATCTGACCATCGGGATTGGCGGGAATCAGTTCAGGACTGATTGGCGTATCGACGATATCGAGCAGCGTGGCACGTGAGGTATCATCTACGCCATGCTCAGCCACCCATTTCACCAGGTGGCGCACCAACGTCTTAGGCACACTGCCGTTGACGCCATACATGGACATGTGGTCGCCGTTGTAGGTAGCCCATCCCAAGGCCAGCTCGGAAAGGTCACCTGTACCAATCACGAGTCCCCACGTCTGATTGGCAATATCCATGAGCAACTGCGTACGTTCACGTGCCTGTGAATTTTCATAGACCACATCATGCACCATCTCGTCATGACCGATGTCAGCGAAGTGCTGCAGGCAGGCCTTGCGAATGCTCACCTCACGGATGGTTACGCCCAATGACTCCATCAGCGAGAGGGCGTTGCGGTAAGTACGGTCGGTAGTACCAAAGCCTGGCATGGTGACACCTACAATGCCCTTACGGTCCCAGCCCAGGCGGTCGAAGGTACGTGCGCACACCAGCAGGGCCAACGTAGAGTCCAAACCACCCGAGATTCCCACAACGGCACTCTTCGCCTTGGTATGTACCAGGCGCTGAGCCAAGCCTGTAGTCTGTATCGAGAAAATCTCTTCGCAACGCTCATCCAGCGTGGGACCTTGGGGTACGAAGGGATGCGGGTCGAAGGTGCGGGTCAGCTGCAGGTCGCGCGGATTGGCCGGTTCAGCCTGTATCCTGCGGTAAGGGATGCCTTGGAGGGTGGCCCTGCCTGCCGCAAAGGTCGTGTTTACCCGTCGCTCGGTACGGAGTTTCTCTACATCAATCTCACTGATGATGGTCTGCGGCTCGAAGCTGAAGCGCTTGCTGCGGTTCAGCAGCAGCCCGTTCTCATAAATCAGGCCGTTGCCGGCAAAGACTACATCGGTAGTGGACTCGCCAAAGCCGCAAGAGGCGAGCACATAGCCGCTGAGACAGCGGGCTGACTGCTGTGCTATCAGTTGGCAGAGGTAGCTGTGCTTGCCTATGCTCTCGTCAGAGGCAGAGAGGTTGAAGATAATCTCTGCACCCTCCAGGGCTAACCGCGAACTCGGAGGAATCACGGCCCACGCATCTTCACAAAGCTCCACACCGAAGGTGGTATTGCTCGCCTCAAAGAGCAGGTCGGTACCCAGGGGAACAGTCTGCCCGCAGAGCCGGACATTATCCAGACGGATATCGCGGGCCGAGGTGAACCAACGCTTCTCATAGAATTCCTTGTAGTTGGGCAAGAAGGTCTTGGGCACTACGCCCAGCACCTTACCCCGCTGAATGACCACAGCCGCGTTGAGGAGTGCCCCCTCTACGGCAATGGGCATGCCCAGGATGGCGATGATGTCGAGCTGGCGAGTATCACCCAACACCTTAATCAAGCCCCGTTCGGCCTCATCAAGCAAGAGCTGTTGAGCAAAAAGGTCACCACAGGTATAGGATGTGATGCACAACTCAGGAAAGGCGATAATCTCTACCCCCTTGCTGTCGGCAAGGATAATCTCTTTCTCGATTTCAGCACTATTGAATGGGCAGTTTGCCACCTTTACAGCAGGTATGCAGGCTGCCACTTTGACAAATCCATAGTTCATAATCACACTATTTATCTTGTAACAGGTTTATTCTCGGTATCTTCCGATGTCACTGGAGCCTCATCCATCATCTCTTCTCGCTCTATGTTGAGCTGTCCCTGCGGGGTGACCGTGATGCGTATCGGCACGTAGAGGTCAGACTGCGGATAGGCCACACTGGCTGCATAGCGAATCATCCCCTTCTCAGTGACTTGATCGAATACCAGCCCTTCCAGGATGGCATACTTCATAAATCGGGCATTGAGCAGCGAGGCAAAGTCTTGCTTGGTGAAGACACGGTCCACGATGTTACGGCCCTGGGACGTAATGCGGAGCGAGATGCGGTTATCCACAAATTTCGCCCCCTCTGAATTGGTTACTATAGGAAGCGACTCATCGGGTCTGCGCACCACGGTGGATTGGTAGCTACCACCCTTCAAGGTAAATGTTTCGGTTACTTCAGAGACCTGCATCCTTTCCGGCTTTGTAGAGACTGCGCTTTCCGCACTCATCTCCGTGAGTTTGCTCCCATCCCCCTTGGTGGAGGAAGAGCAGGCCGCAGCGAACAGGCACACCAAGATTCCTATTCCAAAATAATTCAGTCTATTCATTCTTATATTAAATATACATGTATCGGGTTAATAGAGGTGCTCCTCCTCCTTGAGCTCATCGACATCAATCTTCTTACGGTCAATACTACGCCACGCATAGATGATGTAAGCCAGCACGAAGGGCACGAGCACGGATACGTAGGCCATGGTGCGGAGCGTGAAGAGGCTCGATGAACTGTTGGTGATGCAGAGCGAGCTCTGCAGGTCGGCATTTGAGGGATAGTAGGCCGTGTTGTTCCATCCGGCACAGAGCAGCAGAGAGAGCACCGTCACCACTACGCCGATGCCTACCGGCCAGATACCCAGGATGTAGCTTTTGCTCACTACGGTGCGCACAATACCATAAAGCACGAGTACGACACCCACCAGCAGCGCTATCAGCACATACCACATATCCAGCAGGTTATGGAGATACTTGTAAGGCTCCATGGAGATGATGCCCGTGGCGGGATCAACGGCATAGCCATCCTTAAGCACCACGTAGAGCAGGAAGATGACAAAGAGCAGCACGAAGAAGGCGGCATTACCCACCAGCTGCACACTGCCGCGCGAACGGAGGTTCTCATCGGCTACATTATTCATGATATAGAGGATGCCGAGCACACGGGCCAGGAAGAAGACGGCCAGACCAAGCACCCAGTTCCAGGGATTGGCGAGTGCATCGAGTCCATGCCAGCCGTTGCCCCACTGGCTGATGACGGGCATCAGTTCATTCGCCATGTTACCCTTGTTAATCAGGAAGTCGGACCCCGTGAAGAAGGTGGCCACGGCTCCGCCCAACAGCAGTGGGCCGATGATGCCGTTGGCAATCAAGAAGGCACGATAGACCTTTTTGCCCAGCAGATTGCCCTCTTTCGACTGAAATTCATAGCTCACTGCCTGGAGCACGAAGCTGAAGAGGATAATCATCCAGAGCCAGTAGGCCCCGCCGAAGCTGGTGCTGTAGAAGAGAGGGAACGAGGCGAAGAAGGCTCCACCAAAGGTGACCAGTGTCGTAAAGGTAAACTCCCACTTGCGTCCTGTGGAGTTCATGATCATGCGACGTTCCTCTTCGGTACGTCCCAGCGTATATACTAATGAGTTGCCTCCCTGTACAAAGAGGAGGAAGACCAGGATGGCTCCCAGCAGGGAGACGATGAACCACCAGTAGTGTTGGAGGAAAAGATATTCTGTCATAATGGCATTCGATTAATCAGTTGATACTTGTTTGTTGCTATGTTCTCTTCAACTTGCTGAAAAGCCTGTTTCAACTTACTGAAAAAAGATTATCACGCTGTTGAAAAGAGTTTTTCATGACGTTGAAAATTACGCTTCGGGCCCTTTCTTGATGGCCTTCAGCAGGATGCCGACCTCTGCGATCAGCAGCACCGTGAAGAGCAAGAGGAAGAGGAAGAAGGTGGTCTGCACGGAGCCAACCTCCAGCTTGGAGATGGCGGCATTGACAGGCAGCATGTCCTGGATGGCCCAGGGCTGACGGCCACACTCAGCTACCACCCATCCAGCCTGTCCGGCCAGATAGCCCAAGGGGATGGAGAGGAGTCCAATCCATTGCAGCCAGGTGAGCTTGCTGAGGTCCATGCGGAAGACGATGAAGAGCATCACCGCAAAGAAGAGGATGAAATAGCCACCCAACATCACCATAACGCGGAACATGTAGAAAGTGAGCGGTACGTTGGGCACCAGGTCTTCGGCATGCTTGATGTAACCGTAACCGAAGTAAGGCATGTTCTCTTTCAGTGCGATGGCACAAAGCGCAGCGCCTACCTCGTCACCCTCGGCCTTGGCTTGGCGATAGGCGGCAAAGGCGGCAATCGCCTCGCGTCCACGGGCCATCTTCTCCTCAGCCGACAGGGCTTTCGAACCATCCTTCAGCGTATAGCCCCCCTGCAGGAGGTCGTTGATGCCAGGCACGAAGGCATCCATGTCACGCTCAGCCAGCATGGAGAGCATCTTGGGAATCTCGATACGCAGCAGGAAGGGGTCAACACCATCGGCAACCGACTTCTTCTGCGGATTGAGCAGGCCGAAGGCCACCAGTCCGGCACCCTCTTCGCCCTCGTAGAATCCCTCCATGGCAGCCAGCTTCATCGGTTGCTTCTGCGCCACATGATAGCCTGAGCCGTCGCCTGTGGCAGCCGTGAGAAGTGCCGCGAACAGGCCCACACAGCTAGCCACCTTGATGCTCCGCAAGGCAAAGGCCTGATGACGCTTCTTAATCAGGTACCAGCAGCTGATACCCACCACGAAGAGTGCACCAACTACCCAACCCGAGAGCACGGTATGAAAGAACTTATTGACTGCCATAGGTGAGGTAGCCACAGCCCAGAAGTCAACCATCTCGTTACGGGCCGTATCGGGATTGAACTCCATACCCACGGGGTATTGCATCCAGGCGTTCGCCACCAGAATCCACCAGGCCGAGATAGTGGCACCTAGTCCGGTGAGCCAAGTAGAAGCCAGATGGAAGCCACGGCTCACCTTCTGCCAGCCGAAGAACATGACGGCGATAAACGTAGCCTCCATGAAGAAGGCCAGGATACCTTCAATAGCGAGCGGCGCACCGAAGATGTCGCCTACAAACCAGGAGTAGTTGCTCCAGTTGGTGCCGAACTCAAACTCCAGAATCAATCCTGTGGCTACTCCCACAGCAAAATTGATGCCGAAGAGCTTCATCCAATACTGGGCCGAACGTTTCCATTTCTCCTCGCCCGTGCGATAGTAGATGGTCTCCATCAAGCCCATGATAACCGCCAATCCCAAGGTGAGCGGTACAAAAATCCAGTGGTAGATGGCTGTCAAGGCAAACTGCGCTCTCGACCAGTCAATCAACGAAGTGTCAATGTGTGCTAACATACGCGGAACTATTTTTAAGATTATAAAGTTGCTTGGGTTATCTCTGCAGGGTGGTATCCTTGGCCATGCTTTGCTCGATGAGCTGATTGCTCACGTAGTGGACCTCGTTTCCCCCAGCCTTCGTACTGAGGAAATCGGGGAAGAAGAAGAGCTTCAGGATCCCAAACATAATAAAGAGCTTCAGCAGGATAAGCAGCCACAGCGTGCGCCCCCACGACATTTGGCGGAAGCCGTCAGCATAAAATCTGACCACGGACTTGATGGCGTTCGTAATGGACATATTTATCATTTTTTCCTGTTAAACCACAATATCATCTAAAAACCACCCCAAAAATAAAAAGCCTGGACGAAATATCCAAGCTTTTTGTTTATTTTTTCAATAAATGACCTATTATTTCTTATCCAGCGCCTCAAAGCAGGAGTTCTTGCTGATAAATTCAGGGACGAGATCCTTCATGGTAGCCACAATTTGCATCTGGTCGTAGGAGTAGCTGATGTCTATCAGATGCTGTATGCGCTCCTTCACCTCATCGTAGTCATACTCACGGACCGTGGCGATCATGATCTTCTCGTGGTAGGTAGGCTTAGTCAGCTCCTTCACGTTGAGCAGCTCTTCGTAAAGTTTCTCGCCGTGACGCAGGCCGGTGAACTCTATCTTCACGTCGTTGCGGCCCGACAGACTGATCATGCGCTTGGCCAGATCGACAATCTTCACCGGCTTACCCATATCGAAGATGTAGATTTCACCTCCATTGCCCATGCTGCCCGCTTCGAGCACCAGGCGGCAAGCCTCGGGAATGGTCATGAAATAGCGGATAATCTCCGGGTGGGTCACCGTGACGGGACCTCCACGCTGTATCTGGTCGCGGAAGCGGGGAATCACCGAGCCGTTGGAGCCCAGTACGTTGCCGAAGCGTGTGGTAATAAACTGCGTCTTTCCACCCTCCTTCATGATTTTCTTAGCCAGCGACTGCACATAGATTTCGCAGATGCGCTTGGAGCAACCCATCACGTTGGTGGGATTCACCGCCTTATCGGTAGAGATCATCACAAATTTCTCTGCGTCATACTTCACAGCCAGGTCGGCCAGGGTGCGCGTACCAAACACGTTGATCTGTATCGACTCACTCACGTTATCCTCCATCATAGGCACGTGCTTGTAGGCAGCGGCATGGAAGATGTACTGAGGGCGATATTGGCTGAAAATGGCCTCCATGCGGGTGGGGTTAGAGATATCGGCAATGATGGTCACTGCATCGATGTCGCGCCAGCGGTCTTGCAGCTCCAGACGGATGTCATGCAGCGGCGTCTCGGCCTGATCGACAAGAATCAGCTTATAGGGGTTGAACGAAGCCACCTGACGCATGATTTCGCTACCGATTGAGCCGGCCGCGCCCGTAATCATCACCCGCTTACCCTCCAGGTGAGAGGCCACTTTACGGATATCAATCTGTATAGGTTCACGCTGCAGCAGGTCTTCTATCTGAATCTCCTTGATTTGCGTGGGGTTGAGTTGACCGTTCCACTCGCTGATGGGAGGAGCGGAGAGCAGTTTGATGTTATGGGACAACATGCGGTCGGCAAAGTCACTGTCCTTCAGTTCACCCATCTTGGCGGGCGATACAATGATGACCTGCGTCTCGCGGTCCAACATTTCATCCAGCAGGGTGTCGTCGTTTGGATAGACCTTAACACCCATCATGATTTTATTGACCAGTTCAGGTTCATCGGCAATGAATCCGCGAAGGCGGTAGTGGTTGCTCAGCGATACGCGCATGGACTTGGCAATATTGATACCCGCCTCCTTGGCACCGTAAATGAAGACGTTGGTGCTGTGCGAGCCATCGAAGTTGATGCGTTCGAAGAGCATCTTCACCACGATGCGCAAGCAGGCCATGCAGGCAAAGCTGACAATGTACCCCATGAAGAGCACGCTCACCGGTGCCACAACCACGCTGAAGAGGTTCTCCAGCA
>JBJEKT010000015.1:0-4330 GCA_051878775.1 Bacteroides sp. | reverse complement strand
TTGAGATGCACCTCTTTCCAGGAAGGAATGTTGGCTACATTATATACTATTCCGCGTGTGGAGTCCAGGATGGAGGGCACCCCGATGCCGATGCCGTCCACTTCAGGGAGCATCATCTCCTTGATGAGTTGCGAGAGTTGCGCAATGACCACTTCGGCGTCTTCGGCTGCTTTGCAGGGTACAGACCTCTTGTTGAGGCAGACGCCGTTGTCCACTTGGGCAATGCGTAGATTGGTTCCACCCAAATCAATCGATAATCTCATAATAATTACTGTTTAAAGTTGTTTTCTTATTGCAAAAATAGAGGATATCGTTTGCTTTTCACCCCCATTTTGCGCAAAATTATCTTCAAATTGCGAAAAATAGCGTCGTGTCAGCGGAAGTTGGAACGAATCAGTTGCTCTACGAGCTGCTTGCCCCCGGGAAGGTCGATGAAGTCGATGAAGAGGATGCCACTCGGGGTGAGCCTCTCTGAGGCAATCTGCTCTGCCACAGCGCTGTTTAGCCGTTTGGCAAATTGCTTCGGCGTGGCATAGGGATAGGCTGTAGCACTCACGAAGGAGATGCCGCTGCGGAAGGTTGACGCCTTGTCAGGCTGGTGCATCTGCCGCAAGCTGTTGAGGATGGCCCCCTGCTTCTTGGGGGCTTCGGCTGCCGACTTGTATTGGTACTCGTCCTGTAGCAGCACCTGCGTGGTGTTGCCCTGGGCCGTGCGCAGGGTGAGGAGGCAGGTGGCATTGTCGGCCCACCCCTCGCATCGTACGCCTGGATAGCGTTCCATTACCTCGTCGCGGTGGAGGAAGAGGATGCGCCCGCGGCATTCGGCCAGGGTGCAGCTCGCTGTCCAGTCAGAGAGGAAGAAGGGGGCGTAGGTCTCGTTGCTGAGGCTCTGGCTGAGCAGTCGGCGGTAATCGGCTGATTCACCCCCTTCGCGCTTCAGTGAGACTACCAGCCATTCGGAGGGGTGACGCTGGAGGAAGTCAATCAGGGCAGGCAGTACATCACTCTCCCAATAGACGCGCTGGAAAGCGTGGCTGTGGTAGAGGCCCAGTTGCCCCTTGTGCTCACGCAGACGGATATCGAAGGCACGTACGCCGGCCTCCAGTTGCGCAGGTATATCGGTGGTTTGTGTTTGTAGCAGCGCACCGCCATGTTGCGCTCCGCTGTCGTGTGTGCCTGGCAGGACAATGGTGCAGGCAACCACAGTGTCCGCTAGGTGCTGCATCCAGCAGGCCTTATCGGTCAGCAGTGAGACGGCAGCAGCTGTGTCCTTGCCGTCAAGCGGTGAGTCCGCAGGGCAGCGGTTCTCTTGGGCCTGCAGGGCAGGCACCAGCCCGCAGCAGAGGAGCAGACAGGCCAGGAGGAGGGTCAGATGGCGTTTTGCGTTCATGTGTTTCTACTTTATGCGTTGATATTTTTTGCAAAAGTAGGTGATATTTTCGCCAATGGTAGTATTATTTGCGTAAACCTTTCCTCATTTTGCGAAAAAGAGTTTGGGCTTCACGCTTTATTCCATCGCGTTGTCGTCCTCAGGATTCCCACTGAGGTTCTGTTGCTGTTCGAAGAGCTTTCGGTACTCCTGCGGGGTGCAGCCCTTGGCCTGCTTGAACTGGCGGGAGAGGTTCTTGATGTTGTCGATGCCCACCTGGGCTGCCACGTCGCTCACAGGGTCGGAAGTGGCTTGCAGCAGCTGGGCAAAGCGCTCCATGCGCAGGGTGGAGATGTATTGGTGGATGGACTGACGCGTGGCTTGGCGGAAGCGTATCTCCAGTAGCCGGCGCGACAAGGGGACCAACGCCACCAGGTCGTCCACGTTCAGGGGATTGGAGAGGTTGCGGTGGATGTAGTTCAGCACCGTGAGGATGTAGGGATCGGAGGTGGGGTAGTAGTCGGTGGAGAGGCGGTTGACGATGTTCATCGGCTCGATGACGATGTCCTGGGGGTTCTTCTCTTCCTTATTATATAAGCGTTCTATCAGGGCAGCCGCCTCGTAGCCACCCTTCTCGATGTTCTGGCTGATGCTGGAGAGGGGCGGGTCGCTGATGTTGCAGATGATTTTGTCGTTATCTACCCCCAGGATGGAGATTTGTTCGGGCACCCGCAGGTTGTACACCTTGCAAATCTCCGTGATGCGGTTCCCCTGGTTGTCGTCGCAGGCCATGAGTGCCGTGGGGTAGTGGAGTGACTGGAGCCAGGCCAGCAGGGGAGGTGCCTCGTCAAACCATACATCGTCCACTGACTGCCGCTGATAGACCGAGAGGTTCTGCTCCAGCCCCTGCTCAGCCAGCCCCTGCCTGAAGCCCTCGCACCGCTCCAGCGACCATACTGCATCGTGGTAGCCGTAGAAGGCGAAGTGCTGGAATCCCTTGCGGATGAAGAACTCCGCTGCCATGCGTCCTGCCTTCAGGTGATTGCCCGTGATGTTGGGCACTTCGCTGAACCGGCTCTTGTAGTCCTGTGCCAGCACGATGAGGCCGTTCTCCTTGAGCAGGCCAATGTTGTCCTTGTTGTCAAAGCGCCCCACCACGGCATCAGCCTCCCAGGCCTTGGCCCACCGCAGTACGCCCTCCATACCGTGAGCCTGCTTGTAGGTATGGGGCATACGGCAAATGACCCACGGCTGGCCGTGTCGCGAGTAGGAGAGGATGCCTTTCAGCAGGTTGTACGAGAAGCTCTCGGTGTAGTCAGTCAGAAGTATCAGTCGAATCATGGCTTTTAGAATGGGTATTAGTAAGTTTTGGCGGCAAATATACAATAATAATTGAAAAATGGAGCATCATGTGGTGCTGTTTTTCTCCCTTGCCATAGGATGTGTGGGTATATATATAGCCCGGCATGACGTTTACGAGAAGCGCATGTCGGGCTATTTGCATAACTAAGAGAGAGAATTTCAGTCTATGTATATCCTCCAGTTACTGCTGAAGCTACTCAGCATGGAGCGCCTCGGCGGGCTGTACGTGCATGGCCTTGCGGGCGGGGTACCAAATGCCCACCACAATCATCAGCGCGATGACACCGGAGGTCATGGCGGCGCAGAGGGCGAGGCGGGGCCACTCCAGCGTGGTGCCGTTGTGCCAGGCGTTGAGCTCGAAGTGGGCCAAGAGGATATCGATGCCCACAGCCAACGGAGTGACCATCAGCAGAAGCAGCAGGCCCTCGGAGATGAGCCGTGAGAAGACACTCCGGTTGGTGGCGCCATGCACCTTGTGGAGGGCAATCTCGCCACGGCGCTGCTGCGTGCGGAACCAGAAGGTGCCCAGCAGTCCGAGGAAGATGTTGATGAGCAGGAAGGCCATGCCCACCAGGTTGTTGCGCAGGCCGTCAGTCTGGGCTTTCTGGAAATGGTAGCGGATGTCTTCGAAGGAGCGCACGTTGGCGATGTAGATGTTACCCACGCGGTAGAGCCGCTCGGCATCGGCCAGGAGACGGTTGATGAAGTCGTGGTCCTCGTCGGGGCGCACCCTCACGCAGAGCTCGGCATCCTTGTCAAGCCACCAGTCCTGCACCTTCTCCGTGAAGCAGATGCAGTAGCAATAACGGGCTTGCTGAAAATCGTCGTAGCGCACGTCCTGCAGGGCAGCTCCAATGTGGAAAATCTGCGTGGTGTCGCCAAAGTTGATATCCTTGCCTACGAGATCCTTGACCTCTACGCGATAGCGATTAAAGAGGTTGTTGGAGAGCAGTATGTTGCGGGGATTCTCCTTAAGCACCTCGATGAGCTGTTCGGGGGGCTCGCCGTTGGCACCACGGTACTGGAATACACGTACAAAGTCGGGGGTAATCAAGCGGCGGACCACATAGCCGCGTGTGCGCATCGTGTCGCAGAATACTTGAATGCCTGAGTTGCTGCCGTTGTAGGGAAAGCTGTTCTGCGAGAGGCTGGCCGCCTCCACGCCCGGGCGGTGTTGGATGCGGTCGAGCAGTTCGAGCACCTCTTGCTTCTGCGAGCGGCCATCTTCGCCGTAGGGTTGGTACCCTTCGTTCTTCTCGCTGAGGGCTCCCATCTTGATGAGGTAGCAGTGGTCGGTATTGAAGCCGCGTGGCTCACAATAGGTGGCGAGTCTGGAATAGAAGCTGTCGGTGATGTACCACATCACCACGCTCACCACCAGCAGTTCGGCCAGCAGCCAGAGGTTGCTGCGCCATTCGTTCTTAATCTGAGTATAGAGTTTCTTATTCATCGTATAAATCACTAATCACTAAACACTAATCACTAAACACTAATGTATCCTCCCGCCCAGGGCGTTGACGATGTTCATACGCGAAGCACGCAGGGCCGGCAGGGCGGCGCTGAGCAGGTTGAGCACGAAGCAGAAGAAGAGGGCCCACA
>JBJEKT010000014.1:0-4332 GCA_051878775.1 Bacteroides sp. | reverse complement strand
CATAAATATCCTCAACTTTTGGTTTTTTTAACGGGCGGTTGCCGATTTTCTTTTGATACCAACTTAAAAAATATCATCTTTGCAGACAAATTTTTGGTATTAAAAGGACTCAATCGCATAGTACTATATAATAATGAGTAAAACAAGACAGACGTTATGGCTGCTTTTCCTCTCGCTTTTGGCGTGTGGAGGGGCATGGGCTCAGAACAATACGAACTCTCCATATACCCGTTACGGTTTGGGACAGCTGGCCGACTACGGTTCGGCCAACAGCCGTGCAATGGGTGGGGTAGCGTTTGCGCTGAGGGATCGGTTTCATATCAACTCCGCTAACCCTGCATCTTATACAGCCGTTGATTCACTTACCTTCATCTTTGATGGAGGGATCACCCTGCAGAAAGATAACCTGAGTAACGGCACCATCAAGATGAATGCCAACAACTCCAGTTTCGACTACATTGCGATGCAATTCCGTGCTGCCCCTTGGGCTGGTATCAGCCTCGGTCTGCTTCCCTTCTCCAACGTGGGCTATCAGTTAGGTATGACCATGGAGGACGAGGTCAACCCCGACAATGCTAACACCTTGACTTACCAGGGAGAGGGCGGTCTGCATCGTATTTATCTGGGTGCAGGATTTAAAATATTTAAAAATCTTTCCGTGGGAGCGAATATTTCGTACCTTTGGGGGCAGATTTCGCGTACGACGAGTGAGAGTTTCGCCAGTAATTCGGCGATACTGCCCTTCTCGCGTGCGGTGGATGTGGATATTAAAAGTTACTTGATAGACCTGGGCCTGCAATACACCCACCAGTTCAGCAAGAAACATCAGGCTACGCTAGGTGTGGTCTTTACCCCGGGACATGACTTGAGCAATACCACCACCATTACAACGCAGACGGGTAACTCCTCGCTGGGATATACCATCAATACGCGCGATACAGTGGCCACCTTCGGAATCCCCACCACGTTGGGATTCGGTGTAGCCTATCAGTACGACGGACGTCTTACCGTCAGTGCAGACCTGCTGCTCCAGCAGTGGAGCAACAGCAGCTACATGAGCAACGATGATGCCTACTGTAACCGCACGAAGATTGCCCTCGGAGCAGAGTACTTCCCCAACCCCATGGGTCGGAGCTATCTCTCGCACGTGAAATACCGCATCGGAGCCTTCTACTCCAATCCCTATTACAAGGTGCAGGGAGTACGTGGTGCCGATGAATATGGCTTCACCGCCGGTTTAGGACTGCCGATACCACGTACACGTTCCTATGTGAACCTCTCTGCGCAGTTCGTTCGGACCGAAGGTAAACAGGCCAACTTCTTGAATGAAAATTCCTTCCGCCTCTGTGTGGGAGTGACCTTCAACGAACGTTGGTTCTTCAAACGTAAGGTGGATTAGGAAAAAGCTAATAAAGAGTTTAACGATATTATAACTTAAAAACTTAAATACGATGAAGATTAAGACGCTTGTCGCTGCAGTGCTTCTCTCATGCGGAGCAACAGCAACCTTTGCTCAAAACAGCTGTAACGCTAACCTCAGTATCGCCCACGAGGCTGTTCGCGCCGGTAATTACAAGGATGCTTACACCCCCTGTATGGCTGTGCTGAAAGAGTGCCCCACGCTGAAGTATTACACCTTCAAGGATGCTACTACCATCCTTACCAGCTTCCTTAAGGAAATCAAGGACCGCAACTCGGCCGACTACAAGAAGTACTTCGACGAACTGATGGGAGTGCACGATCTGAAAATGCACTATCTGCCTGAGTTTGCCAAGAAGTTCAAGCCTGGACAGGTGCCTACCGTAGATGGTGCCCTTGGTACGAAGGCTGTGGATTACATTCTCTACTCTCCTAAGATGGATCTGAAGCAGGCTTACGCCTGGCTCTCTCAGTCGGTGAACAGCACTAAGGGTGACACCGAAGGCGCTATCCTCCACTACTTCCTTGAAATCTCTATGAAGATGGTCCAGGCTGACAGCAACCATACTGACCAATTCTTCCAGGATTATCTCGATGCTTCGAAATATGTGGATGAGGCTATCGCTAACGAAACCAAGGAAAAGAAGCAAGAGGCGCTGAAGAATGTGAAAGAGAACCTCGTAGCCATGTTCATCAATAGCGGTGTGGCTGACTGTGAATCGCTGCAGAATATCTACGGTGCTAAGGTGGAAGAGAACAAGGGCGACTCAGCCTTCCTGAAGAAGACCATCGCCATCCTCAGGATGATGAAGTGTAACGAAAGTGAGGTTTACTTCCGCGCTTCAGAATATATGTACAAGATTAACCCCACACCCGATGCAGCTGTCGGTGTGGCTTACATGTACTACAAGAAGGGCGATTACAACATGGCCGTGCAATTCTTTGACGAGGCTCTGACCAACGAGACCGACGACTCCAAGAAGTGCGAGATGGCTTACGCTACCGCTCTGGCTCTGCTGAGTGCTAAGAAGTATTCTCAGGCTCGTTCTTACTGTCAGAAGGCTCTCTCTTATAACGAGAGCTTTGGCGATGCCTATATCCTCATGGCTCAGGCTATCGCTGGCGCACCCAACTGGAGTGATGAACCCGCACTTAATAAGTGTACCTTCTTCCTCGTGATTGACAAGCTGCAGCGTGCTAAGCAGGTGAACCCTGACTGCGCAGAGCGTGCTCAGGAACTGATTAATACCTATGCCAAATATACTCCTGCCACGAAGGACCTCTTCATGCTCGGTATTAAGGCTGGCGACCGCGTGACTATTGGCGGTTGGATTGGTGAATCTACTGTCGTTCGTTAATGAAGGAGATCGGACATAGCCGTTTCCATATTACACATAGCATAGCCATCGTGTTTTGCACGATGGCTGTGCTTCTTTTTATTTGCTCCTGCTCGGGCAAGAAGAAAAACTTGGGTGAGGCCATTACCGAGCGTGACTCCCTCCCCGTGATGGATACGCATGATGTGACCACGCTCATCTCCGACTCGGGTGTAACGCGTTACCGCATCACTACGCCTCGTTGGCTGGTTTTCGACCGCAAGCAACCTCCTCACTGGGCTTTCGAGGAGGGCATTCATCTGGAGAAGTTTGATACGCTCTTTCAAGTGGAAGCCAGCATCGATGCCGATACCGCCTATTATTATAATAAGGAGGAACTCTGGAAATTGATGGGGCATGTGGATATTAAGAACCTCAAGGGTGAACGCTTCAATACCGAATTGCTCTACTGGGACCAGCGCAAGAAGAAAATCTATTCCGACCGCTTTATCCGTATCGAGCAACCTGACCGTATCATTACCGGTCACGGCTTTGAGTCGAATCAAGAGATGACCATCTACACCATTCATCAGACCGAGGGTATCTTCTACGTGGATCAAGCCACACAGCAACCTGCGGACACCCTTCAGTCACAACCCTCACAGCAGCCCTGATATAGCCATGGATATCTACGTCTATCTATTGATTACAATGGCCTTTTCGGCCTTTTTCTCCGGCATGGAGATAGCTTTCGTCTCGGTCAACAAACTGCGGCTGGAGATGGAAAAGCGCGATGGGGTGGTGTCGTCCATCACCTCCTTCTTTCTGCGTAACCCCAATAATTTTATCTCCACAATGCTGGTGGGCAATAATATCGCCCTCGTTATCTATGGTATCTTGATGGCCAAGATTATCGAACAGCAACTGCTAGCTGGCCTCATTCCCAATGACTTCGTCAAGGCTCTGGTGCAGACCATCATCTCCACACTGATTATTTTGGTCACGGGTGAGTTCCTGCCGAAGACCCTCTTCAAGATCAATCCTAACCTCATGCTGCGTATCTTTGCCCTGCCCCTCTTCGTCTGCTATGTGGTGCTCTTCCCTGTCTCCAAGCTGGCATCGGGCATTTCTTTCCTCTTCCTGCGCCTGGTAGGTGTGAAGGTGAACGAAGAGGCACAGGCTAAAGCCTTCACCAAGGTAGATCTGGACTACTTTATCCAGACCAGCATTGAGAATGCTGAAGTGCCAGAGGAGGTGAACACCGAGGTGAAAATCTTCCAGAACGCGCTTGACTTCTCCAATATCAAGATACGTGACTGCATTGTGCCCCGCACAGAAGTAGTGGCAGTGGATAAAGAGACTCAGCTTGAAGAACTCAAAAATCGCTTCGTGGAGTCGGGCATCTCGAAAATCATTGTTTACGAAGGCAATATTGATAACGTGGTAGGTTATATCCACTCCTCCGAGATGTTTCGCAACCCCAAGGACTGGCGCACTCACATCAAGGAGGTGCCCATTGTGCCTGAGACCATGTCGGCTCATAAGCTGATGAAACTCTTCATGCAGCAGAAGAAAACCATTGCCGTGGTGGTGGACG
>JBJEKT010000013.1:0-4340 GCA_051878775.1 Bacteroides sp. | reverse complement strand
TTTGATTTCAACAGCTGTCCTTTGAACCAAACTTCGAATCGATAGGAACCCGCAGACCAGTTACCGGAAGTATTTGATCCCCATCCTACAAGATTGATGGTCTGATTGCCCGTACCGTTCAGTGTGATGTCGTCTGAATAGGTATAACCCTCGGGCGATGTGTTGGAATTACGCTGAAGCACATTGTCCTTAAAGAGCTTCACATAGACATAGTATTTGCCACTGCTTTCGTTGGAGGTGATGTTGATGCGCGGCTTAAGGTATTTCGTCTGGCTGCTGTAGATGGTATTGCCCCAACTGTTGATGATGTTGTTGTCCTTATCCACATTAGCCACGTCGATGCTATTCACTGTAAAGGGCGCGCCACCCTGACCTACTGCACTGCCTGTATCATTCACCTTGGCACACTCTTCCAAGATATCTCCCACTAGACTATCAATATTATTAATCAGCTTGTAGAAGCAACCCTTAAGGGGTTCTGCATCGCGCACATAAAGTTCAGCACATACACGATAGTATTCTTTGAAGAAGATAATCTTTACGCCCTTGTAGAGATTAAGTTCTTCAGAAGCAAGCACTACAGTACGTTTAGAGTACTTCTCGGGATAAGCAAATTCCCGGAAGAGGGTGATATACATCGGGCTTTCGTCGTTTGCAGAAATGGAGATGTAGAAAGTCTTCCCTTCCGACTTGAACTTAATATCGCCATCCGAGTCTAACTCGGGCATGTAACCCTCCTGTTTCACGAAGTTGAAGAGGTCACTGCGCATAGCGAGTTGTTCGTTACTGAGGTTCTTAGGATTCTGAGCCAACAAGTTAGGCAATAACAGGAGGCCCAATAAAGCGGTGATAACAATGCGTTTCATTATTTATAAATATTATAGTTACAATTATCTATTTACGGTGTAGATTTCTCTACCCTTACTATCCATCAGGATACCGTGAAGTGTTACGCTCCGTGGTAGTTTACATTCGGTGCGAATAAAGTCAAGCAGCTGAGTGACGTAATTCTGATAGGTAGAAATCTGTGATTTCGACATATCGTATTGGGAACGAGGACACACAAAAGTGACATCTGCACGCGAACTGCTTACAATGCGGGCTTTACGGACAACCAAATTGTCCATGTTATCTTCGAGGTCAATGGGCAACTGGTTGGCAAAGTTGTTGTTGAAGTTGCCACGCCAATCTTCTACCTGTGTCCACTCACCGGCCACATAGTTCTCCTTTCGCAGCACACTGCCCGAGGCGCTGTAGTAAGTACGGGTAGAGGGGATACCTCCCTCTTTGTAGGTGACTACCACACGGGCAAAACCTGCGGCGCAATTAGTGAGTTTGTCGTTCTTGTCCAAGCAGCGGTACTCCGTGATTAAGTCTGACTCACTATAGAGATAGGTCATCTTGTGGAAACCGTTAATAAACATGGGCTGTCCATCCGTACCAAAATAGGCCTCGCTCTCTTCCTGACCAGACTTGGTATAGGTACATACCTTCTTGTGGAAACCATCACGGCAGAGCATGGGCTGCTGTTTTTCATTGAAGTAGGACTCCGACAACAACTTACTACTGCTGTTGAACTCCTTTACGACATAAGAATAACCAGTTTTTGGATTGTAAATCAAGTTACCCTGACCATCAGCTGAGGCGATATAGCAACGGTTACCCCATTGGTCGTACTTCACAATCCCTTCAGGTACCATCACACTGGGCTTGGTGGGAATACCCTCCTTGTCGAAGAAAAATTCTCGCACCACGCGTCCCTGGTTATCGTATTCGAAGACAGTGCTGGAGTAGGAACCTTCATTATCGCCTGTATAAATAGCGGGAGCGCCCGACTTGTCGAAGTAGGCATGACGGACACAGTTACCACGCACATCGTATTCCATGCGTTTGATGCAGAAACCCTTGTTTGAGAAGTCAGTAAGCTGCCCCTTTGTATCGTAATAGCTTAACTCTGTACACTGGTTACGATTGTTGTATTGAGCAATATACTTGTGATAACCAAGCGAATTGATGGCTGGACGTCCGCTACCATCATAGAGTGAAAACTCTATCTCATTATCGTGTTCGTCATACTTATAGCGTGCCAACAGTTTGCCTGGAGCAAGCTTTTCGTCAGTGCCTACAGGGAAATTCTCGATAATATTACCGCGTTCATCACGAACATAATTGGTACCGGCATTACCATCCACAATGACAAGTTTATGGTTTACATCGTAGTAGCGCTTCTTTATGAGGTAACCTCGTTCATCGTAAGTCTGTTCAAAAGTGGCGTATTTGCCATAGCCCACGGTAAGTTGGTCATCTACATCATAGAACTGACGGAGAATCTCATTACCGTTCTCATCGTATTTATAGGTGAAGTAAGCAATACCATCGTTGTTCAAAGTAGGCTTCCCTTCGGTATCTAAGTTGGACATGCGCGTGATGTTACCGCGCAGGTCACGGTCAATGACCAGGATAGCTGCACCATTGTTATCGGATATGGGCTTGAAGTCGGTATCAAAATAGCTCTCACGGATTACATCACCCATGGCGTTGTATTCCCGTGTCCATCCTGCTACGCCCGAAGAGCGCAAACAGGGCTTACGGTCAGTCCCATAGAAAATTATACGTGTGTCATGGCCTTTATCATCGTATTCGCTCGTTACTCCTGCAAAGCCATCGGCATTGAAGACGAGTGAATCCTTGACATTATAATACCAGTCTTCGAGACAGTTACCCTGAGCATCGGTCACCATACGGCGAATAGCATAGCCACTTCGATTGGTACAAGGATTTCCTTCCAGGTCAAAATAGCGCATCTCGTCAAAGAAGCCATACTCATTGCACGTAGTGGTATAGGACGCATAGCCTTCGTTGGGAGAGAAGGCTGGCTTGCCGTCGATACCCACATAAGAGACACGTCGGATATAGCCTTTTTCATCATACTCGGTAGATTGTCCAGCCGTACCATACAGGCCGGGAATCATCAATTCACCATCAGCAGCCTTGAACAGCTGGGAAATGCAGTTACCATACTTGTCATAATGATTCTCACAGATGGCAGTACCATTTTCTGCATCGAGTGAGGGCTGACCATCCACGGTCTGATAGGTGGCACAAATCCAGTTGTCGTCCTCATCATAAGTGAAGAGTTTACGTCCAAGACCCCACTTGGTAGCCTTGGGCTGACCATCAGGACCGAGATAGTTTTCCTCAAGTACACGGCCCTTCTTGTCACGCGTGTAGTGACGACCGTAGATGCCATGTGCATCCCCGACGGGAATATTCTGGAAACCGGCATAACGTAACCTGCTGACGTAGCCCTTCGCATCATACTCAATAAGGTAACGTGAGATACGACCACGTTTACTGTCCGCGTTGAGGGCATCCCCATGGCCTACCGTCTCACTGCCAATGCACTTCTCCGTGCCGTACTCGTCGTTATACTGGAAGATGATGGTATTGAGCTTCTCGTTGTAGGACATGATGTAGAGCACGTTGCCTGTGTGATCCATCACTTTGACACGGCTCAGATTGCCGTCGCTGTCATAACTGTAGGTGGCGTCAATGGGACGCCCTACCCGCTCACTCTCGGTGTCGGAAATCAGGGTGCCGATGCTATTGACGTGGCTCATGCGCTGCAGCTTGTAGTGCTTGTACTCAAAGCGGTACATGCGGTGGAGATGACTGCGGGTGCTCCCGCTCACCTCACCGATGCCCTGAGGTACACCCCACTGCTCTGCATAATCCTTATAATAGGAAATCTTCGTGCGGTTGTAGTCCCATACGAAGAAGAGGCCTACGAGCAGCACCACCACAGCAGCAGCGGCACCTATCTTAACACCCATGGAAATCTTAGAAGGGAAGAGTACTTTATGAAGCGCCTTCTTGAATTCAGCACAGCTGGCAAATCGCTTGGCAGGGTCCTTGGCCGTAGCCTTATCTACTATCAGCTGCATCTTGTCGGAGACGTACTTGTAGTAGGTCTTCATGCGAGGCAGGGGCTCTTCGACCACGTGTTTGTAAATTTCAAACTCCGTGAGCGTCGTGGTGTCGTAGGGAGGATTGCCCGTAAGCATCTGGTGAAGCATCACGCCCAGGGAGTAGATATCCGAGCGAGCATCCAGTTTCTGCCCTTTGACTTGCTCGGGGCTCATATACGAAGGGGTACCCATAATGATGTCATTATCCTGCTGAGCACCTTCCGCTGAACTATCTACACTTTTCTCCTCTATCAAGGCAGAGATACCAAAGTCGAGCACCTTGGGAATACCCTCTGTGGTAATGATAATGTTAGAAGGCTTGATGTCCTTGTGGACGACATTGTGCTTGTGCGCATACTCAAACGCATCAAG
>JBJEKT010000012.1:0-18973 GCA_051878775.1 Bacteroides sp. | reverse complement strand
ACGAACATTAGATACGCAACTTACATTGTTTTGAATTCATCGAACTCACGTTAATATAAGGTATATGGCTAATCTCCCTACATACTTTGCTTCTTTTGTGCGATTATCGCTTTTGTTCTTCACTGAAAGGACGTGTGTTCTCAATAATTTTTGTGTTGTTAACATAGTTTTAGAATATATCCCTTGCTGATTTCTAAATTAATTTATTACTTTGCAAAAAAATAAGTATTGCCCAATTAAAAAGGGGTGATTCAATCTGAATAATGAGTTAATTGTTAAAATATAAATGCTTAATTTTTTGGAATTGCCTATGAACTAAAAACAAACGCTTTGTACCCTTAGTCAGACTGGGGTATCTGTCTGACTTCAGAGAAACCTATTATTTATTTATGGAGATTGACTATCTCTACATCCTATCAACATTAATTACGCTAATCAGTTATGAATGAAAATCGCAAAAGTAGAGGGCTGGCAGGCAGCAAGTTCCTCACGGCAGTGGCTCTGAGCGCACTGTTTCTAAGTAGCGGTAATCTCTTGGCAGCCGAGACTACAGCAGCTAATCCCGGTGTTACCGAACAAATGCAATCTGTTACCGTCAATGGTGTGGTTGTCGATGCAAAAGGCGAACCCATCATTGGTGCCAGTGTGGTGGAAAAAGGAACGACCAACGGCCTGGTAACCAATATTGATGGTAAGTTTACCCTCACCGTGAAGGCAGGGGCCACGCTGCAAATCTCTTTCGTAGGCTACAAGACGCAGGAGGTGAAGGCAACTAAGACACTCCGTGTGGTATTGAAAGAAGATACAGAATTGCTCGACGAGGTGGTCGTTGTAGGTTATGGTACGCAGAAGAAGGCGAACCTGACCGGTGCAGTAACCACGGTCGATCTGGGCAAGACGATGGAAGGCCGTCCGCAGCAGGATGTGGCTAAGGCGCTGCAAGGTGCTGTTCCGGGCTTGACCATTACAACAACCTCTGGTAACATCAACGAAGCTGCTTCGATGCGTATCCGTGGTGTCGGAACATTGAGCAACGGCGAAGTGAGCAACCCGCTGATTGTGGTGGATGGCGTGCCCTATGATGACATCTCGTTCCTCAACACGCAGGACATTGAGAGCATCTCTGTATTGAAGGATGCTGCCTCTACCTCTATCTACGGTACACGTGCAGCCTTCGGTGTAATCCTCATCCAGACCAAGGGCGCCAAGCCCACCGATAAGGTGACCATCAACTACAGCAACAACTTTGCTTGGGACCAATCCACCTACATCCCCGACTATCCCGATGTTCCTACGCAGCTGAAGATGGCCCTTGAAGGTAAGGCCAACGCAGGCCAGTACGAAGTGGAACTCTTCGGTATGTACTTTGACAAACTGTTGCCCTACGCAGAGAAGTGGCAGCAGCAGAACGGGGGCAAGATTGGTTACGGCGAGGCTCGTCCTTATAAGAGCGATAGCGATGTGGGCGATTATGCCATCATCGACGGAACGGCCTACTACTATGCCGACTACGATATCCAGGACATTTTCTACACGAAGGCTGCTCCTTCGCAGAGCCACAACCTCAATGTTCAGGGTACGTCGGGTAAGACCAACTACTACCTGTCGTTTGGTTACGATTCGAAGGAGGGCATCTTGAAGATTCGTCCCGATAAGCTGAAGAAGTACAACATTTCGGCCAACGTCTCTTCTAAGATCTTTGATTGGCTGGAGGTAGGCGCTCGCATGAACTTCTCACGCCGCGACTACACTAAGCCCGAAACCTACTCAAATACCTATCAGTTCCTGTGGCGCTGGGGCTCTTTCTTCATCCCCTCCAACACGATTGACGGTGTCGATTCTCGCATCATCGGTATGATCAAGCAGGCCTCTGACCGCAACATCATCACCGACCTGACCCGCATGAACAGCTACGTGAAGGCCGAAATCATCAAGGGCTTGACCTTCAATGCAGACTTCACCTACGCCATCCAGAATAAGACCATGCGTTGGGATGACTTCTCCGTTTATGCACGCAACTGGGGTTCAACCACTCCTTCGTATATCGTCAGCAAGTCGGCTTCAGCAGCCTTCCGCGACATGTCGAAGCGCAACACCTGGACGCTCAATGCCTACATGAACTACGCCAAGACCTTGGCCAAGCACCACAACCTGAATGTGATGGCTGGTGCCAATGCCGAAGAGACCGACTACATCTACCTGAGCGGTCAGCGTTCGGGACTGTACGACCAGTCGTACAACGAGCTCAACCTGGCCAACCAGGATGGACAGCAGATTGGTTGGGCACACAACGACCGTGCATCGGCCGGTTACTTTGGCCGTATCAACTACGACTACAAGGGTATCTACCTGCTGGAACTCAACGGCCGTTACGACGGTTCGTCTCGCTTCCCCCACAACGACCAGTGGGCCTTCTTCCCCTCTGCATCGGTAGGTTACCGCTTCTCTGAAGAGGCCTACTTCGCTCCGCTGAAGAAGGTGGTCAGCAGCGGTAAGATCCGTGCCTCTTGGGGTGAAATCGGTAATGAGGCCGTGGGTGACTATATGTTTGAGGCATTGATTAGCCAAAAAAGCTCTGGTCTCTACTGGGTGGACAGCAACAATGCCAATGCCAACAAGCTGACGATGTACAACATGCCCGACCTGGTTTCTTCATCACTCTCTTGGGAACGCATCCGCACCACCGACATCGGTATCGACCTGGGCTTCTTGAACAATGAACTGAACGCCAGTTTCGACTGGTATCAGCGTGAGAACCGCGACATGCTGGCTCCCGCTCAGACCCGTCCGAACGTGCTGGGTGCTTCTGCTCCTTATGAAAATGCTGGTACGATGCGCACCCGTGGTTGGGAACTCAACCTCGACTGGCATCACACCTTCGGTGACTTCAACGTCTATGCCAACTTCAATCTGAGCGACAGCAAGACCGAAGTGACCAAGTGGACCAACGACAGCAAACTGCTCAACTCCTACTATAGCGGCAGAACCTACGGCGACATCTGGGGCTTCGAGACCGATCGCTACTTCGAAGAGAGCGACTTCACCGGTAAGAATGCTGACGGCAGCTGGAACTATGCCAACGGTGTGCCCTCGCAGGCAGGACTTGAAACCGGTTCGTTCCACTACGGCCCGGGTGATATCAAGTATAAGGACTTGAATAAGGACGGTAAGATTGACGGTGGCAAGGGTACGGCTGATGACCACGGCGACCTGAAGGTGATTGGTAATACACTCCCACGCTATGAATATGCATTCCACCTCGGTGGCAGCTGGAAGGGTATTGACATCGACCTCTTCTTCCAAGGCGTAGGCAAGCGTGAGGACTGGACCATCTCTTCACTCAACTTCCCCTTGATGCGTGTCGCCGACCTGGCAGTCTATGAAAACCAGACCAGCTACAATAAGGTGCTCTACAGCAGCGACTGGAAGACCATCACCGGTTATGAAATCAACCAGGGCAACACCTATCCGCGCCTCTACCCAGGTAATGAAACCAAGGGACGTATCTCTACCATTGCCAACGGTTGCAATAACTACTATCCGCAGACCCGCTACCTGACCGATATGTCCTACCTCCGTCTGAAGAACGTAACCGTAGGTTACACCCTTCCGAAGGAGTGGACCCGCAAGGCGTTCATCGAGAAGGCCCGCATCTACTTCAGCGGCAGCAACCTCTTCCTGCTCCACAAGGGCAACGACCTTCCTGTTGACCCCGAAGTCAGCACGGGTGAAGGTTTGAGCAATGGTGGTTGGGGACGTACAGCGCCGATCACCCGTACCTTCTCGTTTGGTGTTCAGGTTACTCTTTAATTCACTGCTAAAAACTTTGGAATGATGAAAAAACTATTTATATATAGCACCGTGGCGCTCGCTGCGCTGACAAGTTGCAACGACCTGTTGGACAAATCGCCACTCGATACCTTTACCAATACGTCAGCTTACTGGAGCAACACCAGCAACGTGGACAACCAATGCAACACCTTCTATAACCAGTACCTGGGTTATGGCAACGGAGGCGGACAGGGATGGTTCTACTACAAGACGCTGAGCGATGACCAGGTGGACTACCAGGACAACAACTGGACTAACCTCAACGTACCCTCCAGCTCCACCAACTGGTCTGCACCCTTTACCGAAATCCGTCGTGCTGCCTATATCATCGAAGGGGTAAACGGCTCTACGCTGACCGAAAAAGAGAAGAACAACTTCATCGGCATTGCCCGCCTGAACCGTGCTTGGCAGTACTACCAGCTGGTTCGTATGTATGGTAACGTGCCTTGGGTAGAAGGTGTGCTCGACCCCAATGACGAAACCGTGCTCTACGGTCCACGTCAGGATCGCGATGAGGTGATGGACAAGGTGCTCGAGGACCTCAACTTCGCTGCTGCCAACATTACCGGCACCAACAAGCAACGCTTCACTGCTGACATGGCCCTTGCCATGAAGGCCGACGTCACCCTCTATGAAGGAACCTACTGCCGCTACCGTACGGCTGCCGACAATGCAGGTAAGGGTCCCGACGAGGCTCGTGCCAAGAAGTACCTGCAGGAGTGTGTATCGGCTTGCGAAGCCTTGATGGCTAAGAAGTACTCGCTGAGCGATAGCTACAAAGCGAACTATAACTCCCTCAGCCTGGCTTCCAACCCCGAAATGATCTTCTACAAGCCCTACTCGCAGAACTCATTGATGCACTCTACCATCGGCTATACCGCCAACACCAGTGGTACAAGCGGTATGACGAAGGATGCCTTTGATGCTTACCTCTTCCTGGATGGTAAGCCCCGCGCTACCACTAGCCTGGACACCAACGATGCCGTAGAGCCCGATGCAGAGGGGCACTTCAACATCGAGCCGATTCTCGCCACTCGCGACAAGCGTTTGAGCATTATCCTCGACCCCGTACTGGCCTTCAAGGGTTCAGCTTACTCACGTGCCGGTGTAGCTCCCTTCACCTCTTCTACAGGTTATGGTATTGCTAAGTATGACAATCCTGAAGCACTGGCTCTCAGCGACCGTAATAACATCGGTAAGCAATATACCGATTGCCCGCTCTTCTGGATTTCTGTAGTGTACCTGAATTATGCTGAGGCCAAGGCTGAACTGGGTAGCCTCACGCAGAGCGACCTCGACAAGAGCGTCAACTTGCTCATGGCTCGTGCCGGTCTGCCAGGGCTGACCACAACTCCCGAGGCTGATCCTGCCAACAACATGGGTGTAAGCAACTTGATTTGGGAAATTCGTCGCCAGCGTCGTTGCGAATTGATTATGGACAACTGGAACCGCTACTGGGACCTCGTACGTTGGCACCAGCTCGAGCTGCTCGACAGCGGCAAGCACCCCAACATCTACAAGGGTGCTAACCTGAGCAAACTGGCTAATCCCGAGGTGGATGTGGCAGCCGATGGCTACATGATTGGTTCGAACACCATCAACCAACCTCGTGCATACGACAAGAAGTACTATTTCTATCCTATACCTTCCGGTCAGATTACGCTGAATCCTCAGCTTGACCAGAATCCGGGTTGGAATTAATAACATGTAAATAAGAAAATAGGCTGGCTCCATATGGGGCCAGCTTTTTTTGTTTCTTTTCGTCTTCAATTTGTGCCTTGTTAACCTAAATAACTTAAAACGTTTGCTCATCTGAAATAAATAGTTTATTTTTGCATCGTAAAAAGTAGAAAAGTAGTTTTCATTGGTAGTATATTGAAGACATTAGTCTTCAAAGATGATGATTGAGGTAGCTGGTTCGTGAGAATCGGCTATTTTTTTGTTTGTTTCAGAGATTTCTCCTATTTTTGTGGCGCAATTAAAGAAAAGAATATGATGGATACCAAGCGATTTATAGCACCGGGTGGGTGGTTTGCCATGAGCTATCCTACGGCATGGAGTGAGTTTGAGGATGGTGAGGGGTCTTTCCTCTTCTATAATCCCGATGTGTGGGATGGCAATTTCCGCATCTCGGCCTTCAGGGGAAACAGCAGCTATGCTGAGGCTAACCTGCAGAACGAACTGCGTGAGCGCCCTTCAGCTCAGCTTGTTAAGGTGGGCGAGTGGCGTTGTGCCTATAGCAAGGAGGAGTTTGTAGAAGAAGGCACTGCCTACACCACCCATTGGTGGGTTACGGGAACAGGTGATTTGGCCATTGAGTGTTCGTTCACCGTGATGCGTGACGGTTCTAGCCAGCTGGCCCAGCAGGTGATAGCCACGTTGCAGATTCGTGACTTGCAGCAGAAGTATCCTGCAGAGGTGATTCCCGTGCGTCTTTGGGAAATCTGGCAGATAGATGAGGCCTATGCCACCATGGAGCATGAGGTGAAGAGTCGCTTTGCGCTCGACTTCCAGGGTGCGGAGGAGGACTTGCCCCAGCTACAACGGCTTGTCAACGAAGCAGGCTGGAGCAGGAAGAAACGTGACCCCTGGATTGCTTTAGGCATCACGCTCTGTGTCATCCTTTCCAATGAGATAGACGGTTACGAATGGCGAACTTTGGTGGATGGCAACAGGGAGGCCCCAGTGCTTCAACGTGTGTCGGATGGCAAGATAGTCGATCCGCTGAGGCTGGTGTGGAGCCGCGTAAAAGCTGGTGAGGAAATCAATCTGGAGGAGAGCTATAGGCTCGTGATTAGTGATTAGTTTACATACATACTGAAGAACATTATAATGGCTCAACCTATACTTCAAGTGGAGAACTTGACCAAGTCGTTTGGTGATCTGGTGCTGTTTGAACGCATCGCTTTTGGTCTGGCTGAGGGAGACCGCGTGGGGCTTATTGCAAAGAATGGCAGTGGTAAATCCACGTTGCTCCATATCCTGTCAGGCAGTGAGGGAATGGATGAGGGTGCTATCTCGTTCCGTCGCGACCTGCGTGTGGGATTTCTGGAACAGGACCCTAAGTATCCGGCAGGTCTTACCGTGCTGGAGGCCTGCTTTCATCATGGCAATAGGATCACGGAACTGATTCGAGAATATGAGCAGTGCATGGCTACTGAGGGGCACCCACACTATGAGTCGCTGCTGGAGCGGATGGAAGCGGAGAAGGCCTGGGAGTATGAACAGAAGGCCAAGCAAATCCTTTCGCAACTACATATCGATGACTTCGACCGTAAGGTGGAGCAACTTTCAGGTGGTCAGCTCAAGCGGGTGGCTCTGGCCAATACGCTGATTACCGAACCAGATTTTCTTATGCTCGATGAGCCTACCAACCACCTTGACCTAGAGATGACTGAGTGGCTAGAGGAGTATCTGCGGCAAGCCAAGATTACCCTGCTGATGGTGACGCATGACCGTTACTTCCTCGATCGTGTCTGCTCGGAGATTATTGAAATAGACAACCGTTCCCTCTACCGTTACAAGGGCAACTATAGCTACTACCTGGAAAAGCGGCAGGAGCGCCTCGATGCCAAGAGTGTGGAGATAGAGCGGGCCAACAACCTCTACCGCACTGAGTTGGAGTGGATGCGTCGGATGCCGCAGGCCCGGGGACATAAGGCACGTTACCGTGAGGAGGCCTTCTATGAACTGCAGAAGGTAGCCAAGCAGCGCATGAACGAAGCGCAAGTCAAGCTCGACGTGAAGGCATCTTATATTGGCAGCAAAATTTTCGAAGCTGACCATCTCTACAAGGCGTTTGGAGAGCTGAAGATACTCGATGACTTCTCTTATATCTTTGCGCGTTATGAGAAGATGGGTATTATCGGTCACAACGGCACCGGCAAATCTACCTTCGTCAAGTTGCTCTTGGGACTCGTCAAGCCCGATAGCGGTACGCTCGCCATCGGTGAGACGGTTCGTTTTGGGTATTACTCGCAGGAGGGATTGCAGTTTGATGAACAGATGAAGGTCATCGACGTCGTGCAACGCATTGCCGAGGTTATCGAATTGGGCAATGGCAAGCGGCTTACAGCCAGTCAGTTCCTTCAACATTTCCTCTTCTCCCCCGAGACGCAACATAGCTATGTATATAAACTGAGTGGAGGGGAGAGGCGCAGACTCTATCTCTGTACGGTGCTGATGGGTAACCCCAATTTCCTGGTACTTGACGAACCTACCAACGACCTCGACATTGTCACCTTACAGGTGCTGGAGGAGTATCTCCGCAGCTTTAAGGGGTGTGTCATCGTGGTGAGTCACGACCGCTACTTCATGGATAAGGTGGTAGATCATCTCCTCGTCTTCAATGGCAACGGAGATATCCGCGACTTCCCTGGCAACTATACGCAGTATCGAGACTGGAAGCTGGAGCGAAAGGCCATGGAGCGTGAAAAAGAGAAGCAGGCCCAGCGGGAAGCGGAAGGGAAGATGGGCAAGGTGCGTATGAATGACCGCCGTAGGCTCTCTTTTAACGAACGGCGTGAAATGGAGCAACTCGAAAAGCAGGTGGCCCAGCTGGAGGAGGAGAAGCGCTTCATTGAGGAACAGCTCTGCAGCGGCACCCTCTCTGTAGAAGAGTTGACCGAGATGTCGAAACGCCTCCCGGTACTGAATGATGAACTGGATGAAAAGACAATGCGATGGCTGGAATTGAGCGAGATAGAGGGATGAACCTGACCAATTACCATGCTCACACCCTCTATTGTGACGGTAGGGCATCGATGGATGATTTTCTGCGTTTTGCAGTGGCTGACCATTTTAGCTCGTTTGGCTTCTCCTCGCATGCGCCTCTTCCTTTCTCCACTGCATGGACCATGGAGTGGGACCGCATGGAGGACTACCTGCAGGAGTTTCAACGAATGAAGGCTCGCTATGAAGGGAAAATTGAACTCTGCATTGGTTTGGAAATTGACTACCTCAATGCAGATAGCAACCCCTCCATGAACCGTTTCCAGCAGTTGCCTTTGGATTACCGCATAGGGTCTGTACACATGCTTGAAGACTCCATGGGGAATATCGTGGATATTGACTGTCCACCTTCACAGTTTTGTCGCCTTGTGGATACACATTTTGGAGGTGATGTGGTCGAGGTGATTTGTCGCTACTACCGCCAGCTGGATGCCATGCTTGATGCTGGAGGATTTGACATCGTGGGTCATCCGGACAAGATGCACTACAACGCCTCCTGTTACCGCCCTGGACTGCTGGATGAGACGTGGTATGATAAGATGGTGCGTAACTATCTGGCTAAAATAGTAGAGAAGGGGTATGTTGTAGAGGTTAATACCAAGGCTTACGAGGATATACATACTTTTTTCCCCAACGAGCGTTACTATACCTATTTATATAATATAGGTGCCAAGGTGCAGGTCAATAGCGATGCACACTACCCTGATAAAATAGCTTCGGGGCGCCGAGCAGCATTGCAGGCGTTGTGGAATGCCGGCTTCCGGACCGTTACGGAGTGGCATGAAGGGAGATGGCAGCAGGTACCGATAGGCCGATAAGAAGGCATGGCTCACAATGGTTGAAATGGTATAAAAATATGTACTAATGTAATTTTTTTCATTGAAATACTTTGTGGATAGGAAAAATGTCCGTACTTTTGCCCCCGTGTTTGTGCTAAAAAGCATGGTTTTTATTAGATTTAATGATAAGGTATAACGACCCAAGAATGAATAAGTTGCTGACTACTAAGAGAATGGCCTTGCTGTTGTTCCTTCTTTTTGCGCCCCTTGGCATGACTTCGCTATGGGCACAAACGGGAGAGCAGACGGTAAAGCATTTGGTAGATATGGGCTTTGAAAACGTGGGGTGGACCGAAGATGAGCAGGAACGGGTGTATGTCCTGCAAAATTCGGCCTATCGCCAGCAGGGGGTCGGAGTTGCCAAGGCGGTGGATTTGATTCAGAAGGAGGGTTTGCCCGAATCAAAAAAATGTCGAATTGTACTGCTTAACAACAATGTACCTCAGATTTCTCTGAGCTACAATCCGGTGGTAGGCGATACTATCCCTGAGGCGACTCGCCAAGATTGGGACGTGAGCTACGAATTGGGTAGTACCTGGAAACAGGCACGTAAGGTGGTGAAGTCAAATCGTTCTTTGTTTAAGGTTGATGTGGTGGTTTATCCCTGGTTGATGTTCCAGAACTACAAGCTCTCCAAGATGTACGATTACGTCTTCCAACTCTCACCGGCCATTGAGGTCTCGATGTGGAAGGGTATGAAGTTGACGGCTCAGGTGGTGGTTCCGGTGTCCAACGATTATTATGGTCGTCCATATAGCCAGGTTCGCCCCGGATTCTTGACACTGTCGCAGGATATCCGCTTGCCCTATAACATTTTCTTAAAGGGTATTGTGGGATTCTATGAAGGTGGACGTTCAGGGGCTGAGCTACGCGCTAAGTACATCTTTCCCGATGAACATTTTTGGCTCACGGGACGTTTAGGTGTTACACGCAAGGGCTATTGGGATCATTGGGCCTATTACCATGGGAAGAAATGGACGACCGACTTCCATTTAGGTGTGCACTACTATTGGCCGAGGTTCAACACCGAGGTCATGCTGAAGGGTGAGCGTTTCTTGATGGAAGAGTATGGTACCCAGTTTGAGATGTACCGTCATTTCCGCTATGCCTCCATTGGCTTCTATGCCATGAAGGTGTTTGGAAAGGATGATGCAGCCAACAATGGCTTTAACGGGGGGTTTGCCTTCCGTATAGCCCTGCCACCTTATAAGTATAAACGTAAAGGTTATATGCCACGCCTCGTCGCAGGAGAGTTTGGATTTAGGTACAACTCTGGTAACGAAAAGAAGTATGGAAACTTCTATCGATCCAGTCCTGATGATAACTTCTTGGTTGAGAATGCCTATAACCCCTATTTTATAAAATCGGAATTGTTGAATTATTAATTTTTAAATTTTGAGATGAAAATGAAAAATGTTTTTCGTGGACTCAGTGCCAAGTTGGCATTGGCCTTGTTAGCAGTAGGTACAATGACTAGCTGCTATGAGAAAGAAGAATTGGACAAGACTCCCGATCCCACTCCGGATCCTGCGAAGTACTACATCCAAGGTAATGTACTGGACGTTGAAAATGGAAAAGCTTTGAACGCCAAGGTAACGGTTGCTGGTCAGGTAGTTACGGTTACGAATGGTTATTACAAAACTGAAGTTAATCCTGATACCGAGATTGAGGTTGTTGCTGACCTGGAAGGTTACTTTACTTCAACGAAGAAGGTTTACTTGCCTTCCTCTACTATTTCTGGTTATGTTTCTATTGCAACAGTAGATTTCGCACTGGTAGGTGTTGCTTCTCAGGTGGTTGCTCCTGATGATCCCGATGCTGTGAATACTCCTGCAACTTCTGAACAATCCAATGCTGTATTATCTGAAGCTTCATCAAAGGTTAAGGCTATCTTCGAAGAGGCAGGTATTACGCTGGCTGATGGTGACTTTGAAATCGATGAGAATGGTGACATCAGTGTATCTGCTACTCAGGACGTTGAGGCTGTAGTTGGCGGTGATGTTGAAATTCAGTTGCCTTTTATGACTGGTTTCGCTTCTACCATTGTACCTGAAGATGATAACCTCTTTACGAAGGCTTTGACTGATGGTCAAATTTGGGTTGCCTGTGCAGAAAAGGCTCTGAACAAGAAGTATGGTTTGACTGCTGCTTTAAAGAAGGAAACGCTGAAGGGTGTTGCTGGCAAATCTATCACCTCTTATGTAGTGAAGGCTACATATGAGACTCGCACGCTCTCTTTCAACGATGTGGAGGGTACTGTAATGTGGCAGGCTAAAGTTGATTTTTGGCCTGTATATGAATCACATGATTCTCACGACAGCCACGATTCTCATGACGCTCACAATCAGCATGGCGCTAATCCTGGTGCAGGTGGTGGCGCTTCTCAGGGCGAATAATCTGTTAAGCTAACTGTAGATTAACTTTCATCACAAGGGAACTGAGCATAAAGTATAAATAGACTCTAATTGACGACAAGAAAATGGTTAAACGTATAGCTCTTATCTTCTTATTGGTTTGCTGTCCGTTTATGCTTTCTGCTCAGTTGACCTACGGTGTCACCGGTCTGCTGCACATGCCTTCTGCCGAAATGCAGAAGGATAAGACAGTGATGATTGGTGGAAACTTTTTGAACAAGGAAATCACTCCTTCTGGATGGTACTACCATACGTACAATTACTTTCTCAATGTCACCATCTTTCCCTGGCTGGAGGTAGCCTATACGGCAACCATGTTCCAGTCGCAACACATCGGGATTGACTGGAAGGTGGGTAAAGGCAAGTTTACGAACCAAGACCGTTACTTCTCATTCCGCCTCCGGGCATTGAAAGAGGGACAGTTTTGGAAGTATATGCCTGCAGTAGTTGTCGGCACCTCTGACCCCTATACGGAGTCGGGTGACGGTACGGTTGCTTCTACGGATGGAAATGGCTACTTCTGTCGTTTTTATATGGCAGCCTCGAAGCACATTCCCATCGGCAAGGAGGAAATCGGGGTTCACCTCGCTTACCTTTGGAACAACCGTAACGACTATCCGCTCAACGGCCTTGCCTTGGGTATGACCTACAACCCCTCGTTTCATCCGCAGTTGCGCTTGATAGCTGAGTATGACAATAAGGATTTTGCTATGGGTGCCACCTATTTGCTTTTCAACCATTTGCACGCGCAGGTAGAAATGCAAAGAATGAAATACTTTACCGGCGGTTTGACTTACAAGATTTATCTGAAATAGGTCGGGTGGTCGGGAAGCAAATAAGAAACAAAAAGTGTTGAAATATTAAATTCAAAAAAACAATGAAAAGTAAATTAGTAATATTTTCTTTGATGTTGGCTGGGGTAGCAAGCACCCTCTCTGCACAGACCAAAGAGAAGTATGTTAGCGAAAGCTGGAAAGACAACTTCTTTGTAAGTGTAGGTGTTGGTGGTCAGGTTTGTGTGAACCCCGACAACAGCGATTACGGTTTGGGCCACGCTATCACGCCCAATCTGGCTATCTCTTTCGGTAAGTTGTTTACTCCCACTTGGGGCGTTCGTGCACAGGTCGCCGGTTTCTGGTCAACACTGTACTCTGAATATGCTAGCCCTGTAGCTGGTCAGTACGAGGAAATTAAGAACAAGAAGTTTGGTACGCTGCGTTTCGACGCTATGTACAACGTGTCTAATGCTATCTGGGGTTATAATCCCGATCGCCTGTTCAACCTCTCAGTTTTCGCTGGTCCTGGTCTGACTTTCTCTAAGACCTATGGCAAGCAGGAAGACCTGAATGCTCTGGTCAACGGTTCTGTTGGTCTGCTGGGTGCATTCAACGTGCATAAGAACTGGGATATCAATATCGAGGCTCGTGGTGAGGTTTCTCCCTCTATCTTCGGTGCTAAGAGTAGCGCTCATACTGATGGTGCTGTTTCTCTGCTGGCTGGTGCTACTTACTACTTCGGTGGCAAGAAGTTTGTGCCTTATATCAGCAAGGTTGACCAGAGCGCTATCAACGATGAACTCAACCGCTATCGTTCTGAATTGGCTCAGGCTCAGACTGACCTGACTAACGCCAAGAACGCTGCAGCTGCTGTACGTCCTGTAGAGTCTAAGGAAGTGGTTAAGGAAGTTGAAACTGCTGGTATCCGTGCTATCTTCTTCAACCTGGGTAGCGCTAAGCTGGATGACTACGGTAAGGTTAACATCCAGTTGGCTGCTAAGTCACTTAAGGCTAACCCCGATAAGAAGTATAAGATTGCTGGTTACTGCGATAAGGCTACGGGTAGTGCTTCGTTCAACCAGAAGCTTTCTGAAAAGCGTGCTCAGGTGGTTTACGATGCTCTTGTTGCTGAAGGTGTTGACAAGGATCAGCTTGAACTTGTTGGCTTCGGTGGTACCGAGAACATGTTTGGTAAGGATTACCTTAACCGTTGCGTAATCCTCGAATAATCGAATTTCTTAGTCGCTAAATAATTAAAAAGAGGGATGTGCGTGAGTACACCCCTCTTTTTAATACCCTTTGCTTAAAGTCTTTTATCACACTCTTTTTGGTGTAATAGGAAAGAAGTTGTACTTTTGCCGCCGATATGAGTAGAGTACTGGCTATTGATTATGGTAAAAAGCGGTCTGGTATCGCTGTTACAGACCCGCTACAGCTTATTGCAGGTGGGCTCACCACTGTGCCTACTACTGAGCTGATCCAATTTGTGAAGCAGTATGTAGCAAAGGAGCAGGTTGAGCGTATCTTGGTGGGCTTACCCAAGCAGATGAACAATGAGGCTTCGGAGAACATGAAGCGTATTGAGCCTTTTGTCCATACGCTACGCAAGCAGATTCCTATGATTCCCATAGAATATGTGGATGAACGTTTCACCTCTGTACTTGCTCACCGTACGATGCTCGATGCTGGATTGAAAAAGAAAGCGCGCCAAAATAAAGCTTTGGTAGATGAAATCAGTGCGACCATCATTCTTCAATCCTATTTAGAAACCCGAAAATTCATGAATTTATAACCCCAAGAATAGAAAATGATATTACCCATTTATGTGTACGGACAACCCGTATTGAGAAAAGTAGCAGAAGATGTTTCTCCTGACTATCCCAATCTGAAGGAACTTATTGCCAATATGTTTGAAACCATGGAGCATGCGGAGGGCGTGGGCCTTGCAGCTCCGCAAATTGGTTTGCCCATCCGGGTGGTGGTGATTGACCTGGATGTACTCTCTGATGATTATCCTGAGTATAAGGGATTCAAGAAGGCTTTCATCAATCCCCATATCCTCGAGGTGAGTGGGGAGGAGGTCTCTATGGATGAAGGCTGTCTCAGCTTGCCTGGCATTCATGAATCGGTTAAGCGTGGCAGTAAGATTCATGTCACCTACCTCGATGCTGACCTTGTACCTCATGATGAAGAGGTAGAAGGCTTCCTGGCCCGTGTCATGCAGCATGAGTTTGACCATCTGGAGGGAAAGATGTTCATTGACCATCTCTCTGCCCTGCGCAAACAGATGATTAAAGGGAAACTCAACGCCATGCTTAAGGGCAAGGCACATTGTACATACCGCGTAAAAACAGTTAGATAATCAAGAGTGAGAATGGAAAGAATGCGTAAACTTCTGTGGCTTTTCTTATTGATTTCGGCTTCACTGCATGCCCAAATCAATACAGAGCGTGTAATGACGATTGCCCGCAATGCACTCTATTTTGAGGATTATGTACTTTCCATACAATATTTTAATCAGGTTATCAACGCAAAGCCCTATCTTTTTGAGCCCTACTTCTTCCGTGGATTAGCCAAAATCAATCTGGAAGATTATCAGGGAGCAGAAGACGACTGTGATATTGCCATACAGAAAAATCCCTTCGTGGTGGGGGCATATCAGGTAAGAGGACTGGCTCGTATCCGCTTGAATAAGTTTGATGAAGCCATTGAGGACTACCGTACGGCATTGAAATATGATCCTGAAAACCTGGTGCTGTGGCATAACATGACGCTTTGTCATATGCAGAAGAAGGATTATGTCGCGGCCAATGATGACCTGGCCCAGTTGCTGAAAGTCGCGCCTCGCTATACGCGTGCTTATCTGATGCGAGGAGAGGTGGCGCTCCGGCAGAATGATACTATTCAGGCCTTGAAGGATTTTGAGAAGGTGATAGAAATGGACCGCTACGATCCTGATGGTTGGTCGGCACGTGCTGTTGTTCGCTTACAACAGGGAGAGTATAAGCTGGCAGAAGAAGACCTGAACCAGTCCATTTACCTCAGCGTGCGTAATGCGGGTAACTACATTAACCGTGCCTTGGCCCGTTATCACCAGAATAACCTGCGGGGTGCGATGAGCGACTATGACCTAGCCCTGGATATCGACCCCAACAACTTCCTCGGTCACTATAACCGTGGCTTGCTGCGTGCGCAGGTAGGAGATGACAACCGGGCTATTGAGGATTTTGACTTCGTACTCGATATGGAGCCAGACAATATGATGGCTACTTACAACCGCGCTCTGTTGCGTGAGCAGACTGGCGACCTACGTGGAGCCATTGACGATATTTCACGTGTGTTGGAGAAGTACCCCCGTTTTGAAGCTGGTTACTTCCGTCGTGCAGCTATTCGCCGAAGGGTGGGGGATAAAAAAGGGGCCGACGAGGATGAGTTCAAGGTGATGAAGATGCAGCTCGACCGGCGCAATGGAGTCTCCACTGCTGATAACTCATCAGACGAGAGTCAGGCAGAAGAGGGGGAAGATGAGTCAAAAACTCGCAAGAAGTCCAATCGTAACATGAACAACTATCGTAAGATTGTAGTGGCTGACGATACGGAAATGAATCAGAAGTACACGAGTGACTACCGTGGACGCGTACAGGATCGTAATGTGCTTGTGAAGTTAGAGCCTTTCTTTGCGTTGACCTATTATGAAAAGTTGAGCGAAGTAAAGAAGAGCGTACATACACACCGTATGATTGACGAACTGAACCAGTCGAAACTTTTTCCCCGCTTACTGAAGATTACCAACATGGAGGCACCGCTCACTGCTGAACAGGTGAACTTCCACTTTGCGCTGATTGATACCCATACATCGGACATTGTGTCCAACGACCAAGACCCTCGCAAGCGTTTCATCCGAGGAGTGGACTTCTATTTGGTGCAGGATTTTGCTAACGCCATTGATGATTATACCCAAGCCATATTGCTTGACGAGCACTTTTTCCCGGCTTACTTCATGCGGGCCTTGGTGCGTTGTAAGCAGTTGGAGTATCGTAAGGCTGAAGGTGATGGTCATGAGGTGTCTGCCGTGGATTATGATATCGTGAAGAAGGACCTTGATCAGGTTATTCAGCTGGCTCCCGATTTTGTCTATGCCTACTTCAACCGTGGCAATGTGATGTCTTCCCTGAAGGACTATCGCGGTGCGTTGGCCGACTACGACAAGGCTATCGAACTGTCTCCGGCTTTTGCCGAAGCCTATTACAACCGTGGGCTAACTCATATCTATCTGGGTAATAACAAGCAGGGAATTAAGGACTTGAGTAAAGCAGGAGAGCTTGGTATTGTGGCTGCATACAACGTCATCAAGCGCTTTACCTTTGTTCGTGAATAACATTTTTTTAAAATAAAGCGGTTAATCCAAAAGAATTCATTATTTTTGCGACCCAATATTGAAATTAAATTATTGACTATATGATTAAAATCACTTTTCCCGATGGCTCCGTACGCGAGTACAACGAAGGGGTCACCGGTTTACAAATTGCTGAGAGCATCAGCTCACGCCTGGCCCAGGAAGTGTTGGCTTGCGGCGTGAATGGTGAAACGGTAGAGCTCAATCGCCCCATCAATCAGGATGCAGAAGTGGTACTCTACAAGTGGGAAGACGAACAGGGTAAGCATGCCTTCTGGCATACGAGTGCTCACCTGCTGGCCGAAGCTTTGCAGGAACTCTATCCGGGTATCCAATTCGGTATCGGCCCTGCCATTGAGAATGGCTTCTACTATGATGTCGATCCAGGTGAAGCCGTCATCAAGGAGGGCGACCTGCCTATGATTGAACAGAAGATGGTGGAGCTGGTTGCTAAGAAGGAGGCGCTGGTGCGCAGTGACATTGCCAAGGCTGATGCCTTGAAGAAGTTTGGAGAGCGGGGTGAGACTTACAAGTGCGAACTCATCTCCGAACTGGAAGATGGTCATATCACTACCTATACGCAGGGTGCTTTCACTGACCTCTGCCGTGGCCCCCACTTGCTTACAACGGCTCCTATCAAGGCCATTAAGTTGACCTCCGTGGCTGGTGCTTACTGGCGCGGACGTGAGGACCGCAAGATGATGACGCGTATCTACGGTATCACCTTCCCCAAGAAGAAGATGCTCGACGAATACCTTGTGCTGCTTGAAGAGGCCAAGAAGCGTGACCACCGCAAGATTGGTAAGGAGATGGACCTCTTCATGTTCTCCGACACGGTGGGCAAGGGACTGCCTATGTGGTTGCCTAAGGGTACTTCTGTCCGCTTGCGCCTTCAGGAGTTCCTGCGTCGCATCCAGGCCCGCTATGATTATCAGGAAGTTATCACGCCGCCCATTGGCAACAAACTGCTCTACATCACTTCGGGACACTATGCTAAATACGGCAAGGACTCGTTCCAACCCATCCACACGCCGGAAGAGGGTGAGGAATATTTCCTCAAGCCGATGAACTGCCCCCATCACTGCATGATTTTCAAGAACTCTCCCCGCTCATACAAGGATCTGCCGCTGCGTCTGGCAGAGTTTGGTACGGTATGTCGCTACGAACAGAGCGGTGAACTGCATGGACTGACCCGCGTGCGCAGCTTCACGCAGGATGATGCCCACATCTACTGCCGTCCTGACCAGGTGAAGGGTGAATTCCTCCGTGTGATGGACATCATCTCTATTGTCTTCAAGTCGATGGACTTCCAGAATGTAGAGGCACAGATTTCACTTCGTGACAAGGTGAACCGAGAGAAGTACATCGGTAGCGATGAGAACTGGGAACGCGCTGAACAGGCCATCATCGAGGCTTGTGAGGAGAAGGGACTGAAAGCCAAGATTGAATATGGCGAAGCTGCTTTCTATGGCCCAAAACTGGACTTCATGGTGAAGGATGCCATCGGTCGTCGCTGGCAGCTGGGTACCATTCAGGTGGATTACAACCTGCCCGAACGCTTCCAACTGGAATATACGGGTGCAGACAACCAGAAGCACCGTCCTGTGATGATTCACCGTGCTCCCTTCGGCTCGATGGAACGTTTCGTAGCTGTGCTCATTGAACACACCGCAGGTAAGTTCCCCTTGTGGCTTATGCCTGATCAGGTGGCTATCCTGCCTATCAGTGAGAAGTTCAATGACTATGCACTCGAAGTGAAGAAACAGCTCAAGCAGTACGATATCCGTGCTTACGTGGATGAGCGTAACGAGAAGATTGGTCGTAAGATTCGTGACAACGAGATGAAACGCATCCCCTACATGCTGGTAGTGGGTGAAAAAGAGGCTCAAAATGGCGAAGTTGCCATCCGTAAACAGGGTGAAGGCGACCAAGGAAGCATGAAAATTGAAGATTTTGCTAAAAAAATCAGCGAAGAAGTTCAAAATA
>JBJEKT010000011.1:0-19094 GCA_051878775.1 Bacteroides sp. | reverse complement strand
TCCTCTATGAGCGCATCTCGCCCACCATTGAGATCAAGTTGCTGACCGATTCGTTCAGGTAAACATAAACTTAAATACTTACAAACTCAAAAAATATGGTACAGTTGAACATTGAAAAAAGTCTGAGCTTCATCGGTAAGGAGAGCTTAGAGGTTTACAAGGAGCAGGTTAAGGTTGCTCAGGAAGCATTGGAAAATGGTACGGGTCTTGGTAACGATTTCTTGGGCTGGCTCCACCTGCCTTCATCGATTACTGACGAACATCTCGCTGACCTGGAGGCTACGGCCAAGGTGCTGCGTGAGAATTGCGAGGCCGTGGTGGTGGCTGGTATTGGCGGTAGCTACCTTGGCGCACGTGCCGTAATTGAAGCCTTGAGCGACAGTTTTGCTTGGCTTCGTGAAAAGCAGAATGGTCCTGTGATTCTTTTTGCAGGTCATAATATTGGTGAGGATTACCTCTACGAACTGACGGACTATCTGAAGGATAAGAAGTTTGGTATTATCAATATCTCCAAGTCGGGTACGACCACTGAGACGGCATTGGCTTTCCGTCTGCTGCGTGAGCAGTGTGAGCGTCAGCGTGGCAAGGAGGAGGCCCGTAAGGTGATTGTAGCCGTTACGGATGCCAAGAAGGGTGCTGCCCGTGTTACGGCTGACAAGGAGGGTTACAAGACCTTCATCATCCCCGACAATGTGGGTGGTCGCTTCTCTGTGCTGACCCCTGTTGGTCTGTTGCCCATCGCTGTGGCTGGTTATGACATCCGTGCCCTTGTGGCTGGTGCTGCTGCCATGGAGAAGAAGTGTGGTGCTGATGTGGCTTTCGAGGAGAACCCCGCAGCTATCTATGCTGCTACCCGCAACGAGCTCTACAAGCAGGGTAAGAAAATTGAGATTCTCGTCAACTTCAATCCCAAACTCCACTACGTGAGCGAATGGTGGAAGCAGCTTTACGGAGAGTCAGAGGGTAAGGATGGCAAGGGTATCTTCCCTGCTGCCGTAGATTTCTCTACCGACCTGCACTCCATGGGACAGTGGATTCAGGAGGGTGAGCGCACCATCTACGAGACGGTTATCTCGGTAGAGAAGGTGAACCACAGCCTCACGGTGCCCAGCGATGCTGAGAACCTTGATGGACTCAACTTCTTGGCTGGCAAGCATGTGGATGAGGTCAACAAGATGGCTGAACTCGGTACGCAGCTGGCCCACGTGGATGGTGGTGTACCTAACATGCGCGTCGTGATTCCCGCCTTGACAGAGGAGGCTATCGGTTCGCTGATGTACTTCTTTGAGCGTGCTTGCGGTATCAGTGGTTACCTGCTCGGTGTGAACCCCTTCAACCAACCTGGTGTAGAGGCTTACAAGAAGAACATGTTCGCCCTGCTCAACAAGCCCGGCTACGAGGAGGCCAGCAAGGCCATCCGTGCTCGTCTGTAAATCATCTCTTAGCTAGATAAAAAAGGGGGAGGTCTTCAGTTATGAAGGCCTCCCCTGATTTTTGTCGTCTTCGCTGGAGAACGCTTATTCCCCGCGATCCACCTTGATGATGCGCCCCGTGTTGACATCAAACAGCACTTGGGTGGTGGAGTTTTTGTTGAACAGTACGGGTGCCAGATACTCCAGGGTGCCGAATTGAGCGACATCGAGCTCCTGATTGTAGAGCACTTCGCTACGGTAGGTCAGCTGTACTTGCGCCCGTCCAGGTACGATATAGGCCACGCCATCCAGCTGTTTCTTCTTCTCTTCCTCGGTGAGCGGAGCGCTCATGGTGGGATTGAGATTGCGTACCACGAGGGTGTAGGGCTCGCCCGCCAGGTTCTGTTTGTCCACTAAGCCAAGGTGTCTTGAGAATCGGAAAGCGACCTGTCCCTGAGTCTCTGCTACCGGAACACGTACGTGGATAAGCTGGGTCACCTTCTCCACGTGGCCCGCAAACATCTCGGTCATCGCCTTCTCCTGTCGGTTGAGGTTATCGAGCATCAGCTTGAGCTGAGCGCCGTCCTTCGGCATGTTGTCAGCCTCTCCACGCAGCAGGGTGTTGCGGCTCTCCCGGATGTCGTAGATTTCCTTGGCCACCAGTTCCGCCCGCTTGGCGTTTGAGTTGGCCATCAGGATTTCTTCTGTCAGGAAACTGCGTGGGTCGAGCGGCTCCTCTGCAGGGACAGTCGCAGGGGCGGTAGCCTGTTCGCTGCCTTTCTTGATGCCGCTGAAGGGCATGTTGATGGAGCGTACAATACCCTCTTCGGTCAGTTCCATGAGCGGAGCTACGGTCTTGTCGCGCAGCTTGACGAAATAGATATGCTCCTTGTCAGGTACTCCCACGGGGCGCATCGTCACTTTGTCCAGCGTGTAGCTGATGCTGGCATTGGGCTTTACATCGGTGAGATGCAGGTATTGCTCGGCATATTTGCAGTATTCACCCGGGGTGTAGTTATGACGCGTCACCTGGAGCATGATTTCTATCTCCGTGCGGGGCAGCATGTAGGTCACACCATACTCCTTTCCTCGCATCACGCCTACGGTTACCTCCGTCTGAGCCCAGGACGACGTGGTGAGAAGCAGTGAGACCCCTGTTGCCATCAGGCCATTTCTCAGTGTACTATACTTGTTCCAAGCCATTTTCTTCTCTTTCATAATGCATCTATGATTTTGTTCGTACTATTGAAGTCATCCATCCGGTTTACTCAAACCATCCTACAAAGACCGGCTTACTCAGCGGGATAACCTTTCCTGTGGGGGTCAGGGTGCCCGTGGTGTCGTCGCGCAGGTAGATTTCTATGCTGTTGCTGTCTCGGCAGGCAGCCAGCAGATAGCGCCCGTTGGGGGTAAGGGCGAAGTGGCGTGGATGGCGGCCTGTCAGTTGGTAGCCGGCAGGGGTCAGGGTGCCGTCCTGGGGATTGACGGCAAAGATGGCGATGCCCTCGTGTTCCAGGCGGTTGGAGGCGTAGAGGAAGCGTCCGTCGGGACTCAGCAGGATGTGTGCACTGCCTCGGGCATGTACGGAGTCGGTCTCGATGACTTGCTGCAGGGTAAGTTCCCCCTTGTTGGCCTGGTAGGTGAAGCAGTGTACCATGCCACTCAGTTCGCTGATCAGGTAGGCGTGGTGGCCATCGGGAGCGAAGGTCAGGTGACGCGGGCCGCTCCCCGCTTTGATGGTGGCTGCCACCTGGGGCTGGCTCAGCAGGGGAGTCGTGTCGTTCGTCGCAAAGCGCAGCAGGCGGTCGCTGCTGAAGTCGGTGGCAAAGAGGTAGCGCTGGTCGGGTGAGAAGATGGCGCAGTGTACGTGGGGCGCCTCTTGCCGTTCGGGGTCGCTGTGGTAACATTCACCCAGGAAGAGGGTATCCAGCGGGCCGGGGATGCCCTCTTCATTCAGGGGGAAGAGGCTGAGCGAACCGCCCGAGTAGTTGGCCGTAGCGGCGGCATGGGGGCTGAAGCTGACGTAGCATGGCGCTGCACCTTGCGTCATCCAGCTCCCCTTCTGCTGCATGGCTCCCGTAGAGGGGTCAAGGGAGAGCAAGACGAGGGCATCTTTGGGCCCTCCGTCCTCGCTGACCGAGTAGATTAGCTCGCGTCGGGAGTCGATGGCCAGGAAGGAAGGATTGCTCACCTTGGCCGAGTCGAGCAGTTGCCATTCGGCGGTGGATTGGTTGAATCGCAGCGAATAGATGCCCTCTGAGCCGGCATGGGTATAGGTACCCACCAGCATCAGTTGTTCGTCACTCGCGGCAGCGGTGTTGTGATGCTGGCTACGGGGGGCACACCCCATGGAGCCCATGCAGGCTCCGGCGGCTACAGCAGCACCCATCATCATGCGGATAAAGCTATGGTTGTTCATGATTACGTACATTTATGATTTTACAGGCGCAAAAATAGTGAATTTCTTGTTTTAACTAAAATTATTGGCCAACAATTTCGCTATTCCGTCCTCCGTTTGTACTTTTGTAACTTAATCGTGAATTTTAGCATATACTATTGGATAATGAAAAGAACAGTAATCATCATGATGTGGGTTTGCCTCTGCCTGGCGCTGGGTGGCGGCATGAAGGCTCAGGATAACAGTCAGCGCTACCCTAAGCGGGAGTTTCGTGCTGCCTGGATACAGTGTGTCAACGGGCAGTTTAAGGGGATGTCTCCCGAGGCTATGAAGCAGAACCTGGTGGCCCAGCTTAATGCTCTGCAGCGGGCCGGTATCAATGCCATTATCTTTCAGGTGCGTCCTGAGGCCGATGCGCTCTACATCTCGCAGTTGGAACCCTGGAGTCGCTTCCTGACCGGCGAGCAGGGCAAGGCCCCCGAACCGCTGTGGGACCCGATGCAGTTCATGATTGACGAGTGCCACAAGCGCTGCATGGAGTTCCATGCCTGGATCAATCCCTACCGTGTCAAGACCTCCCTGGCCAACAACCTGGCCTCCAATCACCTGTATCACCTTCATCCCGAGTGGTTCGTGACCTATGGCAATCAGCTCTTCTTCGACCCTGCATTGCCTGAGAGTCGTCGCCACATCTGTATGGTCATCACCGACATCCTGACCCGCTACGACGTGGATGCCATCCACATGGACGACTACTTCTATCCCTACCCGCAGAAGGGGTTGGAGTTCCCTGACGACGAGAGCTTTGCCCGCTACGGAAAAGGTTTTGATAACAAGGCTGACTGGCGCCGCAGTAACGTCAACCTCCTCATCAAGAAGATTCACGAGACGGTGCGCGAGGTGAAGCCCTGGGTTAAGTTTGGTGTGTCACCTTTCGGTATTTACCGTAACGAGAAGAGCTACCCTCTGGGCAGTAAGACCAATGGCCTGCAGAACTACGATGACCTCTATGCCGATGTGCTGCTTTGGGCCCGCGAGGGATGGATTGATTACAATATCCCGCAGATTTACTGGCAGATAGGCCATCCCGCAGCCGACTATGCCGAGCTGGTGGATTGGTGGGCCAAGCATACCGAGGGGCGTCCCCTTTACGTCGGTCAGTCGGTGATGAACACCGTGCAGCATGCTGATCCTCAGCATCCGGAGCGGAATCAGATGGTGGCCAAGATGAAGCTGCAGCGTGCCTATCAGACGATAGAGGGCAGTTGTCAGTGGCCCGCTTCGGCGGTGGTGGAGAATGCAGGTCGCTATGCTGATGCCTTGCGTGCCGAGTATCACCGCTATCCCGCCATTCCTCCCGTATTCCGCTTCATCGACCACAAGGCTCCCGGCAAGGTGAGCAAGGTGAAGCCCCTCTGGATGGAGGACGGCTACGTACTCTTTTGGACGGCCCCGAAGTACCGCACGGAGATGGACCGAGCCGTGACGTATGCCATCTACCGGTTTGAGGCAGGGGAGAAGGTCGATATCAGTGATGCTACCCACTTGGTAGCTCTCACACCCAACACCTTCTACAAGCTGCCTTACCGCGACGGCAAGACCAAATATACCTACGTCATCACCGCCCTGGACCGCATTCACAACGAGTCCCGCTCCGTCAAGAAGAAAATCAAACTCTAATCATCAACAGACAAGTCAAACCCTAATAGAAACGATATATAGATATGATGAACATGAGCAATGATTTAAAGCAGCGTCATGGCTGCGTCACCTTCTGGCTTTGGTTGGTGCTGATTCTCAATGCCGGTTTCACGCTGCAGTATCTGGTATCGCTGGCTGATGCTGACCCGCTGTTGCCTGTGCCTACAGTCTCCCTGTTGGCCTTGCTCGGCGCCTGCAATGTCTATGCTGCGTTGCTGTTGCTGCGCTGGAACAAGACGGGTTTCTACCTCTTCATCTTCTCCTCGCTGGCCGCCTTGGTGGTCAACATGACGTTGCTCGACCTCCATCCAGTACAGTCACTCTCATCGCTGGTGGGCATTGCCATCTGGTGGGGTGTGCTTCAGATCCGTCGTGACGGCCACTCCGCCTGGAGTCAGATGGAGAGCCGCGGCCTGCGGCTCTGATAAAGTAAAAAAAATCGTTTTAATAAACAGAACAATTTCGGCTAACGGGAGGTGTGCTCAATCCTGCAGGTGTGCAGCTTGCTCTCCCTGTCGTAGCTGATTCCCACGAGGAGCATGTCGCCCGTGTATTCAGCTACCTTGGCGGGATAGGCCTTCCGCTTGATTTGGTCGATGGCGGTGTCAGCAGAATGATTGAACTTCAGCTCGATGACGAGTGCCGGCTTGCTGACGTTGCGACGGGGTATCATCACGAGGTCGGCATAGCCCTTGCCTGTGGCGTATTCGCGGTGGATGACATACTCGTTGCGTGCCCAGATATAGGCAATGGAGAGCACGCAAGCCAGCGAGTTCTCGTCGTTGTAGGCCAGGATGCTGGTATGCTCGTCGTGAGCCTGGTCGATGCCTCTGGCCACGGCTTGCTCATTGCCTGCGAGGGTGGCGTCGAGAAGGGCTTGGGAGTTTTCCAAAGTCTTTGCCAGTTGTGACCATTCGGTAGCTTTTACCGCATTGTTCATCTCATCAGCCACCTCCTTGTTGGGAATATTGCACTCCTGGGCATCACGGTCGTATGCCAGATAGCCGAGATGAATCAATACAGTAAGGACATCATTTCTGCTGTTTATCACATGCATGTCATTCTGAAACTCGGAAGTGGTGACAGGAACAGTCTCACCTGCCAGCATACGGATGATGTCGTCCTTCAGTCCGTCGAAGTTCATCTGGATGTAGGTCTTCACTGAGTCGTAAGCCCCCGTGGTAGCCCAATAGCTCCGATACCAGTCATCCTCTATGGCCCGCATGACGGAATATGGATTGTATATATGCGATTCGTTTCCTATGCGATAGCCGTCGTACCAGCTCTCCATCTCATGGATACTCATATCGTATTTCTTACAAAGCGTAGCCACTTCGTCATGGGTGAATCCGAGCGATGACCCCATCCTGCCAGGGTTAATCATCGAGTATTCCCGGAAGTTGTTGAGTGCTGACTCGGTGTTGTATCTCTTGATGGGCAGTATGCCCGTAAGATAGGCTCCGGCAAAGACCCTGTTAGAGCCGGAACCCTTGAAGAGTCGGCGGAGCAGGTCGATGTACGACGTGATGATGTATTCGTCTGTGCCCATCTCACGCAGGATGGCATCCCATTCATCGATGACCATTACGAAGCGTTCGCCCGTGCTCTCGCTGATGCGGTAGAGGACACTCATCAGGTCATCGCCCTCTTGTGCCTGAATCTGGGGGAATGCTTCCAGGACATCTTCAATGATTCTCTCTTGAATACGCCAGGTTATCTCCTTTTCCCAGCGGTATCTTGTGGTGAAGTCGGTCATGTCCACGCTGATGACGTAGTACTTGTTGAGATAGGTCTCGAAGGAGGCATCTTTTTCGGCCAGCAGTCCGCGAAACAGCTCGCGCGAGTCGCACGACTTGTCATAGTATGCGCACAGCATCTTGGCTGCCATCGACTTTCCGAAGCGGCGGCAGCGGGTCACGCAGCTGTAGCGCGACTCGGAGTTGAGCGTGGCATTGATGCGTGGTATCAGCGACGACTTGTCCACGTACTCGTGCGTGACGATGTCGCGGAAGTCACTGTTACCTCTGTTGATGTATGCACCCATAGTCTGTCAGCTGTCGCAGGAATGGTCAGCCTGCAACCAGGGGCAAAGATACAATGTTTCCCCGAGATTTCCAAGGAGTTTGCTTTAACTATGTGAATACCGGGGAGTGGATTACCCTTTTTTCTAAAAAGAAAAAGCAATTTCTTTATCACGACTGGCTTATACTTCGATAATATGATGTATATATGCCGGAAAAATAGCATACGGATATGAGAAAACTTTTCCCTGATGGAATCTCTTTAATCCTTCACGATCTCCCAGTCTGATATCGTACGTCGCTCTGCATCGAAGTTGATGCCCACCTTGACGACGGGCAACCCGCTGAGGGCAAATGTCGAAGCGTAGTCCTTGAGATTAATCTGCTGCATGGCTGCCTCGGCGGATTTGTTGAGCTTCAGCTCAAAGAGATAGAGCTTCTTGCCTGCGTTCATCACCAGGTCGATGCGACCCGTGGGAGTGTGTACCTCCACATCCACATACCTGCCCAGAAGGGAGAAGATGACGTAGAGGAGCTGTTGGTAGTGCCCCTCGTACTGGGTGTTGTCACAGTAGGGGATGGTGAGGAGGTAGGCCTGAAGAAGGCGGAGCATCTCGTCAAGATTCTCATGGTACAGGGCAGAGTACATGCGCGCCACGGTGGTGAGACCTTTCTCCCAGCATCTATCGACATAGTTGGGCAACAGGCTCTCCATCAGCCCTACACGTATCTCCCTGTTGGGAATGTCGAGGGTGTATAGGTCGGATGTCCTGTCGTAGTCCTTGATGGTGATGTAGCCGCCCTGATAGAGCAAGGGTGTGATGGATTTCATGCTCTCCGTGGGGGCGTCGAAGGCAGATGCCATAACCTCCATACGGGAGAGGTCGGTGGGGACTGTATTGAACTTCCTCATCATCTCTATCAGGAAGGTCGGTGTGCCGCTCTCAAACCAGTAATTGCCAATCTTGTTCTTGGAAAAGGCGAGGATGAGACTGAAGGGGTTGAAGATGTCGGGCGAGGGCCATGTGAAGTGGTAGCCGTCATACTGCCCCTTGAGGGCGGCAAGTGTCTCCTCGCGTGTAATGCCCTGTTTGGTGGCCAGCCTGTCGAGGTAGCCGGTCATCTGGGTGAGAACCTCATCCACCGTGATGCCGCACACCCCTGCAAATCCCTCGTCCATGCTGATGTTCACGAGGTTGTTCAGTTCGCTGAAGATGCTGAGCTGGGAGAACTTGGTGATGCCCGTGAGGAAGACGAACTTCAGGTAGGGGTCACAGTCTTTCAGGGGAGAATAGAAGTTGCGCATGACGTTACGGAGCACGGGCAGTGTCTTCTCCTCATGCGCCACATCGAGCAATGGGGCATCGTATTCGTCAATCAGTACTACCACCTGCTTGCCTGTCTGCATGTAGGCCGTCTGAATCAATGCCGTGAAACGGTCGTTGTTGTCCTGGGCAGGGTGGGTTATGCCGTATTTTGCCTCGTATTCTGCGAGCCGGTTGCCGAGATACCTTTCCAGCTGTTCTTTCTCCAGGTGTTTGCCCGAAGCCATACTGATGCGCAGCACAGGGTATTCCGTCCACTCCTTCTCCATCTTGTCGATGTAGAGCCCTTTGAACAAATCCCTGCGCCCTTCGAAGTAAGCCTGTAGGGTGGAGACGAGCAGGGACTTGCCGAACCGCCTCGGGCGGCTCAGGAAGATGTATTTGCTGACTGCCATCATCTTGCAGATGTACTCCGTCTTGTCGATGTAGAGGCAGTTTCTATCGACTATCTCGCTGTAGGTCTGTATGCCTACGGGCAGTTGTTTGAGTGTCATGTGCTCCATATTGTTTGTTTGTTTTTGTTCTTCAGCCCCACGTCCTCCGCATGGCTTTCATGGGATATTTACGTGCAAATATACGAATATTTCGTGAAAGAATCAAGGAATTTTTCTATTATCGATGCACGATTAACAATTTTATCCTATGTTTTTCTTCCCGTGAAGATTGCTTGTTGATTACCAGGCAAAAATCTTTAATATATCCTGTATTATCATTTTCACCACGTTGTCCATGCCTTCCTCTGACGCATACAGATGGTTGTCATGGAGTATGCGCAGGGCTTCTGCTTGGTCATTCTTCGGAGCAATAGATGGCCAGATGCGCTTTATCGGTGTCGGTGTGATGATGTAGCTGTTCAATGTCAGGTTCTTATGTCTTTTTACATCCTCTATCTCATTGATGGTGTGTGCCAGCTTCACCTTGTCGCAACTCAGTACGTCACCTTTTTCGTGCAACATGCCATGAGGCTCGATAAAGGTAATCCATTGCTGTCTGCCTCTTACTATCCACATGATAAAGTCTGGGTAGAAACCAGCATTGGTGAAGAAGCCCGTACCTTGCTTGCTCTTGTTGCGCAGCAGATACAGTTCGCAACCGGCAAGTTCCTGATGCTCTTGATTGCAATACTTCATTAATGCTTTCAGAAAATCAGTCTCGCTCTGATTCAGTGGTACAGGCGAGACAGGTATCTTCTGTTTCTCGCCTGCCTTCAGCGGATAGGACAGAAGAGGCTGATAGAGATGCCTGTCAAAGAAGAGAGCGTTGAACTTCAGTGGCAAGATCGGCACCTCAGGATTCTTGACGACATCGTTCTCCAACTGTTCCTGTACTTTTCTCAATTGTCGTGACAAAAACTCTGTGTCCTGTTCAGGGTGTACCTGCAGACGATATTCCTTATCGTGCATCACATCCTCTTTCTTTAGTTTGTCCACCTTCGTGTTTTTGCTCAGCCACAGCCTTTTATGAAAAGTAAAGAATGCTTTCAGGTACATCTTCAGCAGAGACAGAGCCAACTCCTGCCAGCGATTCACACGTTGCTGTAAGCTGCCCGAACGGAGGTATTCGTCAGAGGCATAGAGCGTGTACCAGGCATCGTTCATCCAGAGCAGTTCCACCATTTTCTCGTAGCTGATGTATATGTTGTAGAACTGCTCATGCAGTTTATATTCACGTAGTTCAAGCCAAAGGTGATATTTGTTTATCAAGCGTATCTCTCGGTATCTGTCCGCGTCGTTTTTGAATTTTATGCTGTTTTTCCTTATTGTCGTATGTTCATTCTCAACCTCGTCCGTAGCGTTGCTTGAATTGTGATAGACGTTAGGGTATTGGTCGAGGGTCAACGAGAACTGGTAGTCGTTATTATAGTCAAGGTCAATGCGAGGATGGTCAGTAAAGAACTTCTTCGTCACATCTGCTGGTTCGCGCAAGTGGCTGAGTTTTTTCGCCTCAATATCCGTGAATGTAGGTTTTATGCTGATGGTTATCGTCTCAGGCTTTATCTCCTCCTTCTTTATCTCCTCCTCAAACCTGGAAACGTACTTTGAATCCATACCGAAGATACGAAGCGTTTCAAGAACTTCTACGTGCTCAGGCAGTCCCTCGGGCAACTGCTCTGGCATCAAGGCATTGGTGCGCTTCAAGGAGAAACCTACTCCCTTCAGGCGTACACCACGGCCAAAGAGTTGGATAATCTCCGAGCCCTTGCTCTTGCCTACATTCATCAGACACATGGTTGACACGCGCCATGACGACCACCCCTCGGTAAATTTCTTTGCTCCGATGAGCAGGTTGACAGTAGAGTTGTCATCGTTCACTGCATCGAATCGTGACATGCCTCCTGTGAAGTCTGTAGCACGTATTTCCGCAAAATCCTGACAGGCCTTCACCACATCAGCGGGCTTACCTACGTTGATCACACCAAAGGGGCGGTGCTCGTTATGAGCGGTATAAAGTGCGATTTCACCCTCCACACCACGCATGTTATCGAGCACTAAGCCGCTGCCGGCTGTATAGCCGTTGAAGAGCAGCTTCATCATGCCGTCATAGATCATTTGTGCTTTCAGCTTCTTGCTTTTGAGGTAGGCAAAATAATTCTCGAACACATCCCTGCCATCTGCGTTGGCACAACCGTCTTTCAGCAGTGAGTCAATGGCTGTCACCGTCTCTCCGCCCTTGTTGTACATCACCCTTGCCAGCATCTTTACCACGCGCACTACATCACTCATCAGCTCTTTGACCTCCTGGGATGCATCGCTTGCCGATACCGTGTGACCGATGAAGATGGCTAGCGGACGAGCTATCAGCAGTGGTGCCACAGCCTCCTGATTTTCTGTAAAAAGCAATTGCTGCTCGTAGAAGCCCATCAATCCGCCCACCTCATAGATGAACATGTTGGGATCGTCAGGCTCTGCGTTGATATTGCACGTCTCAAACTCTTTGCCGTAACCTTCATGGTAGAAGTGGCGGTAACTGTAGTCGAAGATGGTGCTCACTCCATACTCACGCAGCAGTTTGTTGTCCGTCCCATTGGCATTATCCACTGCCTGTCCTAAAGTGGCAGAATATTCGATACAGAATCCACGTAGTGACAGTCGGTCACGGAAGGGCTTCTGTGTGTCGCCGCCCTGTGCGTTGTGTGCTTCATCCACCAAAACGAAGTTGTTCTCCCCGAATGCCGCCACATCCACGGTGGTAGGACCATTCTCATCCTTTAGCTTCGTCACCTCTATCACCTGTACGCAGTCGCGCGTGGTCCACGCTTGGTTTGACTTGTTAAATGCCAAGGGTGAGAATCCACTCATTTTCAGCTCTTCGATGTGCTGACGGGATAGTCCCTCCTTGGGAGTGACGAGCAGCATGTTATCGAAGTCCTTGCGGTGATATTTCTGTGCATAGTGTAGTACCTGTCTGAGGTTGACGTGCATCATCAGTGTCTTTCCTGAGCCGGTGGCACACCATACGGCCACCTTACGCAGCTCTTCGGCAGTCACCTTCTTCCCTCTGAAGGGCTGCGTATAGTTGCCCTCGGGCATCTGGCAGAAGAATGTGTCGCAGTATCTTGTTATCTCCTTTGCCAGTGCATCAGCATCACGGAAGTAGCGGTCGAGGTATATTTCCATCATCAGCAACTCTAAGTACTGAAAGTGCTTCCAGCGCACCTTGTCTGTGCGACCTTGGTTTATCTCCTCTGTATGTTGCACGATATTCCTGTCATACTCCTGCAGTTGGTCGAGCGTGATGCGCGAAGCCTCTGTGATATGATGGGATAGGAGGGTGCAGAATTTCGTGCCGCCGTCCAGGCTATTTCCCTCGCTGTCGGACCCGCAAAGCATGTCGGTGAGTCTATCGAGCTGTCTTACACCCAGCAGATTGAGCATGAAGCGGTGAAGGAGCAGGGAGTTTCTCAGCTCTGCCTTTACGCCTTTGGTTGATATTGTTGTTTTCTGTGCCATTTGTCTGGTGTGCTTAGTCCTTTGTAAACATGCGGTATTCAAATTCTGTTTCTGTCTGTTTCAGCCTGCCATCAAGCATGGTTCCGAGGATGGTTTCGCCGTTCAGGTATATCTGCTTGAATGGCTTATAATCCAAAGAGTTGAGTAACAGTTTCACCTGTTCGTCCGTCACTTCAGAGGTCTTTCGCCAGATGACCATGGTGCGTTTGCCTTTACGTGTCATGCCCATGACCACCTGCATACCATCCGCAGGCCATAGCATCTTCTCCACGTAGAGGCCTATGAGATAGTTGAATGTCTCCACTACGTCGATGGTCTGCTCTCTTGTCTCGTTGCCACGTGTTATCTTCATCTTTACGTCAAAAGGATTGGCCATCCAGTCGGTGTGCAACCAGTTCTGTTGCGACTGCATGTCCATCACGTAGCCGATAGTGTCAGGACCTATCTTCTCCTCATACCATGCACGATCCTTGGAATCACGGTAGAGGTTGTTCAGCGTGTCTTCGTATTGCTCTAAGCGAATGTACTTGAAGCAATGAGAAGAGCCTTCACGTGAGACAGGCTTCCCGTCTTTCCAGTCTATAGAGTAGATGACTTTTTGAATGCGAGGTTTGGTGACGGAATTAAAATAGTCTCCCATTTCACAGAGGATAAATGTTCTATTACTCTCTGTGTTTTCGCGATTCAATTTGACAACAGCATCTCCAGTTGTTCCACTGCCTGCAAAATAATCAAGAATCACACTATCATTTTTAGATGCAAGAGTTATTATTCGGTTAATTAGTCGTACGGGTTTAGGATTTGTAAACACATCACTATTTCCAAATAACGCAGCCAATTCTTTTGTAGCTTCTTGATTATGTCCAACTTCTGAATTCGACCACCATGTCCAAAGATTTGCACCTTCAGATTCTGCTAAAAACTTCTTTTGTCTTGGTCTTGCATTACCATCTTCACCGAACCAGATACGGTTATCTGCTACCAAATCTTTAAATGTAGATTCTGCTAAAGCCCAACACCTGCCTTTTGGAGGAAACATCTCTTTGCCACTAGGTGTTGTTATCTTATAGTATTGACCATTCGTAGCATGTCCTGTTTGACCTGTAATATCAACTGATGCCCATTCTCCTCTCGGGTCATTGTCTGGATTTTTATATTGGGATGCTCTTTCTTCTGACAATTCCAGTTTATTTATTCCGCCTTTAAATGATTCTTTGTCTTTTGCATACACAGTAATAAAGTCATGTGCTGCTCCAAGATTATAGCGTGCATCGGGAGATGTCCTTTTTTGCCAAATAACCTGTGCATAGAAATTCTCAACACCATAGTTCAAATCGCATAATGTCTTTACATTTGATTGTTCTTTATCATCAATAGATATGAATATAGGGGCGTCCTGAGACATTAGCCATCTTCCTTTATCCAACCGTTCATTCATCATTGAAAGCCATGTCGAATCTCTGAAATTATCTTTATAAACAAAACCATCTCCATCAATATTATACGGTGGGTCAATATACACGCACTTTACTTTCTCCCGATACTTCTCCTGCAACAGTTCCAGTGCCTGGAAATTTTCGGAATTGATAAGCAATCCATTGCACTCCTCATCAATATTCTCGATAGAAGAGAGCAGACGTTGCTTGAACTCTACGGGGAAGAAAGCCGTATCGAGCACAAGATGTGGATTCTCCTTTAGGAACTCTACGGTAAGCTGACCTGTATAACCTTGGGTAGCAGGCTTAAACATGTCGGCAGGTGTGGCCTTTATCTCCTCAATGCTGAAGAGTTGTTTCCATTCCTCATGTTGCTTCTCGTTACCGCAGATCTCCTCATACAGCTCTTCCGGCACACGGTCGAGCGTGATGCAGTAGTCGCTCTGCACCACAAACTTTTTCTTCAGCCACAGCTTCTTCTGGAAGTCTTCAAGCCCTGCAAGCATTTGGATAATCTCTTCACCGACAGCCTTGATGGTCTTTGCCTCAGTCAGTGTGCGACGCAGGTTGTTGTAGTCTAGGTCGGAGATGTGCATCACCTCGTTCTTCAGGAAATAGTCGAGCTCGCGGCGAAGGAAGTCACCTAGGTTCTTGTGTATGAAGTAGTCGCTGGAGTTCTTGGTGGTGTAGCGGTTGATATGGCGTCGCAATTCCTCTACACCGTTGTCAGTCGGTATGGTGAGAAGGTCAATGTAATCATCCCGATACTTCTCCATGATGATGGGAGCCAAGGTGTTGAAGATGGTGTTGTTGAGCGTCTTCTGCTCGTTGCCCTTCTTCTTCATCAGTTCGTAGGTGAAGTAGATGTGCAGCACCCCGTCGTCTTCCATCTGCACAGGCATATAGTCGGGTGCAGGCTCCTCACCCGGCTCACACACTCCGTCCCAAAGCTTGAACTTCCTTGCCCAATCCTTCTGGTCCTTCTCGTTATTCTTCAGTTGTACGGCATTCTTCAACGTAAACTCCACCTCTTTCCCGTTCTTCAGTTTGAAGCGGTAGTTCTTGAATGTCTCTGAGGTCTTGATGTAATACTGGTCTGCATTCGCCCAGTGGAGTTTTACCTCCTCGCCATTGTAAGGCACAAGATAGGTGGCGTCACCACCATTGAGATAACGGCGTTGCGAGATAAAGTCCCCCTTGTCGTAGTAACGTGTGAAGAAATCGTTGAGCGCGGTAAGCACACGAGGCAGCATGACCGTGGGGTCGCCTGTATCTTCCAACTTCTGACGAAGCTCCACAATTTTAGGATTCCTGTTGATATCATCCATCGAATAACCATCTTCCCTGTATATGCGGATGCGATCTTCAATCTGCTGTCTTATTTCAGCTGCGTTGGCGCTTGCCCCCATCTGTTCCGCAAGGATGCTCTCTATCTTATGACATAGCGCATTGTTGTCCGACTCGTCATTGAGCCCGAAGAAAGTTTCTATTTCGGCCTTTTTTTGTTCCATGATTCGATAGATGCCGAAGTCCAGTTCGGCAGCATCGTCTATCATAAACATGTCGCGTAAGGTCTGTACGAATGCACGTATGGAGTTTGTTGTCTGTTCGTTCATAGGAATCTTTTCGTTCAATACATTTTTTGTTTGATGCAAAGTTACTGCTTTTTCTTGTAATTACCAAGGGGGCGCGTTTTAATCTATGTGAATAATGTGGGTGGGGGTGGTGGCACTTCTCCATGGGAAAGGGCTTGGATGCCGTTGTCGTACCACGCCTGGAAGGTGGCTTTCTGCTGCTGGGCCTGCTGGCGGCTCTGCGGGTCGCGCTGACGGGCTATCCAGCTGTCGTAATGGGAGAGGATGGCCATGTAAATGGCTCCTAGCTTGGCCAGGTCTAGGGTAAGGTCACGCTGAAGTGTACCGCTTTAGACTCGGTGAAAAATGCCGTTCTTCAACCCGAGTTCGCGCTCCAGCTTCCGGCGTTGGTCGGGATAGAGTGAATCTAATTTCTTCAGTAAGCTGATGCAGAATCTGCTGGATGCATCCTTGATTTGTGAATGTTGGTTCATATTCTTGTGATTTGGTTAATGCAGGTTAAGATGTGTCCCCTTGGGGACACATCAAGGCTTTTCTCGTAGATTAGAGCGACCTTTGTTCCACAAAGTTAATCCAGGATGGAGTAAGCGCTATCCATCGTGGTGATTAATTAATGTTTTTTGTTTTATTACGGTACAATTACAGGATTTTTTAAGCATGGAAAATGTATTTGATGTGGTTCACGAGGCGTTGAGCCATGCTGGGGAGGACCAGCAGCTCGTGAACAGACTGTCGCTCCTGGAGGAGCGGCGCATCACGCCGGGGAGGGTGCTCCCACCCATGGAGTTCCTCTTCCGGCTCTTCGGGACGCCCTGCTTCCCGCGTGGGGAGCTGGTGGGCATCACGGGCAAGCCGAAGTCGGGCAAGACGTTCGTCTCGACGCTGCTGATGATGCTCTGTTTTATTGACAATCTGCTGGAGATGGCGCGGGCCTCGCCGGTGCCGCTGCGGGTGCTCTGGCTCGACACGGAGCAGAGCGATGAATCGACGCAGGATATCCTGCTGCACCGCATGATGCCGATGATGAAGCGTTACTATCCTCCCGAAAAGCTCGATGAAATCGACCGTTTTCTCTTCGGCGGGGAGGGGTCCCGGCTTCATATCTTCAACGTCCGCCAGGATATGTGGCAGGAGCGGCTTCCGCTGCTGGAGGTGGCGGTGGAGCGGTTCCGGCCCGACCTGGTGATCGTGGATGGCATCCGTGACTTGGTAAACGATATCAACGACGGCGTGCTGGCGCAGGAGACGGTGGAGCGGCTGATGCACCTGGCCTCGGAGCAGCGCTGCTGCGTGGTGTGCATCCTCCACCAGAACAAGTCGGCGGAGGACCGCAACCTGCGCGGGTGGATTGGTACAGAGCTGACGCACAAGGCGTTTGAGGTCTATGAGTGCGAGAAGAGTGACGCGCGTGTCTTCTCGTTCAAGCAGACCCTGACGCGCAAGTACGACATCTCCGACGTGATGAAGTACGTCACCGATGAGCAGGGCATCCCGATGCCTGCCACCGTGGAGGCCCTTGCTGCCGCCGCCGAGGAGCGCGCGCGGCAGCAGGGTGGGGAGGCGTGTCCGTCCGCTTGGAAGCAGTTTGTGGCGGAGTGGGTCAACAATAAGCCGGTGTTCGACCTGGAGCGGGTATTTGCGCACGTGTTGCCTGAGGAGGGGCGTGAGATGTCGGGCAGCGAACTGCGGAGACAGGTGATGAACCTGCTGAATATGAACTCTGTATTCATGTACAACGAACTGTGTAGAAAGGCGTTGAAGGATGGATTGCTGGTTCAGAGGAAGGGTCCGGCCAGGGCTGTGTTCTATAGCCGTCCCGTCACGCCGGGCGGTGGTGCTGAACGTGAGGAACCGGTGCAGGGTTTGCTCTTTTCCGCCGGTGAAGCCCAGGAGCCTGCCGCCTCGCCACCCACGTTCGACCTGATGGGTGATGGCCCCATCGATGACCTCCCGTTCTGACGGACCGCCGGGTGGTGATAGGTGGAGCATCCCCCTCTATACGTCCTCCCCCTTATAGGGGGGGACATGTATAGAGGGGGGCTCGCACCTGAACCACCCGCGGGCCGTCAGAAAATTCCCTAATCACTAACCCCTAACCCATAGTTGCATGTCGTTTGATCGCTTTACGTTGGAAAAGATTCGCAGTGTATCGCTGCTGGATGTGGCTAAGGAGCTGAAGATTAAGTGCAAAGGCACCGGCCACTGGTACAGGGCCAAGTGCTTCATCCACGAGGACCATTCGCCCAGCCTGGGCCTCCATCCCGAGACGGGCCGCTGGTGCTGCTTCGCCTGCGGGGAGAAGGGAGACGTCATCGGGCTCGTGATGGCCCATGAGAATCTCGACTTCGAGGCGGCCTGTCGGTGGATATGCGAGACGTTCCACATCGACCCCGATGGGCAACCTACAAACAAATTCAGTTTAACCCAATTTATTCGTTCTCAATGTATGGATATGAATCATTCACAGTATCTTGACCCCGAGCTGATGAAACGCTTCGAGGGTTCGCGAAATGCTTTCACCCGTGCCATGGTGCAGACGGGTTTCCTCACGGCCGAGCAGATGGCACGCGCGGCCAGCCGCTTCCGCCTCTCGTCCGCCGGCGAGCAGGTGGTGTTCTGGATGATGGACGCCGAGGGGCGCCTGCGCGACGGCAAGGTGATGGCCTACACAGCCGACGGCCACCGCTCCCACGAGCGCAAGCCCTGCACCGTGTCGTGGCTCCTGCGCCGCGAGCAGCAGCTGCCCGAGGAGTGGCGCGCCAAGCCCTGCCTCTTCGGCCTGCATCAGCTGCAGGGGGCGGACAGGGAGCAGCCCGTGGCGGTGGTGGAGTCGGAGAAGACGGCCATCCTCTGCAGCGAGTTGCTCGCCGGTGAGGGCTTCGTCTGGATGGCTACGGGCGGCCTGAGCAACCTCAGCGTGCCGCTGCTCATGCCGCTCAGGGGCCGCCGCATCATCCTCTTCCCCGACACCGACCCCGACGGCAGCGCCTACCGTGCCTGGGAGCGTCAGGCCGCCGAGGCCACCAAGGCCCTGGGCCACCCCGTCACCGTAAGCAACCTGCTGGAGCGCTACGCCACGCCCGAGGAGCGCAAGCGCAAGATTGACCTGGCCGACTTCCTCCTGGCTCACCGCAGCGACTGAAGGGGAGCCGTGCGGTGCTTCGCCGTGAGGGCCCACCTGCACAGGCCAGAGGCCCTTCCCCTGTAGTTACTATGTTTGCATCATGCAAAAGGCTTCGCTCGTCGGGACGGGTGG
>JBJEKT010000010.1:0-19225 GCA_051878775.1 Bacteroides sp. | reverse complement strand
ACTACGACGTTCTTCACCATTTCGCCCGAGAGGCGCGCATCGCGGCCTACGACGATTTTGTTACTTTCCAGTTTGCACGTTTTTCTAATCAGGGTAGCATAGGCCGAAGTGAATTTCACGATGTCGAGCGGGTTCAGACCCTCGCCCGCATGGCCACCGATGGTGCCCCGGATTCCAGAGATCGATTTGATTAGTGTCATTGTTGCTTAAATGTTTATAGGTTAAATGATAAGGATAACTCAGAGAGGTTGTATTACCATAATGTGAGGGCAGTCGTCATTTCCAGAACTTGATCTTGCGCAGGTCGTAGTAGTAGGGATAGACGTTCTGCATGGCGTAGTTGTGACCCATCTTGGAGGGTACAATCAGTCGGACATGAGCATTGTTACGCACGTAGCTCAGCGGGATGAGCCAGCCAGCGGGTACGGTGGTGTCACTGTAGTACTCCACCATCACGCCCTTGGTGAAGGTACCGGCTATCGAGGAGCTGGTCACAGCATACTTGAATTCATCCACGTCGGGGTAGTTGATGTTGGAGATGTAGCTCTTGTAGCCGTAGCTGTTCTCTTTCAGTGCCTGTTCCTCGAAGCGTACCAGCACGATATCATTGGCTCTCACCGTGTCAGCGGGATTGTTGGAGCCTTTATCCACGATTTGCATATAGACACCACTGGTGAGCTGCACGTATTCGTTCTTGCTGACATCTGTGATGGAGTCGTTGTCGAAAAATTCAGTCTGCGTGATTACATGGATGGCGCTGTCCTTGATGAAGGCTGCAATGGCATCCTCCTCCTCCTCGCGCATCTCGGCGTAGGTCTTGGTGTCATCGCAGGCGGCAATCAGCCCACTCAGCAGGAGGATACAACCCAGGGTGCAGAGCAGGGCAAGTGGTTTCATTTTTACTTTCATTGCATCTAAATGGTTCATTCGAATCTTCTTTTTGAATACTTTGTCTGCAAAAGTACGTCTTTTCCTTCACTCTGCATCTTATATCTGAGTAAAGTTCAGTACTTTTAACCTTTTGCATTGGCAGCAGTTACTCTTTGGCTGTCTCGAGTACGGCCCGGTAGGCTTCTACAGCTTCCTCAAAACGTGCCACAGCCTGCTCCATGGTGTAGCCCACGAGCTCTCCGCCCGAAGCGTTGCGATGGCCACCGCCGTTGAAGAATTCGGCGGCCATCTGGTTGCAGGGGAAGCTGCCTACGGAGCGCAACGAGACGCGGATGAGCTTACGCTCGGTGTCTTCGCGCAGGAAGCCAGAGAGTATCGTATGCCGAATCTGCAGCGGCAGGTTGACGAACCCTTCGCTGTCCCCCTTGATGTAGTCAAACTGGGCCTGCTCCTCTTTGGTCAGTGTGAGCAGGGCGGCACGGGCGGCAGGATAGGTCTTCATGCGGGTCAGCACGTAGCCCATCAGGCGGAGGCGGCTCTCAGAGTAGGTGTTGAACACCTTGCGGTAGATGGCATCCTTGTCGATGCCTTTGGTGAGCAGCTCGCTGATGATGAAGTAGATTTCGGGGCTGTTGGAGTTGAAGGCAAATCCTCCCGTATCGGTCATCATGCCGGTGTAGATGCACTCTGCACCCGCTTTGGAAATCTCGCTGAACGAGCCGAGGCGGCAGATCAGGCGGAAGATTAGTTCGCTGGTCGAGGCGATGTGGGGATGGGAGATGATTACGTCGGTAAAGTCACCTGGTTCGAGGTGGTGGTCAATGAGAATTTTCTTGGCTTTCGACTTGCTGACGGCCTCTGCCATGTCACCTATGCGGGTGATCACGTTGAAGTCCAGGCAGCAGATCACGTCAGCGTGGCTGATGAGCTGGTTGGCAAAGTCACGGTATTTGTCATAGAAGAGCACCTCTTTGCTGCCCTCCATCCATTTGAAGTAATCAGGGAAGGCATTGGGAGTGATGACGTGGACCGTCTTTCCGCGTCCGGTCAGGAAATGCCACAGACCGAGGGAGGAGCCTACTGCATCGCCGTCGGGCGAGATGTGGGACACGATGATGTACTGTTCTGCCTCTTCCATCCAGCGGGCAAAAGTATCTACTTGGGCTTGCCCAATGATTTTTGTCAACATACTTTTCTTTATTTGTTTAGTGAGAGGGCAAAAGTACAGAAAAACGGGCAAACCACGAAATTTCATTGCGAATTTTAACGCACGAAGTAGTGGTAGAAGGCCAGAAACCAGATGAAAAGGAGGACGCAGATTGTTACGGTGTAGCTGTAGCGCCCATTTTGCTGCTTGCGCAGTGGGATGAGGAGCAGGATGGCGTACGTGATGAAGCATTCGGCTGTGTCGGGACGGGGAACGCCGATGCAGGAGTAGGGCAGTTGCTGGATGGTATGAAGGCCGCTGCTCAACAGGTGGGTCAGGCTACCAAAGAGGGTGGGAAAGAGGTCACCCCATAAGGGAAGTGCAGGGAGGGAGAGAGCGGTAATCAGGCCGTAGCAGGTTATCCATCCGATGATGATGTAGAGCAGCAGGGTGATGAGTGGGATGCTCCATGCGTTGGCGATGAGGAAATAGGGGGAGAAGGTGCCGAAGTAGCAGGCCACCAATGGAGCTGTACCGACCTGAGCGGCAGTGGAGACGGTGAAGAAGCTCCAGAGGTACTTTTTCCAGCGGGTGCGTGGGGCATAGAGAGATTGGAGTGACGGTCCGAGGTAGAGGATGGAGGCAACGCCGATGCAGGAGAGCTGAAAACCGACGTCGAAGAGCCAGTAAGGACGCATGATGAGCAGTAACAGGGCCGCAGCTACCAGCTTGTTGAGGCTCACATCGGGCGTATCCACCAGGAGGCTGATAGTGAGCAGGGAGTACATGGTGACGCTACGAACCACTGAGGCGGATAGACCTGTGAGGAGGGCAAATCCCCACAGTGCAATCAGGACCAGGATGAGGAATATGGAGCGAATCCATCGGTGCCTCCGGCCCAAAGGGAGGGTGGGGAGCAACAACAGCGTATAGAGGATGCCTACGTGAAGACCCGAGAGCGCCAAGAGGTGCGACACGCCCGTTCGGGCAAAGATGGCTTTGGTCTCTGCGGGAAGTAGCTCTTTATCGCCCAGGGCCAGGGCGGTAATCAGTCCCAAGGACTCTCCCTCCAGTTGGGAGGAGCGGAAGTAAGCGATGAGTTGTTGCCTGGATGAGTTAATGGCTTGCAAAAGCTTGCCGTACCAGGAGTCAACAGCTACAGGCTGAGAGAGCCTCCACTTCCCGTAGGCGATGTAAGCCGTGCCACTCCAGCCTCGTCGGCGGGCATAGGTGGGGTAGTCGAAGGTGGCACTGTCAGCTAGTTGACTGAAAGGCCTTAGTGTAGTGCGAGCTGTGAGTAACTTTCCTGAATGCCATTGGGAGGGGTCAAACTCTTTCTTATTGACATAGAGGAGGTAGATGTTCGGCCGGGTGCGTCTGGTTGTGGTGTCTGTACGCTCTCGCTGGGCGATTAATTGGGCTTTGCAGACGTAGGTGCGCTCTCGCTCCTTGGGCGTGTCGATTAACTCAAACAGGTAGCTGGCCTGTGATTGTCCTTCAGCACTGGGTGAAGGGGGAGGCGCTTCGGGGCGATGCAAGGAAGAGAGGGCGGCTCCCAAGAAGATGAATGCCAGGGGGATGAAGACCACATCGCTGTAGGTGGAACGGAACGCACGGGAGTGCCGCAAGCGATAACGTTCTACAGCGTAGGTGATGGCCAGTACCATCAGAAGCGAGACGGTTACTCCCCACAGCAGGGCATATGCTCCCGACAGCGGATAGCAATCTCCTGCCCAGATGCCCAAACAGAGGGGCAGGAGTGCGCGGACCAAAGGGTAAGGGACCGGCACGCCGTGACCTCCTTGCTGTTAAAGGTTCTTCAGTTGGTGAATGGCCAGCTCCGGGTCGGGTGCGGCAAAGACGGCATTGCCGGCCACGAGCACGTCGGCTCCTGCTTCCACAAGTCGGGCTCCTGTGGTCAGGTTTACTCCGCCATCTACCTCAATCAGGGCCTTTGCATTGGTCTGACTGATCAGGTCACGTAGCTGGCGCACCTTCTCTACGGAGTGGGGAATGAATTTCTGACCGCCAAAGCCAGGGTTTACGCTCATCACCTGAACGACGTAGAGCTCCTCGATAATGTCTTGCAACATGCTGACGGGGGTAGAGGGGTTAATGGTAACTCCCGGCTCCATGCCTGCTTCACGAATCTGCTGCACCACTCTGTGCAGGTGGGGGCAGCACTCGTAGTGGACGTTCATCACTTTGGTGCCAAGGGCTTTGACTTCGTTGATGAACTTCTCAGGTTGCACAATCATCAGGTGTATATCCAGCGGCTTGCTCGTCAGGCGGGCCACGTGCTTCAGTACGGGGAATCCAAAGCTGATATTAGGCACAAAGACGCCGTCCATGATGTCAACATGTATCCAGTCGGCATCGCTACGGTTCAGCATTTCGAAATCTTGTTCCAGGTGGCCGAAGTTGGCCGAAAGTAGGGAGGGGGCTATGATTGGTCTCATGCGGTGAGTTTTGGTTAGCAGTTGATACTAAGATATAAATTGATACTAATTATATATAGGTAGAAAGGATTATTCCATATGCCATGATTCATCAGGGTGGAATCCACGGAGTAACTCTTCAATGCCAAGGCGTCGTTTGCCGGGTAGTTGCACCTGGAGCAGATTCAGCCATCCATCAGATGTAGCTACACGCAGGTAGTGCTTACCGTCAGTTTGCAACGTGCCAGGGGCTGCAGGAGAGGATGGACTCTTGGCTGGAGCGGTTTCGAAGATTTTGAGGGTAATCCGTTCGCCGTTGGCGTTGATGAGTTCACTCCATGCTGCAGGATAGGGAGAGAGTCCGCGCACCAGGTTGTGAAGGGCGATGGTGGGCTGGTCCCAATGCAGACGACAGGTCTCCTTGAAGATCTTTGGAGCAGGGCGGAGCGCGGAGCAGTCGGCCATCTCCTCTTGCGGAATGGAGTGAATGGTGCCATCGAGGATGTGGTCAACGGTTTCAGTGACCAGCTTGCCGCCTAGCAGCATCAGTTTGTCGTGGATGGTGCCGGCGTTATCTTCGGGGGTAATCGGTACACGCACCTGTTGGATTACTTCGCCTGTATCTATTTCATGCTTGAGGAAGAAGGTGGTGATGCCCGTCTCCGTGTCGCCGTTGATGACGGCCCAGTTAATGGGGGCTGCACCACGGTATTGCGGGAGCAGGGAGGCGTGGAGGTTGAAGGTGCCCAGTCGGGGCATGGACCATACCACTTCGGGCAGCATACGGAAAGCCACGACAATTTGCAGATCGGCCTTCCAGCTGCGGAGGGCTTCTACAAAGGTTTCGTCCTTGAGTCGCTCCGGCTGCAGTAGCGGCAGGTTATGGTCGAGTGCAAACTGCTTGACGGGAGAGAATTGCAGCTTATGTCCACGTCCAGCAGGCTTGTCGGGCATCGTAATGACACCCACCACGTTGTATCCACCGTCCACAAGACATCGTAACGCCTCGACCGCAAAATCGGGCGTCCCCATATACACAATACGTAAATCTTTCTTTTCCATGGCGGCAAAGATAGTGCAAGCCGAGCGAAATTCAAAAGAAAGCTTGCTTTTTTTTATTTCCGAGGCGTAGCCTATGTTATTCAAAGATAGTGCAAGCCGAGCGAAATTCAAAAGAAAGCTTGCTTTTTTTTTATTTCCGAGGCGTAGCCTATGTTTTTATAGGGGCGGAAACAAAGGTCCGCCCCTACGGTGTATCGATCACCCATTCCGGAAGGTCAAAACGGAGAGCATGTTGTTTATCCACAGTGGAAATGAGCCTTTACCAAGGCTTCCATCTCTTCGGGATGAGCAGCCAGGTGTTCACGCAGGTGAGCATCGTCGAAGGCGCGTAGGTGCTTCAGGATGCCGTCAATCAGAGCGGGGCTGAAGACACCCTGTTCCTCGAAGATAGCCCGTTTGCGCTCCAGGCAGTCGGCTGAAGCTACGCAGCTGTCGGGAAGCTGGGCCAGTGACTTGAGGCGGTCGGCGTTCTCAGCCTGATGGATATTGACATTCACATAAGTTCGTTCGGCCACTTCCAGGGCATTCTCCATTTCGAAACCATGGCGGCAAGCCACGGCCAGTCCGGCGATGAGCTGGTAGAGGTCGGCTGAGCCATCCGGCGAACGCATCTCCACGGTCTGTTTTTGCGTGGTGTCCAGGTGACTTTCGGGCTCCAGCGGATTGGCAATGCGACACATGTCGCTTTGTGCAGTCCAGCCCAGTGGTACACGCACCAGCACGGAGCGATTGCGGTCGCCCCAGCAGATGTTGGTGGGTGCTTCCTGATGGGGCACGAGTCGGAAGTAGGAGGTGGGGTTTCTGTTGCCGAAGGCGGTGATGGCATCGGCCACGTCCATCATGCCGGCAATGGCTCGGCGGGCATCATCGCTCAAGGCACCGTGGCTCAGCATGCAGTTCTGGCCATCTCGCATCAGACGCATGTGGATATGGAGGCCCGAGCCGGCCTTGCCCGTGGTGATTTTCGGTGCGAAGGTTACGTCGTATCCCTCCTCAAAGGCCAGGTTGCGAATGACCCATTTGGCCAGCATCAGCTGCTCGGCGGCATATTCGGCATAGACAGGGAGGAACTCGATCTCGTTCTGTTCATAGGTCAGTCCGTTGAGGGTGAAGTTGCCTACCTCCGAGTGGCCGTACTTGATCTGGCCTCCCGTCTGAGCCACGTAGCTCATGCAGCGGGTGCGGAAGTCGTTGAACTTGGCGAAGGGGGCTGACTCGTGGTAGCCACGTTGGTCGGTGGCAGGGTACGTGTCAGGTTCTTCGGGCTGGATGACGTAGTACTCCAGTTCGCCCATGGCCTGAAACTCCATACCTGTGGTACGGCGGAAGGCTTCGCACGCCTTGTGGAGCGTGTATTGCGGTGCACTCTCCAGCGGCAGGCCATCCTTATTGAAGAAGTGGCAGAGCATGGTGACGGTAGGTTCGGAGGCGAAGGGGTCGAGGAAGGCGGTACGGAAGATGGGGATGACGTAGAGGTCGCTGCTGCCTGCCTCAATGAATGGGAAGAGGCTGGAGCCATCCACCCGTTCGCCGCAGGTCAGGATGGTCTCCAGGTACTGCAGGTTGTTGATGACGAAGTTGAGTGTCTTGAGTCGTCCATCAGCAGCGGGATACATGAAGTTGACCATCTGCACCTCTTCGTGGCGAATGTATTCAATGATGTCCTGTTTGGTAAATTGCGTGCAAGGCTTGTGGAGAAAAGCCTCCAGCCGATTGGGGCTCAAATCGATTTGCGAATTCATGGTGTTTTTAAGTTTAATTTGTTGGTTAGATGTTTTAAGTTTAACGCGCCAAAGGTAAGCAAAGTTTCTTCTCGTTATGGTATATTGCTCTTAAATATGTTTAAAACATAGTGTATAAAGTTTGTTTTGATAACAAAATGACAAATCTGCATAAATGCTTTCTGAAGAGTGATTAGAGATGACGCAGTTGTTGACGCACTTTCTCCTGGTAAAAATACTTCAGGCAACGATAGCCTGAGTCATGAAACAATATCATGATAAGCATGATTTCAGCCTTTGAGATGGTTGAATCTCGGTGCTAACGCCGCTTCTTATCTGGCTTGAGTGTGTATTTCCATTATTGCATCATTTAATTTGCAAAAATCATTTGCTATACAAAACTAATCTGTAACTTTGTCCTCACTAATCATAGCGATAATTGTTTGTTACCATTTGTAATCACGTAAATATACACAGTCATGAGAACTAAGTTTTTTGTTATTATCCTTCTATTTGTAGCCACAGGCCTCTCTGCACAAGAACTCTTACCCTATCAGGATGTCACGCTCTCTCTTGAACGTCGGGCAGAAGACCTTATCCAGCGCCTGACGTTAGAGGAGAAGGTCAGTCTCATGATGGATGCGTCGCCAGCCATTCCCCGACTGGGCATACCCAGTTTCCACTGGTGGAACGAGGCGCTTCACGGCGTGGGCAGAAATGGCTATACCACGGTCTTCCCTATTACGATGGCCATGGCCGCCTCATGGGACGATCAGCTCCTTCAGCGATGTTTTGATGCAGTGAGTGATGAAGCCAGAATCAAGAATGTACAGGCCAAGGCAAAAAATGAGATGAACCGTTATCAATGTCTCTCCTTCTGGACTCCCAACATCAATATCTTCCGCGATCCCCGATGGGGCAGGGGACAAGAGACTTATGGTGAAGATCCCTATCTCACTTCACGTATGGGATTGGCTGTGGTCAACGGTCTTCAAGGGCCCAAAGAAGCCAAATACAAGAAACTCTTGGCCTGCGCTAAGCATTTTGCCGTCCATTCAGGTCCCGAATGGAACCGCCACACCTTTAACATAGAAAACCTCCCTGAACGCGACCTGTGGGAAACCTACCTCCCTGCTTTCAAAGCGCTCGTTCAGGAGGGCGAAGTGGCCGAGGTGATGTGTGCCTACCAACGTATCGATGGTGATCCCTGCTGTGGCAATAATCGTTACCTCCAGCATATCTTGCGTGATGAGTGGGGGTTTCAGGGCATTGTGGTTAGTGACTGTGGTGCTATCCGCGATTTCTACATGAAGGATTGCCATGCCGTCTCTCCAACTCCCAGCATCGCAGCCGGTACAGCTGTACTGGCCGGCACAGACGTGGAGTGTGGCTCGGTATATAAGCATCTTCCCCAGGCGCTGCAGCAGGGTGAGGTCTCGCTGGAGGCCATCAACTGCTCCCTCAAGCGCTTGCTGGTAGGTCGAATCCGCCTGGGCGATCTCGACCCTCAGCCGCTTGTTCCATGGGCAGCTATTCCCCAAGAGCGACTCTGCTCTAAGGAGCATAACGCACTGGCCTACCAAATGGCACAGGAGAGTATGGTGCTCCTGCACAACAGCAACGCCATCCTTCCGTTGCCGAAGGAGGATATCAATCTGGTCGTGATGGGACCCAACGCTACCGATAGCGTGATGCAGTGGGGCAACTACAGCGGCTATCCCACGCAGACGGTTACTATCCTAGAAGGCATAGAAAAGAAGCTGAGCGGTAAGGGGAATGTGAGATACATCAATGGATGCGGATTGGTTGATAATCTGATAAAAGTCAGTCGTTTCTCAGAACTTACTACCCCGTGGGGAGAGAAGGGAATGGCTGTGGAGTACTGGAACAATACGAATAAAGAGGGTCCTGCCGTGGCTAAGGCGGTTCATACCACGCCGATAACTTTAAACAACGGTGGCAATACCGCTTTTGCTCCAGGTGTGTCGCTTGACAGCTTTACCGGAAGTTACAGGGCGGTATTTGAACCACAGCGTGAAGAGGACATCGTCTTCCACCTTGAGGCTGATGATGGCTATCGCGTCGTGATTAACGGGAAGACCCTGAGTAACCGTTTCCGTCAGGCTCATGGTGTGCAGAAATGGCGGCACACGATCCATGTCAAGCCAGGCGAACGTTATGATATCCAGATAGACTATATCCAGGAGTTCGGTATGGCTCACATGCAGTTCGATCTCTATGTGCAACAGCAGAAGTCGAAGGAGGAGATTCTTTCGGAGGTGGGAAATGCGGATTACGTCATCTTTGCAGGTGGTATCTCGCCCAGTCTTGAAGGCGAAGAGATGAAAGTAGATGCCTACGGCTTCCGGGGTGGCGACCGGACGGATATTCAGTTGCCTACTTGTCAGCGTGACCTGATCAGGGCGCTCCATGAAGCAGGCAAAAAGGTCATCTACATCAACTGCTCCGGGTCAGCTATTGCTCTGGTGCCGGAGGTGGAGCACAGTGAGGCCATTATTCAAGCCTGGTATCCAGGAGAGCGAGGTGGAGATGCGGTAGCTGATGTACTCTTTGGTGATTACAACCCATCGGGTAAACTGCCGGTCACCTTCTACCGCTCGGTGGAGGACCTTCCCGATTTCCTTGACTACACCATGGCCAACCGCACCTACCGTTATTTCAAAGGGGAGCCACTCTGGGCGTTTGGTTATGGCCTGAGTTATACTTCTTTTGCTTTTGGCAAGCCGAAGTACAAGAACGGCAAGCTGACCATCAAGGTTAGAAACAGTGGCCAACGCGCAGGTGACGAGGTGGTTCAAGTCTATCTCCGCAGGATAGCTGATACCGATGGACCCCAAAAGACGCTCCGGGCATTCCAGCGCATCTCGTTGAAGGCTGGTGAAGCAAAGCATGTCTCTATCTCACTTCCTCGTGAGTCGTTTGAGGTCTGGGATGAAACAACCCGCACCATGCGTGTCGTCTCAGGTGAGTACGAGGTAATGGTTGGTTCCAGCAGCCGTGATATTGACCTTCAGAAGATAAGGGTTAAGCTACCCAATCCATGAGCCGTCTACGATGTGTATGGACTGTCTGATGACCAAATTATCACACGCTAAAACCTGTAGAGTATAAACGTCTTTGCGGGAATCGTAGTCTGTCGTTGAGCGAGATGGTGCCTTTTACGCGCACACTATTGAGCATGGCTGGAGGATGAGTAATCTGTTTTTCATTGGCTTTTAAACTGAAGTCATTTTATTGGTTCTGCATAGGTCGGACGAAAAGCGGAACTGTGCAACTTATTGCTGCTGTTTTCTGAGTTTTTTTACGGCTTTCTCCAGCGACTCGGTGGGTTCGATGATGTTGTAGTCGGCCCAGTAGTCGGCATCCCAGTTGGCTTCGGCCTCGTCGTCAAAGAGCCGCTTGCTGCCGAAGGCCTCCTGCAGCGGGATGTTGCCCTTGGGCGCATGGTCCACATCGACGGTCACCATCTCGGCCACGGCGGCATAGGATGAGGCGAAGAGGCGGCGCTTCCAGTCGCACTTGAAGCGGATAGTGCTCTTCACGTAGTCCAGCGTGGAGCGCTGGCCGTGCGGACGGTAGGCAATGACCATGCTGGCCTCGCGCACGCGGAATCGCAGACCCGCAGGCTTCTTCTGTAGCAGCATCTTGTTGACCTTTTCCTCGTTGCTTACGTCGAGCGAGCATTCCGCGCGGCTGAGGCAGAGCGTCTGCATGTCGATGTAGAGCAGGCCAGAGTAGAGCGGATACTCCACCTTGACCAGCGGCTTGAAGCTCACCACGTAGTGCAACCGGTCGCCCAGCACGTCCATCCGTTCGTGCCGGAAGGCGTAGTAGCCCATGGTCTCCGCATCAAAGAGGAAGTCGGGATTCTTCACCACGTCGAAGTGTACCGCGAGCGTAGGTCCGCCCTGCACCTTGATGGCCAGTGTGTCGCGTGACTTCTGGCTCAGCAGCCTCCGTCCGCGCTCTATCCTGACGCGGTCCTTGCCCATGGAGCGGTGCTTGTAGCCCTCCTTGAAGACATCGAGCACCCCTTCAGAGATGCCCACGAAGCGGCTGCCCTTCATGATGGTCTCGCGGTAGAACATCTGTAGCATGTTGGGTTGCAGGGGATAGTTGGCGCCCACCCTGGCCAGGGCCTCATAGACTAATTCCTTGGCATCGCCGCCATAGACCGTCACCTCGCTCAGCAGGCGCGACTCCGGCACGAGATAGACGTTGACGGCGTGCTGACTGCCGCTCCATTCGCTGATGGAGAGCCTCCTGCCGGCATACCCCAGACAGGAGAAGGCCAGCTCACCAGTGGTGGCCTCACGCGTCACCTTCAGCACAAATGTCCCGTCGTCGTTGGTCATTGTACCCACGTCGCGTCCGGGGATAAAGACGTTGACGTTAGGAAGCCGCTTGCGGCTCTGCGCATCCTTGACCACTCCCCGCAGTATCATCGTGCTGTCCGGGGATTGCATCACTCCAGCCTCCGCTTGCACCCTATTCAGGCAGAGGCATACCACCAGGAGTAATAACCATTTCACGTTTCCCATACTCTAAAGCATTACTCGTTCACGCCACAAATATACAAATAAAAATGGGTATTACGCACATTTATTCGTTTTTTATTGCGCCTACCGGGACGAAGTTACAGGCTGTCTCTGCTTTAGCCTCACCGACACGGGCCGGGGCATTCCCGGGGGTGAAGCCCCGTGATGCAAGCCCTCACTCGTTCCCATGCCAATACTCTTGGTTCACTCAAGCGTGAATGAGCCTTCGTTAAAGGCTGAATCATCGAAAAAGTGTATGATTTAACACTCTATAACGTTGAAAAAATGTTGGTTTTGTAGGTTTGAATCATCGAAAAAGTGTATTTTTGCATCGCTAATCATTCAGAATAGATTATGAGGAGATTGATATACAATGAATTGCTATCCTGGAAGAATCGTCCAGAACGAAAGCCTCTCGTGATACTCGGTGCCCGTCAGGTAGGAAAGACCTGGATTATGCGCCATTTCGGCCAGCAAGAATTTGAATCCATGGCCTACATCAACTGCGATGATGAGCCACGGGTTAAGGATCTATTCATGCCGGATTATGACATGGACCGCATTCTGCTCACCATTCAAGTCATTACGGGCGTGAAGGTCATCCCAGGTAAGACGCTGGTCATTTTCGATGAGATACAGGAGGTGGAGAGAGGCCTCCATTCGCTCAAATACTTTTGTGAGAAGCTGCCCGAATGCCACGTCATGGTGGCTGGCTCACTTTTGGGGATTACGTTGAGGCGTGGCGAATCATTCCCTGTAGGCAAGGTGGATATGCTGAAAATGTACCCGATGAATTTTTCTGAATTTCTGGATGCTGTGGGCCAACAGGAGATGAATGCCATCATCCATTCGCGCGAATGGAGGGTGATGGAGCTGATGAAGGATAAACTGGAGAACCTGCTTCGTCAGTATCACTATGTGGGTGGAATGCCCAACGTGGTGGCTGGCTATGTGTCTCACGCCGATTTGCTCGAAGTAAGGCGGGAGCAGCAGGCTATATTGGATGCGTACCGGCGTGACATTTCCAAGCATACCTCTGAGCGTGAATCCATCAGGATAGGACAGGTGCTGTCGTCCCTGCCTTCTCAGCTGGCTAAGGAAAACAAGAAGTTCATATATGGCGCAGTGCGGAAAGGGGCTCGTGCAGCCAACTTTGAGCTTGCCATACGGTGGCTTGTAGATGCCGGCATCGTCCACCGCGTGCATAGGGTAAGCGAAGCCCGCATGCCGCTGAAGTTTTATGCCTCAGCGGATGCGTTCAAGCTGTTCTTGCTGGACTGCGGTCTGCTGGGCTGCATGTCCGATGCGTCGGCTGCCGACATGTTGGTTGACAACAAGGTCTTCACCGAGTTCAAGGGGGCTTTTGCGGAGCAGTTTGTAGCGCAGGAGCTGGTGTCGATGGGTGCCTTGCCTTTCTACTGGAGTAACGACCGTACACCAGCCGAGATAGATTTTATGGTGCAGCATGGTGGTCGTGTGGTTCCGATAGAGGTCAAGGCATCGACCAATGTCAGGGCTAAGTCGCTGTCGCAGTTCGTGTCAGACAATCCAGGTTTGAAGGGTTTGCGTCTTTCACTCTGTTCCTATTTCGATCAGGACTGGATGGAGAATGTCCCCTTGTATGCGCTCGGTGGCTGGATGAGTGGGGAGTAGTGATTTTACGCCACCCATTGTCCCGGAATATTGTCCCAAAATCATGTGTAGGGGCAGACCTATGTGTCTGCTCTGACTATGGTTGAATTTTTCAGATAAGTTTATTGGGTCACTTATTGGGTCATTTTAAGAGTAAAGTGTCAAAATCATTTGCATGAGTGCGGGCTTGCATTGGTTGTATAAGGCGTTGATTACATCTAGGCTGTCTGTAATGCGATTTATGCTGGTTATACCGTTAAACGATTTTGAGGAACTGCGGAAGGATGCGTTGTTGCATTTTCCAGTTGATACTCATGGGCTTATTGCCTGTAGAGGAAATATAATCCACCAGACCGAAACAATAGAAGGGGCAGGTGTTGCCAAAGCCATCTTGTTTATACTCTCTGACGAACAGTAGAAACTTAGTTTTTGTTTGGGCTTGTTCCACATAACGACGTCCTTTGTTTGAGTGTGAATCAGTATTCTGTGACTGCCAATGAAACTGATATTCACTCACTACATAATCATTGTATTGGGTGGAAGGAGAGTAGTCCTTATCTGATTTATTTAAAGTAACAAATAATAACTCAGTGTTTAGCTCTTCAATTTTGAATACCCCAGCTACGCTACCTTGCATACGTTTATTCGCCGTTTGGCGCCCAAAGATGGTGAACACCTCTTCGCGTGTATAGCAGCCATACTGTTCAAGGGTGTCAGGTTGGCCTTGTCCAATAGGGAAGGTCTTGACAGATAACTGCGACAGTTGGTAATCTACCAACTCTGTGATTTCTGCTATAAAGAGAGGATAGTTGCGGAGGGTCGCAATCGCTGTATCTCGGGTTTGAAAAGGTGTCCTGTCTAACTTGTCGCTATAGAGCGTATAGTAGAACATGGTGGCGTAGATGTCATCCTGCTTGCTGAAGGATAGGTGATGGAGTTGCTGAAGCGTATTTTGTATGAAGCGAAGGTAGGCTGCACTGTTGGTGTGCAGGAGGTTGGAGAGGCCCTTTTCGTAACGTTTCGTGCACTCGTCATCGCTGTAGCTGCATAGTCCTGCTTCTCGCTTTAGGCTGGTCCAGCACCCTGCCTTGTAGATTAGTCGGATGTCCTGCCCATTATTTGCGATGAACTCCTTGAGGGTGGGTTGGTGGTCGTACGTTCTGAGCTCTTGCACCAGACGTCGGTGGTTATAGATGGCCGACTTAATGTTTTCCAGCACATACTGTTGTGCCTTCTCCTCCATGTGGATGGAGCATCCCTGAGGAAGGAGGGTGAAGCCCTGTTTTACTTGGTCGATGACGCTCTTGTCTTGTCGCACCATCAGGCTGCGGAAACGGCTTGTGAAGTCGTATTTATGGTTCAGTTGGGCCACAAAGTCGAACACGGTGAGTAGCTGTTTTCCAGGTGCCAGTCGCAAGCCGCGTCCTAATTGTTGCAGGAAGATGGTGAGTGATTCGGTGGGGCGTAGGAACAGTACGGTATCTACTTCGGGTATATCAACACCTTCGTTGAAGATATCTACCACAAAGAGGTAGTTGATTTCGCCTTTGGCCAACTTCTTGTTGAGTAGTTCTCGGTCATCGCTGCGGTCGGATGTAAGATAATCTGCTCGAAAGCCATAAGATTGGAATTGTTCAGCCATGTATCGGGCATGTTCTTTGGTGGAGCAGAATCCTAATGCTTTACATCTGGTCTCATCAGGCAGATAATAGATTAATCTATCTATGATGAGCGCTACTCGCTCACTGTTGCACAATCTTTCCGTGAGTTTGGTAGCAATATATTTATTCCCTTGCATCAGTTCTTCGTCCGTCAAGTCGGTCGTATCGCTGATGCATAGGTATTGAAATGGAGTGAGTAGCTGCGCATTGAGGGCCGCTGTAAGACGTATTTCAGCACTGATGGTATGGTCAAAATCAGGCAACAGACTCTCTCCGTCCATACGTTCAGGCGTAGCGGTTAAACCAATGAGTAGTTTGGGCTTGAAATGGGATAGAATTTTGCGGTAACTGTCGGCCACGCTATGATGGCATTCGTCGATGACGAGGTAGTGATAGTAGTCGGACGGAAGGGCAGCGAATATATCATCGTAGCGGGAATTGAAGGTCTGCACCGAGACAAACAGATGGCTTATGCCTCTTGAAGGTCGTTGACTACCCACCCACAGATCGCCAAAATTGCTGTCCATCAGTACACTGCGGTAGGTGAATAGTGCTTGAGTCAGGATCTCTTGCCGATGAGCCACGAACAGAATGCGGTTGGCTTGTGGATGGGTGTTGCAGAACGCTTTGTAGTCGAAGGCAGAGATAACCGTCTTGCCAGTCCCTGTGGCTGCTACGATGAGGTTTCTGTAGATGCCGCATTCTCGCTGCAGGGCCAACTTGTCAAGTATTTCCTTTTGATGAGGTAGAATGGTATAGCGAGCCCAGAGTTCAGTTCTCCGTTCTTTAGGTTGCTTCTCCCGGGCAATCTCCTGGTAGAACTTATCGATACCTCCGAGTCGGAAATCTTCAAAATTGCTGCTGTTCCAGTAGAGGTCGAAGGTGGCCATAGCGGTCTTGATGATGTGCGGATTTTCGACGTTGGTCACTCTAATGTTCCACTCCAAACCGTCTGTCTGAGCCGATTTTGAGAGATTGGATGAGCCGATGTAGGCGGTGCTAAATCCCGAGTTTCGCTCAAAGATATAGGCCTTGGCATGAAGTCGCTCGATGGCTGTATTGTATGAGATTCGTATTTCTGTATTGGGTAATTGGGAGAGACGTTCCAGCGCTTTGGGTTCGGTCACTCCACAATAGGTAGTGGTAATGATGTGTAGCGTGTGTCCGGGGTGATTGCAGAAACGTTTTAGGTCATCATATATCAGATTGATACCTGACAGTCTGAGGAAGGATACGATGAAGTAAATACGATCTGCTGTCTGAATGTCTCTGCTTATTTCCGTACTCAGAGAGATGTCGCATTGTCCACCGGTAAACAGACTGCTTGTTCTGAATCCGGTCAAGGGTCTGATTATTTCGCTGCGGATTGCTCTTAGGTTGGCTTCCTCTTGTTGAGATATTACGGCAGCTAACATCTTATTATCATCAGCAATCTTTTCCTCATTATGCTCACCCAGAAAGTCGATAAGCCGGTTGACAAACGAGGCACGCTCTGCTGCTGAGAGATTCTCGTCAGAGAGTCTGTTGTACAGTAGCCTATTGATATGTCCTGCTAACATCGAGGGTGATTCGGCCGTGTCCAAATCCTCTTTCTTGCAAACCAATCCGTTTGTATGGGCTTGATCAATCTCTTGCTGCAGTTCTTGAGTGATAAGGTTTTCGTATGCTCCTTCTTGCAGTTTCATGGTAGTTTGATTCTGTTTTATATCTCTTTTATGCCTATGCGTTTGAAATAGTTGTAGGTACTATGATAAAATTCTCTCTTGCGAGTATGGTCTTCGTCACTACCTTCCGGCACGTAGATGACCATTTCGGTAGCTAATACCTCTTTCATGACCTCAGAAATTGTCGCATCGCTGACGGTCATTACACCAAATATGCACTCGTTGCTTGTCGGCGGGATTACCTCAGCGCCAGGTACGACCCACATAGGAGCTATCGGTATGTCGTAACTCTCAAAGTGGAAGTCCTTTAAGTCTGTAACGTACTGCAACAACTGACTCTTGTCTGCATTGACCTCTTGCGCATCTCCTGTCTTGAATTCAAGCACAAACAGGATGCCTCGAAGTCCAATAATACAGTCTATGCGACCTTCCACGCGAGGTATAGTGTATTCAAATGCCACGAAACCATCCTCCGACAGGTAGTCCTTCAATGCCATCTTCAAGGTGTCAATCTCTTCCTTCCAAGAATGAATTGTCGTTCGCTTTGAATCAAAAGAATTACTTTGAGCCAAAACGCCCATAATTGCATTCTCGTCTGTGGAAATGAAGTCTTTTATTGAAGATGAATATTGAAATGGGTTCATTGGCTCTAATTCTTTAATTTCTCCTGCTTTTCAATTCTTGCAGCAAAGTTACCGCTTTTCCTTGAGATTTCCAAGGGTTTTGCTTTAATCTATGTGAATACGGAGGGTACTCTTCAGCTGTGTGCCCTTGCCTTGTTTGGTCAGAACCGGTATGGCCGCCGCAGGCTCAGGAGCTGCATGTATTTCCTGTAGAGCTTCTTCAGACGCTTGTCTGTCGCTGCGGGGTTGCACTCGGTGTCACCTTGCGTTCCCTTCTGTGGGCGTATCACCACTTCGTAGCCTACGCGGTGGCATAGGTTGATGTAGCTGGTCAGGCCGTCGTCTATGTAATCCGGGTGGATGCCGTGCTTCTCCAGCAACTTCTTGTCCACGTTGGGGTACTTGATCCCGGGAACGGTGTAGGGTTCTTCCACCTTCTCGAGCATCTTCCTCGCGCCTTCATTGGCGATTGATTTTTTCGGTGCTGTGTGGCAGGTGCGCAGTCGCTTCTCGATTCTCAATAGCTGCAGATAATAGCAATAGAGCCCCAGCTGAATCGAATAGGGTAGCAGCTTAATACACAGTATGATGAGCAGTATGTTAATGATTAGACTGATCATGGCTCTTCTTCCTCCTCCTCTTCCTTTTCATATGATCTCTTAAACCACTCTTCGTCATTCAGGCGGCACACGATCTCCCCCTCTTCCAATGGGTCGTGCTCCCTGCGCATGGGCCGTATCTCCACCTCGTAGCCCGATAGGTGGCATAGCCGGAGGAAGGCGATGACGGGGTAGTACTCCGTGAGGTGGTCTGTCTCGTTCAGACCGCACTCCTCGCGGTCCACCCATAATGGGCTCGTGGCCGACCATCGTGGCTTGATGGTGCTGATGGCTTCACGATAGTCTCCAAAGCAGTCGTCGCGCGATACGGGTATGGTCTCGTCCTCCACGAACTTTGCCGTCAACCACTTGAATAGGAACAATGGCTGGAGTGTCACCCATAGCGCTGCGGCGATAATGAGAGGGAATAGAATGAGAAAGAGTGTAATCTTCATGGTTTGATCTAACTTTATTTCTTGCAGCAAAGTTAGCGCTTTTCCTTGAGATTTCCAAGGGGTTTTGCTTTAATCTATGTGAATAATGAGAGATAAGGAGTCTTGCTCTGCTCGGCGTAGCGGCGTTGCTGGGGTGTCCTGGCACGGGACAGCCAGTCGTCGTATGCGGTCTCGATGGCTGCTGTCAGGGCAGAGAGCTGGGGGCTTCTTTAGGTCCAGAGGGGTGTCGTGGGTGCCCTCTTAACTGTAGATTTAAATGTTAATAAAGTGATAAAAGAAGCCCCTTGGGGAATTTTTCTCCTTTTCTCCGGGGAAATGTGTTCCTTTGTACCACAAAGTTAATTATGGATGGAGTAAGCGCTATCCACCCCTTGGATTAATTAACGTTTTTATTTTATAGTGGCTTATTTATAGGATTCTTAAGTATGGAGAATGTGTTTGATGTGGTTCACGAGGCGTTGAGCCATGCTGGGGAGGACCAGCAGCTCGTGAACAGGCTGTCGCTCCTGGAGGAGCGGCGCATCACGCCGGGGAGGGTGCTGCCGCCCATGGAGTTCCTCTTCCGGCTCTTCGGGACACCCTGCTTCCCGCGTGGGGAGCTGGTGGGCATCACGGGCAAGCCGAAGTCTGGCAAGACGTTCGTCTCGACGGTGCTGATGATGCTCTGTTTTATTGACAATCTGCTGGCCATAGCGCATGCCTCGCCGGGGCCGCTGCGGGTGCTCTGGCTCGATACGGAGCAGAGCGATGAATCCACGCAGGACATCCTGCTG
>JBJEKT010000009.1:0-4425 GCA_051878775.1 Bacteroides sp. | reverse complement strand
ACCATCAAGGGCCGCAGCAAGAACATGCTCCTGGGTCCCAGCGGGCAGAACATCTACCCCGAAGAAATCGAAGACAAGCTCAACAACCTACCCTATGTAGCTGAAAGCATCATCGTACAGCAGAACGAACGCCTTGTAGGCCTGGTCTATCCTGACTTTGATGATGCCTTTGCCCACGGTCTGACCAATGCTGACATCGAGCGCGTGATGGAAGAGAACCGCATAGCCCTCAACAACGAATTGCCAGCCTATAGCCAGATTTCAAAGATGAAAATCTACCCTGAGGAATTTGAAAAGACGCCGAAAAAGAGCATCAAGCGCTTCCTCTACCAGGAGGCCAAAGGATAAGCATAAGATATAACTAATAGGGGCAGACCGATGTGTCTGCCCCAAAAAACAAAATAAATTAATTCAGTAAACTAGACAAAATGAAGACGAAAAAATTCATAACCCTCTTTGCGCTCCTGCTTACCACAGGGGCGCTTTCTGCCCAACAGCCTGTAAGTCGCAGCAACTCATGCGGCGGAGTGAACCTCTCTATCTGGAAAGGTGTGGCAACGCAACGCGCTGATACCGTAAGCTCTACCTGGCTGAACCTGGGTCTCGTATCCTACATGAACCGGCTCAACGGTCTCTCAGTCAACGTGCTGGCCAGTGCCACACGCACCAATGCCACTGGGCTGCAGCTGAGCGGAATAGCCAATGTAACAGGTGGTAGTATGCAAGGCATCCAGATAGCCGGAATCACCAATGTCAACGGCGAAAACCTGCGGGGTATCAGCCTTTCAGGACTGGTGAACATCAACGGAGACAAGGCTCAGGGTCTGATGGCCAGTGGATTAGTAACCATCTCGGGCGAGAAGATGCAGGGCGTTAGTATAGGTGGCCTGCTCAACATCTCCGGCGAGAAGAGCCGTGGCCTTCAAATTGGTGGCATGGCCAACATTGCAGGTCAAAAAAGTTCGGGCATCAGCCTTGGTGGATTGCTCAACGTAGCAGGAGAATCCATGAACGGCCTGCAACTGGCGGGACTGCTCAACATCACAGGTGAAAATATGCGTGGTTTGCAGCTAGCGGGACTGGGCAATGTCTGCGGAAGCAATATGCAGGGCCTACAAATCGCTCCTTTCAATGCAGCAAAACGTATCAGCGGAGCACAGATAGGCATCATCAACTACCGCATGGATTCGCTCAGCCGTGGCGTGCAGCTGGGCTTAGTCAACCTCACCCCGTACACCCGCTATCAGCTGATGCTGGGCGTAGGCAACAATTCCACCTTCGATGCAGGTGCGCGATTCAAGAACCGCCACTGGTACACTATCCTTGGTCTCGGCACGGGTTATCACCACATGGGAAGCAAGTTTAATGCCTCTTTCTTCTACCGTGCAGGTGTGGAATATCCGATCAAAGGACGGTTCAGCCTCAGCGGTGACTTGGGTTACCGACACATCGAGGGCTTTAGCAACAAGCACCATGGCCATCCTAAGAGCCTCTACGCCCTGCAGGGTCGCCTTCAGCTCCACTACCGCCTGACTGACAAACACACCCTCTTTGCCGGCACAGGCTACAGCCAGACACGCCGCTACGACAGCGGACACGCCTTTGACAAGAATGCCCTTATCGAAGCGGGTGTACTACTGTTCTAGTGAGTATTAATTATCAATTACTGCAAACCGTAACTGATACAATTATGAATCAAGTATGGATCAGCGCTGCTGGACTATGCGGCGCTACGCTTATCGGATCGATAGCCGGCTTCTTCATCAAGGAGCTACCTCATAAATGGAACGATACGCTGCTGGGCTATTGTGCCGGCATCATGCTGGCCGCCTCGACCATCGGCCTTATCGTACCTGCCCTGGAGCAGGCTGAAGGGAGTTGGTGGTGGATTGTGGCTGCCAGTACCCTCTGCGGTGCCATCTTCCTCAACCTGCTTGACCTCCTCACACCCCACCTTCACCACATCACTGGCCTGGAGCCAGAATCGCACATCAACAACAGCCACCTCAACCGCATCCTGCTCTTTGTCATGGCTATCGCCCTGCACAAGTTACCCGAAGGGATTGCTGCTGGCGTGAGCATGAGCGACTTTGCCTCCAGCGATAACCCTTGGGCCGTGACGCTTGGTATCTCGCTGCAGAACGTTCCTGAAGGAATGGTCATCATTGCCCCACTGCTGCTAGCTGGCGTAACGCGACTGCGTACCCTCCTGATAGCTATGGCCATCGGACTGATAGAAGTGGTCGGCGTATGGCTGGGTTACGCCCTTGGCACAGCCTCCGAGCTGATGCTGCCCCTCATGCTGGGCTTTGCCGGAGGAGCCATGCTCTACGTGACGAGCGATGAGATGATACCTGAGACTCACACCCACGGCTACGAGAAGCAGGCCACCTACGCCTTAATAGCCGGATTCATCACCTTACTTGGCATGGAGGGATTAGGATAAATCCCCCTATTAGCGTGTGCACACACTCAGGCAGGTGAGAACTGGGCAAGGAATCATTTCGGAGCGCGACGGTAGAGATAGAAGGCAATAAAAGCGTAAAGCACATTGGGAATCCATACCGCAATGAATGGCGGTACATTGCCGTTGACAGCGAACGTAGAGGCAATGGTCTGAAACAGGATATATGAGAAGCTCAAGGCCAAACCCACACCTAGATGTAAGCCCATGCCACCTTTGCTCTTGCGCGATGAAAGCGAGACACCTATCAGCGTCAAGATGAATGAAGCAAACGACATGGCAATGCGCTTGTGGTACTCTATCTCAAACTCCTTGATATTGGCAAAACCTCGCTGCTTCTGCCGATCAATATAGACGCTAAGCTGCGGGCTGGTGAGCATCTCCTGCTGATTTTTTGTAATAAGGAAGTCAGCCGGCTCCATGAATAGCGTCGTATCGATGCGGTCGCCCTTGCTGATGCTCTCTTCCATCCCATCCATCGTACGAATCATGTAATCCTTGATTTTCCAGCGGTGTACAGCGGTGGTATCGTAGGTAATAGAGCGCGCCGTGAGGTGTGAGACGAGTTGCTTGCCCACAAACTTGTCGAGCGAGAAGCGGTAGCCTGTCTTACTGAAATCCTCGTAGCGTTCGATATAAGCAATCACACCCGAATCAACCTCCAACTGGATATTGCGTGCCGTGCTCTTCTTGCGCTGCTTGTAGTACTTATCCTCAAAGTTGATACGCGTCACGCTGCCTCGGGGAATGACATATGCACTCAGACAGAAGGTGGTGACTGCGATGATAGCCGCTGAAATCATGTAAGGCTTAAGCATCCGCTTAAAGCTCATGCCCGTGGAGAACATGGCAATAATCTCCGAGTTCTCAGCCAGCTTGGAGGTGAAGAAGATGACCGAGATAAAGACGAACAGCGGGCTGAACAGATTAGCGAAATAGGGGATGAAGTTGAGGTAATAATCAAAGATGATGGCACTCCAGGGCGCATTGTGCGACATGAACTTATCCATGCGCTCATTGAAGTCGAACACCACCGCGATAGAGATAATCAGCGCAATGGCAAAGACATAAGTGCCAAGAAACTTCTTGATGATATAGTAATCCAGTTTTTTCATAATCCGTTGTTATTGATTAAAGCCGCTGCGAGAGTTGCTTTACCATACGTGACTTCCAGGGGGTGAAGTCGCCATCGATGATGTGCTTACGTGCCTCCCCCACCAACCAGAGGTAGAAGGCCAGGTTGTGGATAGAGGCAATCTGCAGCGCCAGGAGTTCCTCGGCATGGAAGAGGTGGCGCAGATAAGCCCTGCTGTAGAGCGTATCGACCACCGAGGCACCATCGGCTTCAATGGGACTGTAGTCCATCTCCCACTTCTTGTTGCGCATGTTCATGATGCCCTGCTTGGTGAAGAGCATACCGTTACGGCCATTACGTGTAGGCATGACGCAGTCGAACATATCCACGCCGCGTTCTATTCCTTCGAGGATATTGACAGGAGTGCCCACACCCATCAGGTAGCGGGGCTTATCCTTCGGCAAGATGCCATTGACCAACTCTATCATCTCATACATCTTCTCCACAGGCTCACCTACAGCCAGTCCGCCGATAGCGTTACCATCAGCCTCCTTAGAAGCTACAAACTCAGCCGACTGAGTGCGTAGGTCACGATAGACGCATCCCTGCACGATGGGGAAGAGCGACTGCTGATAGCCATACTTGGGCTCCGTCTCGTTGAAGCGCTTCATGCAGCGGTCCAACCAGCGGTGAGTCAATCCAAGTGACTTCTTGGCATACTCGTAGGTCGAATCGCCGGGAGGGCATTCGTCGAAAGCCATCATGATATCAGCCCCAATAGTACGCTCAATGTCCATCACCTTTTCGGGGGTGAAGATGTGTTTGCTGCCATCGATGTGGGAGCGAAACTCGGCCCCCTCTTCACGCAGCTTGCGGATGCCGGCCA
>JBJEKT010000008.1:0-4466 GCA_051878775.1 Bacteroides sp. | reverse complement strand
TCTCGAAGTAGCGCTTCATGCTGGCCGTATAGGCCGGTGAGGTCATGTTCTCCCGATGCCATTGGTTGGCTGCTTCGGCCAGATGGGGGCTCTCCTTGCGCACGGCCCACGAGGCACGTTGGTCGAAGCTGATGTTCAGCGCGATGTCCAGGTTGGGGTAGTAGGTGGTGTTGAGTCGTGCGATGTCATTGTCGGCCACGGTATAGTCTATCTTCCCTTGGGCCACCTGTGCGATGAGCTCCTCGGAGGAGATGCTGTCACTGGTCACGGGGTGTATCTGGAGCCCACCGCCCAGCTCGTCGTTGAGGTGATTGAGGCGGATGAGGTGCTTCCCAGGCTTGGCGTAGATCTCCTTGCCGATGAGTTGGGTGACATCGCTGAGTGCAGGCTGGCGTGAGGTGCCCCTGCGCTGCACGATGACCTGATGCGTGATGACCTCCTCGCCGCAGTAGCAGACGCTGTCCTTCCACTCCTTGGTGATGGGCAGGTGGTAGGCGATGAGGTCACCCTCCCCCCGTCGGAGCATGGTGATCAGTTCAGTCGTGGAGCGGGCCACCTTGACCGTGAGCTTCACCCCCAGGCTGCGTGCAAACTGCTGGCACAGCTCGTACTGGAATCCCATCTCCTGTCCTCGGTAGATGAAGTAGGAGGTGGAGCTGTAGAGTGTGAGCATCACCAGCTCGTTGCTGTCGCGAATCTGTTGCAGGTCGTCATGCCCATCTAAGGGCGCCACGTGGTTACTTTGTCGGCAGGCTGCCACAGCCAGCAGCAGGAGCAGCGCAAGAGAGAAATTCTTCATTTTAAACTATTATTTTAGCAAAGAGCTACGAGCCATATCCCTCATCACAAGTGTCGCTTGATGTACATGGTGAGGATGTCGATGGCCACCTGGTTGCTTCCCCCTTCGGGGACGATGAGGTCAGCATAGCGCTTGCAGGGCTCGATGAACTGCAGGTGCATGGGCTTGAGCACACGGGTGTAGCGCTCCATCACGGCCTCGGCGGTACGTCCGCGCTCCACCACGTCGCGCTGGATGACGCGTATCAGCCGTTCGTCAGGGTCGGCATCGACGAACACCTTCAGGTCCATCATGGCTCGCAGCTGTGGGTCACAGAGGGCCAGGATGCCTTCGATGATGATCACCTCACGGGGCTCGATGTGGATGGTCTCGGGCAGACGGGAGCAGGTGAGGTAGGAGTAGGTGGGTTGCTCGATGGCTTTCCCTTCGCGCAGCATCGCCACCTGTTGGCTCAGCAGCGGCCAGTCGAAGGCGTTGGGATGGTCGAAGTTGATGTTCTGCTTCTGGTCGTCGGGTACATGACTGCTATCCTTGTAGTAGGAATCCTGAGGCAGGAGCACGACCTCCCCTTGGGGGAGACTTTCAATGATTTTACGCACCACGGTGGTCTTCCCTGACCCCGTGCCGCCAGCAATACCGATAATTATCATCTTATTTTCTTTTTAGTTTCCGAAAAAAGGTCTATTTTTGCTCACAAAATTAGAAATAATTCATTAAATAACCAAAGTAATAGCAAAAGTTATGGTCAAACACATTGTTTTATTCAAATTGAGAGCGGATGTTCCGGCTGAGCAGAGGCTGGAAGCCATGCGTAGTTTCAAGGCAGCCATCGAGGCGCTGCCTGAGCGTATCAGCTGCATCCGCAAGGTAGAGGTAGGGCTGAATGTCAATCTTTCAGAGGCTTGGCACATAGCGCTTTACAGCGAATTTGACTCGCTCGACGACGTGAAGCGTTATGCTGTTCACCCTGATCATGTAGCTGCTGGCAAGCTGCTGGCTGAGGTCAAGGAGAGTCGTGCGTGTGTGGATTACGAAATCTAAATGACTGGGGTATGATGAAAAAGATATTCTCTACCTTCTTGCTGCTCGGGGTGGTGCTGCTGCTCCGTGCGCAGATACAGGAACCGGTCAAGTTTACCACCGAGCTGAAGCAGACCTCGGATACAGAGGTGCAGGTGATCTTCAGCGCAACGATTGATGCCGGATGGCATGTCTATTCCACCGAGTTGGGCGATGGTCCTACCTCGGCCTCGTTTAACACCACGGTGCTCAAGGGTGCTGCCCTCAAGGGGAAGCTGCGTCCCGAGGGTAAGGAGCACAAGGCTTTTGATGAGATGTTCGGTATGCAGGTGCGCTACTTCGAGCTGTCGGCCCGCTTCGTGCAGGAGCTGACCCTTACGGGTGGCCCTTATGAACTGGAGGGCTACCTGGAGTATGGAGCCTGCAACGACGAGAACTGCCTGCCGCCTACCAAGGTGGATTTCCGCTACACCGGCGGAGGGGCTTCATCTGCTGCAGTGGCGGGTGGCTCAGCGGCTGCTGAAGATGCAGCTGCTTCGGCTTCGGCTGCTTCGGCTGAAGGCTCAGCTGTTCCTGCTGCGGCTGCCCCGAGTGCTGCCGTGGGCGATGTGGACCTCTGGCGACCTGTCATCACGGAGCTTCATCAGATGGGCGAGGAGACCCCTCAGGGCGACCTCTCGTGGCTCTACATCTTCGCCATGGGCTTTGTGGGTGGCCTGCTGGCCCTCTTCACCCCCTGCGTATGGCCCATCATCCCGATGACGGTCAGCTTCTTCCTCAAGCGAACCAAGGACAAGAAGAAGGGCATCCGCGATGCCTGGACCTACGGTGCCTCGATTGTGGTAATCTACGTCACGCTGGGATTGGCCATCACCTTGCTGTTTGGCGCCAGCGCCCTCAACGCCCTCTCCACCAATGCCATCTTCAACATCCTCTTCTGCCTGATGCTCGTGGTCTTTGCCGCCTCCTTCTTCGGAGCGTTCGAGATTACGTTGCCCTCCCGCTGGAGCAATGCCGTGGATAGCAAGGCTGAGGCTACGAGTGGCCTGCTGAGTATCTTCCTCATGGCCTTTACGCTGTCGCTCGTCTCCTTCTCCTGCACCGGTCCTATCGTGGGCTTCCTGCTTGTGGAGGTCTCTACCTCGGGTAGCGTCGTGGCTCCTGCCATCGGCATGTTCGGCTTTGCCCTGGCGCTGGCCTTGCCCTTCACGCTCTTCGCCCTCTTCCCCTCGTGGCTCAAGTCGATGCCCAAGAGCGGCGGCTGGATGAACGTCATCAAGGTCTCCCTCGGCTTCCTGGAGCTGGCCTTTGCCCTCAAGTTCCTCTCCGTGGCCGACCTGGCCTACGGTTGGCGACTGCTGGACCGTGAGACCTTCCTGGCCCTCTGGATTGTGATTTTCGCGCTACTTGGCTTCTACCTGCTCGGCAAGATCAAGTTCCCGCACGACGACGATGGTGAGGTGAAGATCTCCGTCCCCCGCTTCTTCCTGGCCCTGGCCTCGCTGGCCTTTGCGCTCTACATGGTGCCGGGCCTCTGGGGTGCTCCTCTGAAGGCCGTCAGCGCCTTTGCTCCCCCCATGCAGACGCAGGACTTCAACCTCTACAAGAATGAGGTACATGCGCAGTTCACCGATTATGAGGAGGGTATGGCCTATGCGCGTCGTGTAGGTAAGCCTGTGATGCTCGACTTCACGGGTTATGGCTGCGTGAACTGTCGTAAGATGGAGCTGGCCGTATGGACCGACCCGAAGGTGAGCCAGCTGATTCAGGATGAGTACGTGCTCATCACGCTCTACGTGGATGAGAAGACTCCCCTGGCAGCCCCCATCGAGGTGGAGGAGAACGGCAAGCAGCGTATGTTGCGCACCGTGGGCGACAAGTGGAGCTACCTGCAGCGTGTGAAGTTTGGCGCCAATGCCCAGCCCTTCTACGTGCTGATAGATAATGCTGGCCAACCGCTCAACAAGAGCTACTCCTATAACGAAGACATCCCTGCCTACGTGGATTTCCTCAGCACCGGTCTGAAGAACTACAAGTAGAATAACAAGTCCTAATTAGAGAGCCTCCGCCAATCCTTCGCTTCCCCCAGGGGAGGAAAAGATTTGGCGGGGGCTCTTTTTCTTTCTACCTTTCCTTCTTTTCTACGGGAAAGCGTTGTGGATGGGTTTGCTTAGAAGATTTCACGCAACAGATGGCGTATGGCGGCCAGGGGATGGTAGCGCAACATACGTGGACCGGCCCATCGCATGGTCTCGCAGATGCGCTTCTTCATCTCCGGCCGGTAGCAATGTACGGGGCACTGCTTGCAGGTAGGCTTCTCCTGGCCGTAACGACAGCGGTCCAGCCGTCTGAGGGCGTAATCCAGCAGCTCCTGGCAGTGGGGGCAAAGCACCTCGTTACCTTCTTTCTTACGGCAATAGAGGCGAATCATCTGCTCCACCACCATCTTTTCTTCAGTTATGCGTCTATCCATGGGTTTCAGCTTTATTTCAGTTGGCAAAGGTAACAAAACTTTTGGGAGCAAATTGACCTATGTCAAGAAATAAACCGTAAATAGAAGATTTTTGTGCGAAACGCTTGCAGGTTTGCCGGAAAGCCGTACCTTTGCAACGTGTTTTTCATGGTATTAGATTTAAGGTTAACAAAG
>JBJEKT010000007.1:0-4480 GCA_051878775.1 Bacteroides sp. | reverse complement strand
CGTACCATCAACACCTCGGTAAGTACCTTGATTGTGTTGCTGTGTATCTTCTTCCTGGGTGGCGACAGCATCCGCAGCTTTGCCTTCGCCATGATTCTGGGTGTGGTATTCGGTACCCTCTCTTCGCTCTTCATCGCCTCGCCCATCGCCTTCATCTTCATGAAGAAGAATGCCGCCGACGCTGAAGCCGAAGTACCTGCAGAAAAGTAAGCCCTAAGAACAACTCCTCTCCCCGTCTGCCCCATCGGCAACGGGGAGAGAGAGATAATAAAAAAAACAGCCAACATCATTTTTAACAGGGATTGAAAGCAAAATCCCTGGATGATGTAGGCTGTTTTTTGTATTTTAAGACGTCAGAAGGTAGTCTCGCCGGGAATCGAACCCGGATCTAAAGTTTAGGAAACTTCTATTCTATCCGTTGAACTACAAGACCTTAGCATAAAAGCAGACCAAATGCTGACTATTTACAGGGGACAAAGATAATACTTTCTGATGATTTTTCCGAGAAAAGTTTGTTTAATCCGATTAACTTTCCGACATTTGTCGGCGAAATAGAGATTGAAAACCGCTCAAAAACATAATCAATAAATCATTCATTATGACAAACGACGTGATGGTCAAAGAGCTGGAGCAAGTGGTAGTCCGCTTCTCTGGTGACTCCGGCGACGGCATGCAGCTGGCCGGCAACATCTTCTCAACAGTATCGGCTACGGTGGGAAACGACATCAGTACGTTCCCCGACTATCCGGCAGATATCCGCGCCCCGCAAGGTTCGCTGACGGGTGTCTCTGGATTCCAGGTTCACATCGGTGCCGACAAGGTCTATACCCCGGGCGACCAATGTGACGTGCTGGTGGCTATGAATGCCGCAGCCCTCAAGACGCAGTATAAGTTTGCCAAAAAGACGGCTTGCATCATCATCGATACGGATGCGTTCCAGAAAGCTGATCTCGATAAGGCACAGTTCACTACCGACAACCCCATCGAGGAGATGGGCATCAAGAACGATGTGATAGCAGCCCCCATCTCACAGATGGTAAAGGACTGCCTGGCCGACACAGGCATGGACAACAAGGCCATGCTGAAGTGCCGCAACATGTTTGCCGTAGGACTGGTATGCTGGCTCTTCAACCGCGACCTCTCGATTGCCGAGAACTTCATCCGCGAGAAATTTGCCAAAAAGCCGGCCATTGCCGAGGCCAACATCAAGGTAATCCGTGCAGGATACGACTATGGTCACAACACCCACAGCAGCGTGGCTCACACCTATCGCATTGAGAGCAAGAGCACGGTGCCTGGTAAATATATGGATATCACGGGCAACAAGGCCACTGCTTACGGCTTCATGGCCGCTGCCGAGAAGGCCGGCCTGCGCCTCTACCTGGGCTCATACCCCATCACTCCGGCTACCGACGTGCTGCACGAGCTGTCAAAGCACAAGTCAATGGGCGTGGTAACGGTACAGTGCGAGGATGAGATTTCGGGTTGCGCATCGGCCGTAGGTGCTTCGTTTGCTGGCGCACTGGCCGTGACCTCCACCTCGGGCCCCGGTGTCTGCCTGAAGAGCGAGGCCATGAACCTGGCTGTCATCATGGAGCTGCCCCTGGTGGTGCTCGACGTACAGCGTGGCGGTCCTGCCACGGGTCTTCCCACCAAGAGTGAACAGACCGACCTGCTGCAGGTGCTCTTTGGCCGTAATGGTGAGAGCCCCATGCCTGTCCTGGCTGCTACTTCGCCCACTGACTGCTTTGAGTGCGCCTATGCTGCATCCAAGATGGCCCTGGAGCACATGACTCCTGTGGTGCTGCTGACTGATGCCTTCGTAGCCAATGGCTCTGCTGCCTGGAAACTGCCCAAGCTGGCTGAATACCCCGCTATCAATCCACCCTACGTGACGGAAGAGATGAAGGGCAGCTGGACTCCCTATCAGCGCAACCCTGAAACTGACGTGCGCTACTGGGCAGTACCTGGAACTGAAGGGTTCCAGCACATACTGGGTGGCCTGGAGAAGGACAACAAGACCGGTGCCATCTCTACTGACCCTGAGAATCACGACCTGATGACCCGCCTTCGTGCCGAGAAGGTGGCCAAGATTGAGGTGCCCGACGTAGAGGTTGAGGGTGATAAGGAGGATGCCGAGCTGCTCATCGTGGGCTTCGGAGGCACCTATGGTCACCTGCATGCCGCTATGGACGAACTGCGTGCCGAGGGCAAGAAGGTGGCATTGGCCCACTTCAGATACATCAACCCCCTGCCCAAGAACACGGCTGAGGTGCTGAAGAAGTACCCGAAGGTAGTTGTTGCCGAGCAGAACATGGGTCAGTTTGCCGGCTACCTGCGCATGAAGGTAGATGGCTTCGTACCCGTCCAGTTCAATCAGGTGAAGGGTCAACCCTTCCTGGTTAACGAACTGGTAGAAGCATTCAAGAAAATCTAATTCATCCCATCTCAAAAAACGAAACGATATGAGCGAATATACCGCAAAAGACTATAAGAAAGGACAGCCCCGCTGGTGTCCGGGCTGCGGCGACCATTTCTTCCTTGCTTCACTGCACAAGGCCATGGCCGAAATCGGCGTTCCTCCCCACGAAATCGCCGTCATCTCAGGTATCGGCTGCTCCAGCCGTCTGCCTCACTATATGAATACGTATGGCATGAACACCATCCACGGTCGTGCTGCTGCCATCGCTACGGGCTGCAAGGTGGCTAACCCCAAGCTCACCGTATGGCAGGTGAGTGGTGACGGTGACGGACTGGCTATTGGTGGTAACCACTTCATCCATGCCAACCGCCGCAACATCAACCTCAACATGATTCTGCTCAACAACCGCATCTACGGTTTGACCAAGGGACAATACTCACCCACCTCACCCCGTGGCTTCGTGAGCAAATCCTCTCCCTACGGCACGGTGGAAGATCCGTTCCGTCCCGCCGAACTCTGCTTCGGTGCACGCGGCCACTTCTTTGCCCGTGCCGTGGCCACTGACGCCGCTGGTACGGTAGAAATCCTGAAGGCAGCCTACAAGCACCAAGGTGCCAGCGTCTGCGAGATTCTGCAGAACTGCGTAATTTTCAATAACGGTGCACACGACTGTGTGGCCAAGAAGGAAGACCGTGCAAAGAACGCCATCTACCTGGAACATGGCAAACCCATGCTGTTCGGCGAGAACAACGAGTTCGGCCTGATGCAGGAGGGCTTCGGCCTGAAGGTAGTGAAACTGGGTGAGAACGGCATCACCGAGAAGGACATCCTGGTACACGATGCCCACTGCGAGGACAACACCCTGCAGCTGAAACTCGCGCTGATGGAAGGTCCCGACTTCCCCATTGCACTCGGCGTAATCCGCGACGTAGAGGCTCCCACCTACGACGAAGCAGTCTATGCACAGATTGAGGATGTGGCTTCGAAGAAGAAGTACCACAACTTCGAAGAGCTGTTGCTGACCAACGATACGTGGGAAGTCAAGTAACGAACGTATATTTCATAATTATAGGCCGGTATGTCGTAAGGACACACCGGCCTTTTTTAGTTGATTCATCACCGAGACAAATTCTGCAAACTTGACTCTCCTCATAACCTGGAGAGTTTACGTTTCGAGCTACAGAGAAACAAAAAAAGAGCAAATTGCTATATCGATGTAGCATATTTAGTTATGGATTTATAAAAGCTTGAACAAAACGAGAAATTTTTCGTTTTTTGTGTGGGTGTTTTGAAAGAATGTATTATTTTTGTGGTCGGAAAACTGGGCAGATACGGCACAGATTCCAACAACAGAAAGTAAGCAAAACGATTAATACTAAATTCTAAAATCTTAAAAAGAAATGGCAAAATTAGATTTAACCAAGTACGGAATCACTGGTGCAACCGAAGTGCTGCACAATCCGTCTTATGAAGTGCTGTTTGAGGAAGAAACCAAGGCTGGTCTGGAAGGCTTTGAGAAGGGCCAAGAGACAGAGTTGGGTACTGTAAACGTAATGACCGGTATCTACACCGGCCGTTCTCCTAAAGATAAATTCTTTGTAATGGACGAGACCAGCAAGGACACTGTATGGTGGACTTCTGATGAATACAAGAACGACAACAAGCCCGTCAGCGAAGCTACTTGGGCTGAACTGAAGAAGCTGGCTACCTCTGAGCTCTGCAACAAGAAGCTCTATGTAGTAGATGCATTCTGCGGTGCCAACGAGGCTACCCGTCTGAAGGTACGTTTCATCATGGAGGTTGCATGGCAGGCTCACTTCGTGACCAACATGTTCATCCGTCCCACGATGAAGGAACTCTCTGACTTCGGTGAACCCGACTTCGTAGTATACAACGCTTCGAAGGCTAAGGTTGAGAACTACAAGGAGCTGGGCCTGAACTCTGAGACCGCCGTGGTATTCAACCTGACGAGCAAGGAGCAGGTCATCATCAACACTTGGTACGGTGGTGAGATGAAGAAGGGTATGTTCTCTATCATGAACTACTACAACCCCCTGC
>JBJEKT010000006.1:0-4484 GCA_051878775.1 Bacteroides sp. | reverse complement strand
AGGGACTTTTGACACACCCTCATCGGTTTTTATGAAAAAAAGCTATATTTTATGGAATGTTTTTATGTTGATTTCTGGATTATTTGGTGTAATTTTGCACGCAAGAAACGTATATTTATAAATTGACCAAAAAAAAATGAATAGGAATCTGTTTTTTTCGGGACTTGTATGCCTGATTGAGCATTGGATATGACCCAAGTACCGAATTTGAAGTTCATTAGCTGCCTCGTTTCTTCAAGAAGCGGATGACCTGGTGGCGGTTCTTGGTGCGGTCGCGCTTGCATGAGACGTGAATCCAGTAGATGCGGCGGTCGGAGGTTTCCTTGATGAGCTGGTCGAAGTCGCAATGGTCCATGATCCAGGCGAACCAACGGTTGAGGATGTCGGTGTTGGTGAAGCGTTGGCCTTGCCCGTTGGTCAAGCCATGCACGGGGATATGGATGTCGCAGGCTTCTCCGGTCATGTGCTGGGAGTCTTTCGCACCTCCCACCTTGACGTTGAGCAAGGGGCAGCGGTAGCCGGAGCTGATAACGACCCCCTCCTCCTCCCCCTTATGAGGGGGAGTGCTGGAATTGATGAAGGCACGGAGGGGTTCGAGAATCTCTTTGCACAGCTGCTGGAGGGCTGGGATATACTGGGATGGTACATGGTTGTCGATGCCAAGCTTGGTGGCGGTGGCTGAACGTTCGAACTCTGCGAGCTTGAAGTGCGGTGATAAAAGTAAATCTTTCAGTGTGGTGCAGGAATTAAATTACACGTTTGATTTTGATGAACAGGAAGGTGAGCAGGGCTCCGACTGCGAACCAGAAGGTGAATCGGGTCAGGTGGTCAAAGAAGGTCAAGGGTCGGGGGATTTCCTTCACCTCGGTGACTGTCACCTGATAAGGGATGGTGTCGTGGTGTACTTTATAGATGGTGTCGCGGTGGAGGCGGTAGCGGTACTCGATTGAAACGTCACGGAGATAGACGGTGTCGCGCGAGCGGTCGAGCAGGCGGTCTTGGAAAATGTAGATGGAATCGTACTGCACTTGGCTCAGAGAGAGAGTATCTGTAGATGTGTGTTCCACGAGACCGGACACATGGCGTGAGGTTGAACAGCTGTAAACTGTAAGAAGTGAAAGGGAGAGCAACAGGCAGAAGTGAGGCTTGGGAAAGATTCTCAGGCAGCCTCGCTTGAGTAGGTTGCGGAGTAGGTTGAGCAGTCGTTTCATGCGTTGATGATTTTGAGGGTTATATCCTTGCCTCGCTGGATGGTCATGCGGAGGCGTGCATAGAGGGTATCGAATACCTCGCGGGGGTGGACGAGCAGCCCCTGGCATTGGCGCAGCCCCACAAGGATGCTGCCGTCCTGGCGCGAGTGGATGCCGTTGCCTGGTTTTATCATGGGGCAGAAACGCGGCATGGCAGTGTTGTGGTTGACGTAAGTCCTGCGAGGGCAGGCGGCACAGTCGCTGGGCGATGGTGACAGTGACGGCGATAGCACAATGGGCATCTTCCGGGCATACTGGCTGCACTTGATGAGGTGGACGCGATAGTGGCCTGGGGCAAGGCATGAAAAGGTGTTTTCGAGGGTGTCGCAGATGTGGATACCGTCGATGCTGAGGCGACCCTCGGTGATTTCACCGTTCACCGATGTACGTTGTAATGTGATAATCATAGCGATGATATAAATAGGAAAATAAAAAAAATGCGAGTTACGCGTTAACAGTTAACACTTGGGTTGGAGATGGCGCACATAAAAGTCGCTGTAGTCCTTGCAACCCGGGGGCAGTGAGTGGCGCACAAGACACAGGCCGGCATCGGTGGCTATGCGAGTGAGCTGAAGGTAGAGCTTCTCCCCGGGGATATCCTGGTCGGGATACATGTGGAGCGTGGAGCGTCGGTCGATGAGCGTGGAGCGGATGGTCTCGATGTCCTTGCGGTTGAGGAGCGTTGCCGATGGTATGGCAATGGCCTTGTGGCCGCTGGAGAGCATAGCCCAACAGTCGCTGGCCCCTTCGGTGATGTAGAGTGGTTCGCCTTCCTTGAGAAGCTTCAGCACGGGCAGATTGTAGATGTGGCAGGTGTGGCCGTAGGGAAACTTGAAGCGAGGTGCTGTAGTTGATGGCTGGCTATGACACAGATTGCGGCTCTGCACGCCTATGAGGTTGCCGTTGATGTCGTAGTAGGGTATCTGGAGCCATGTAGTGCCTTGCTTGTCGGTATAGGAGTTGAGGCGACACCATCCTACCACCTTTTCATTGAGCTTGCGCTCGCCGAAGAGAAATGCGCGTGCTGCCTGACAGAGGAAGGGATGCTCGAAGAATCGCAGATACTTTTCGGGGTTGAATGCCCGTTTGGGCGCAGAAGGCTTGTCGGCCGGTTTGGATTCCTGCATGATGATGTTGTTTTCGTCAGCAAGCCACTGACAAGCCTCTACGAATGATTTGCGGAGATGGTGCATCACAAGGTCGATGGGGCCTCCGTGGGCATCGCATACAAAGCACTTGTAGGTATTCTTGGCCACGCTGTAATGCAGGCTCGGGTGACTGTCATCGTGAAACGGGCACAGACTCCTGTGGCGGCTCACGCTAAGGCCCAATCTCTGAGCCACTCCCTCGATGGGGAGTGCTCGGAGTTCAGAGAGTTGCTGTTCAGTAATTCTTGACATAAATATCCTTGTTTTCTTTTGATGCGTAAATGAGTTTGGCACTCTTCCACTTCGAGATGAACACTCGTGCGGGGGTCGATAGGTCGAGCTTGACGATGAGCTCGCGCAGTTGGTCCCGGCTGAATTGGTCGGGCAACTGGTCGTAGAGGCTCACCTTGACACAATCGTCGTTCTCGTCAGTCTTGTGCATCTGTTCGTATTGGCGTCCCCATCGGCTGAGCAGCCCGTCCACGATGTAGGTGGCCATGAAGCGATAGAACCGGGCCACATGCTTCTGTCGGGCGGCATCCTCTCCCCAAAGGTGATAGAGCAGACATGCCATACGTGCAGCCGACACGGAGGCTCGCTTGTAGAAGCAGTTGCGGGCGCGCGAACCGGTCTTCAGCACCAGTTGGCGTTGCTCCGAGCACCAACGTCGCACGTGATAGTCCATCCACTCCATGGGCACCACATGTATGGGTTGGAGCTGGCCGTCGGGCGCATAGGTGAGGTTCATGAGATGCTGCACGGTGTCGTTGATTTCAGTCTGTTCTTCGTCGGTGAGGGGACGGAAATGAGGTGCATCCTCGCCCATGAGGTCACCCAGGTCAGTGAGCACCTTTCGTGTACAGTTTCCTCCCTCGATGGAGCGTTTGTCCATATACTCCTTGAGGGCATTCTCTGTGGCGCAGAAGAGCGAGCAGTAGATAATATCCACATCGGCATTGTAACTGGAATCTGACAGCGTGTCGGAGCCATATTCCGCCCCCAGGTCATAGGCCAGACGGTCCATGGTTCGCAGGTCGGCAAAGGCGCGTTTGTTGGATTCGGTCATCGTGGCCAGCTCCTCGTTGAAGAACCAGAAGGCGAGCGGTTCGCCATACTTGCGGATGAACATGTCGGCACGCTTGACGAGCTTCGCCTTGGTGATGGTTTGCAGACAGCGAACATCGGTGACGGGTTCCTCGGGCAACTGCTTGTTCTTCGAAGATGTCTTCTTCAGGTCCTGATAGGCCTGTTCGAGGCGTTTCATCTCCTGGTCGCGCAGTTTGAGGGGATGCATGATTGTCTTGACGATAGGTCGGGTGAACGACTTTCCGCTGGCAGCCTCTGCCACCACGAGCACCTGCAGCAGGAGTGCGTGGAGGTCGAGGTCGTAGGTGTACTTGAATCGCAAGCGGGTGGCTAAGGCGCAATAGCAGTCGATGGCAGTGAGGATGGCCGGCACCTTGAACTGTGCCGGAGCCGAATCCCAGTAGGCTCTCACGGCAGGCGGAAAGTCGGCCGAAGTGAGCGTAGGTACAGTAAGTGTCTCTTTCATACTTAGTCGATGATTTTCAGTGCGTTGACGATTTCTTGGTAAACCTTCTCGGCAAATGTGCGCTTGTCGAATCCCTTGTCCATGGTCTTCAGGTGGCACTGATAGCGGCCGTTCTGCATCTTCACCATTGAGATGTACTTGCCATCGAAGAGTTTGGGATTGCGGGGTGGACGCCCCTTGCGGACGGCTTCCTCAAAGAGGAATCCATTGCTGGTCTTACTGAACACGCCATTAAGGCATTGATTGCCTGATAGTTCCTCGGTATTTTGGAAGGCGCAGGTGAGGTTCACGTTTGAATAATTCTTTTTCTTCATAATAATGTTAATTTAATCAATAATTGCTCATAACTCAAAGCTCATTGCTCAAAGCTCAAAGCTCATTAATGTTGAGTGAAGGGTATGATTTCTTGGATGCTGATGTCTTGATAGCTCGAGCCGTTGTACTCGCGTGCTGAGAATCTTAGCGAAGCCCACACGATGTCTCCGGCATAGAACTTCACCTGATTGCCGATGAGGGAAGCCACATACGAGTTTT
>JBJEKT010000005.1:0-4509 GCA_051878775.1 Bacteroides sp. | reverse complement strand
GATGCCCGCAGCATCGCCATCAAGCCGTGGGACAAGAGCATGTTCCGCGTCATCGAGAAGGCCATCATCGACTCCAGCCTCGGCATCATGCCCGAGAACAATGGTGAAATCATCCGCATCGGCATCCCGCCCCTCACCGAGGAGCGCCGCCGCCAGCTGGCCAAGCAATGTAAGGGTGAAGGCGAGACCGCCAAGGTGAGCGTGCGCAACGCCCGTCGCGATGCCATCGACCAACTGAAGAAGTCGGTCAAGGAGGGTCTGGCTGAAGATGCCCAAAAGAGCGGTGAAGAGAAACTGCAGAAGCTGCACGACAAGTACATTAAGCAAATTGATGACATGCTGGCAGCCAAGGAGAAAGAGATCATGACGGTATAATCACATAACCCACAAAGCAGGTTTCGCTATCCCACTTGCTGAGAAGCGGAACCTGCTTCCATTATCCCCCTACTGATAGCACGTGACAGGATTAGTCATCAAGAACACCGGCAGCTGGTACCTGGTCAAGACCGACGACGGTCGTTGCATAGAATGCAAGGTAAAAGGCAACTTCCGCCTGAAGGGCATCCGCAGCACCAACCCTGTAGCCGTAGGCGACCGCGTACAGATTGTCTGTAACACCGAAGGTACCGCCTTCATCCATGAAATCGAGGAACGGAAGAACTACATCATCCGCCGAGCCTCCAACCTCTCCAAGCAGAGCCACATACTGGCCTCTAACCTGGACCAATGCCTGCTGCTCGTGACCGTCAACTATCCCGAGACATCCACCACCTTCATTGATCGTTTCCTGGCCACCGCTGAAGCCTACCGCATCCCCACCCTGCTTGTCTTCAACAAGGAAGACCGCTACGATGCCGACGAATTACACTACCTGAAGAGCCTCATCACGCTCTACACCACCATCGGTTACCCCTGCTATCGCATCTCCGCCCTGCACGAGAAGGGGATTGATGCGCTTCGCAACGAACTGAAAGGCAAGGTCACCCTTCTCTCGGGCAATTCGGGTACCGGCAAATCCACCCTCATCAACGCCCTGCTCCCCCATGCCGAAGCACGTACTGGCGAAATCTCTTCTGTACACAACAAGGGTATGCACACCACCACCTTCAGCGAGATGTTCCCCCTACCCGACGGAGGTTACCTGATTGACACCCCGGGCATCAAGGGTTTCGGCACCTTCGACATGGAGACCGAGGAGATAGGACACTACTTCCCCGAAATCTTCCGCACCTCGGCTGACTGCAGATTCAGCAACTGCACCCACCGTCAGGAGCCTGGCTGCGCCGTACGTAAGGCTGTGGAAGAGCACTACATCAGCACCTCACGCTACACCTCCTACCTCAGTATGCTCGATGATAAGGAGGAGAGCAAATACCGTCCCGCCTACTGATTATTACCTTTATTTAATATGGATAAGACAAGAAACAGGTGGCGTACCATCTGCCTGTTGCTGCTATTCTGCAGCTACACAATCGTTATACACGCACAAGAAGAGCTCTATAAGGAGAAGCAATCCTATAAGAGCTGGGTACGGCTGGCCCCGAAACTGAGCGATGACTTTTGCGCTACAGCGGAGGCCATCCGTATTGCTGACAACGTGCTGCTCTACCAACAGGACAGTGGAGGCTGGCCCAAAAACATCTACATGCCTGCCGAACTCTCCCCTGCCGAGCTGGAGGATGTGCTCCAGGCCAAACATGACGTAAACGAAAGCACCATAGACAACGGAGCCACCACCACAGAGATTCGCTACCTGGCCCGCGTCTATCAAGCCACAGGCCATGAACGCTTTGCCCAAGGCGCTCTCGAAGGTATCCGTTACCTGCTTCGCGCACAATACCCCAACGGCGGCTGGCCGCAGTTCTACCCTCGCAACTACGGCTACTACACCCACATCACCTTCAACGACGGCGCCATGATCAACACCATGCGCCTGCTACGCGAAGTGTATGAACGGAAAGCACCCTACACCTTCGTGCCTGACTCTATCTGTGCAGCTGCCCGCACAGCCTTTGACCATGGCATTGACTGTATCCTGAAGACCCAGGTGCGGCAAGATGGCCAGCTAACCGTGTGGTGTGCACAGCACGATGAGCACACTTTGTCACCTGCCAAGGCACGTGCCTACGAACTGCCTTCACTGAGTGGAGCTGAAAGCGATGACATTATCCTCCTGCTTCTGTCGCTCCCCCACCCCTCCGAGGCAGTCAAGGCCTCCATCGAAGGAGCCGTGGCCTGGCTCAAAGCACACCGCATCATCGGCCTCTATCGTGAAGAGTTCATTGACCAAGAGGGGCGAAAAGATTATCGCATGGCCCCTTGTCCGCAGGATGACTATCCCTGCCCCGTGCTTTGGGCCCGCTTCTACACACTCGGCGACAACCGTCCCTTCTTCTGCGACCGCGATGGCATCCCCCGCTATGACCTATCCGAGATAGGCTACGAACGCCGCAACGGCTACAGTTGGTACACCACCGGTGGCCAAAAAGTACTCGAAGCCTACCGCAAATGGAAGGAGGGAGATTACTCGCTCAAAGACTTCAGGTATTGAGCTGGGGTCATACCAAACACCTTGTAGAAAGTGCGGTAGAAAGTCGTGCGGCTATTGAAGCCTGACTCTTCGAGCACTCCATCAATGGTGTAATCTGGATGTTCTTTCATAATACGCACGGCATACTCTACCCGGAGCCTGCCCAAGTATTCACTTACGTTGCGTGCATCGGTATATTTTTGCAGGATACCGCTCAACTCATTCTTGCCGAATGAGGCGTAGGACAGCAAGTCATCACGTCCAAAGTCGGGATGCAAGAACAGTTTCTGTTCTACAACAATCCGCTCCATGTGCAGGAAGGCAGCATACTCTTTTGTCATTTCTGGTTGTGACGAACCATTCTTGATTTCTTCTGAAGAACTTCGACGCAGCTCTTCCCGCTGTGACAACAATTCATCGATCTGTCTCATGATGATTCGGTTACGCAGCTTACTCTTCCGAAGATTCAGACCTACGACCAACATCAGTACGGCCAACAGAAACAAGATAACCAGCGAGAATACCAACATCATGACCCTCCTTTCCGCCAAGGCCTTGGCTTCACTCAACTGCCTCTCTTTCTCGTTCACCAGGAACTGTGTGGCGAACTTCTGAGCCTGCCCTGCTATCTTCCGATTGCTAAGGCTGTCTTGTATCACACTGTGGCGCTGCTGCATGGCATCGGCTTCTTCATAACGTTTCAGTCCCCGATAAGCGCAGGCGTATTGACGAAGATGCTCGGAATAGGCCGACTGGATGGTATCGCCTGTCATGTGTTGCTCAGCTAGACGAAGCTGTGCCAATGCCGTGGCATACTGCCCAGCCTCAATCAGGTATGGAACGATTTCACCAGCTCCCTCTGGTTGTTTGGCAAAACGTGTCTTCATAAACGCATCCCGTGCGGCAGCTGCTTCCTCCATCTCTCCACAACGTAGCAAGGCGAGTGCAAGCTTAGCCTGCGTATAGCCTCGTTGCTGGTCGATGTATCCAGGAGGAGGTCCAGCCAACTCACTCATTCGTTCTACCAATTCCCGGCGTTTGAATCCCGTTTGAACGGCATCTGCATAACGGCCCATCTGCAGCTGTGTGGTGGTAAGCTCTCCATAGGCCAGCGAGAGTTGTGCCATGGTACGAATCTTATCCGACTTTTCCAACAAGGCGATACTTGCCTGATAGCTATCAATTGCATCGTCCAGACGTTGCAACATCTGGTAGACATTGCCCATCTGTATGAACACATGGGCTTCGACCAGGCGACTTTTGTTCTCCCGTGCCAGCTCAATGGCCTCTTCGCACACGCGGATACACTCTTCATACTTATCTCCCATCTGCAACGCATCAGCCACCATCAGGAGAACTTTCAGCCTCCGGCTTGGCACCAGGCGTACGGAATCATCGGCCAGTGCCTGACGGGCATACTGCTCACGCTGCGCAGCATCACCCATCGTGCCATAGCAGGTGCTACGCAGAGCCAGTTGACGGTAGCGGGGGAAGTCGGGAACGTGGCGTCGTTCTGCTTCATCAAGCAGCCGCAAGGCACGTTGAGGGTCTGTGAGTTGAAGTCTTTGGATGTATTGCTCATTGAGCAATGAGTCAGGAATGTGGCTGTCCTGTGCGGCAACAGGGAGTCTGAACCACAGGAGAGTAATCAGAACCAAAAGCGGTTTGTTCATCATCATAGAGGCATTGTTTTTATTATACGCTGCAAATATAGCCCTATTTCTACTAAAACCAAGCTAAAATCCATTAAAATAACAAGCATAGATAATATGTTGATTTTTAGATTATTTGGATAATATGAAACATTATTTAGACAAAATGGGACAGAATAGCCCCATCCAATAAGACAAATTGGGATAACAAAAATTGAGTAATCTTTTGAATCAATAGAATAAAATAGTACTTTTGCAGCAAAATTTTAATAATCCTTAATTCCGCAACACTTTGATTTAACTTTATTTATAAGTTCCTGAGCAACA
>JBJEKT010000004.1:0-4534 GCA_051878775.1 Bacteroides sp. | reverse complement strand
AAAGTTACAAATATTTTTTGGTTGACAGAGAAGGTTGGGCGAAGAATTGGCCTTAAGATACAAAAAAAGTATCCTGAGAAACATTGGGATGTCTACAGGATACTTACTCAATTTCGTATAAAGACAGGGGAAAACATCGTTTTATGCCGCAATACGATGATTTCATGTGTAAGTACTCAAAATAGGGCATACCCCTGTTTTAGGGCACTTTGCCAGTGCCCAATAGGTTATACGTTAAAGATTCAACGATTGTTTTAACATTTAGAATATGCCAACCCGATATTCAGTGGGGTCATGCTTAGAAAATCACGGCATCCGCTGAATACTTTTTGGAAAAATTCACCAAGGAAGTGCCACGAAGACATTCCATGAAGCTTCACGGTACTGATGACACTATGGTATGCAGCGGCCATCTCCACTCCTTCGTCACTGCCGAAGTGGAGCATGCTGTTACGTTGTGTGGTCAGTTTTCGTATCGTCCGTTCCGCAAGGTTGTTGTCTATCGGATAGTTGCCATCCTTGGTAAAGGCAAATATCCCGTTCCAGAACTTGTTCAAGTAGTTCAATGCTTCCGTCAAGTAGGGACTTCGATCTGCCTCCTCCTTTGCAAGTTCCGCATTGAGATTAGATCTTAGCCTTATCAGTATCTCTTTAGTCTCCAAGCTTTGCCGTCGTCCGCCACGCTCTGTAGGACTTATATCCTCCTCGTCATACCTGTCCTCCAACTTGTAGAAGAGACTCAGGTCATCATGGAAGGGAAGGGCTGCCTCGTCACCTCCGGGATTCGCCGCCTTAGCGAACTTGGCCATCGCATGGGCCAGACATATCTGATGTTCCGTATCCTTGAACTGCGTGGATTTGAGTTCATCTCCTATGAATACGTAGGCATTGTAGCCATCCGTCATGATGCTCTTCAATTCGGCATCACCAAGGAAGTTGGTAAGAACTTCGCGGCCTCTTGAACCATCCTCATAGAAGAAGATGGCTATCTTCTCGGCCTTGTTCACCAATACCCATATATAACATTTCTTATAGTGGTCGTACTTCCTGACCTTGCACCATGTCTCGTCACAGTTCACTATAGAGTCTTTCTCCAAGGCTATCGACTTGAGCACCACAATCAACTGGTCCAGATACTTCTTGCCCTTCTTAAGCCAATTATGGAGGGTGTTCTCGGATATGGTCATTCCCAGGTCGGTAAGCCACTGGTGAAGAAGGCCGAAGGTCACGTTCTTGACATATACCTCATAGGCGATGGCCTGCAAAAACTCTGGTGTAGCTTTGGTCCCCTCAAACTTGGGCACTACCTGAGGATGGCCATCCTTCGGGAAATAACCCCATCTGGGCTTCTTGCCTGGCTCAACGTAATGAACCATTTCGAACTGCTCCTCTACAAGGCACATCTTAAAGCTGAACACCTTGACCGGCTTACGCTCTATAATCCTGCCGGGAACCTTGGAGTCGTCCGTGGGATGGAAGACGGGAGTGCCTTCAACCGACATGGTATCATACTTTTCGGGACGCTTCGAGAGATCGCGCTCCTTCTTCTCTTCCGTAGGATGTCCTTCTGACGGATGCTCCTGGACGGACTGGGTAGAAACCGTTTCATCAGTACCGTCAAACCTGTCCTTTTCGTCCTCACGGTCTGCGGAGTCTTCCGTCCTCCCGTCCTTACGGGCTTTCTGACGCTTGTCACCAAAGCGGTTCTTCTGGGCGTACTTCAACTGCTGGTCCAGCTTTCTCGCTCTGGCTTCAGCGGCCTTGCGCTTGCTCCTTTCTGAAGAGAGCTCGCTTCTTATCTCGGCCATCTCCTTCTGGAGATTAGCCAGACTCGATGCGACACCGTCATGGATGGACTGGAATTCCTCCACGGCCAGCTTCATGGCGCGAAGTTCCAGATCCGCCTCTTCGTACCGATCTATCAGATAGCGGATATAACGGTCTTTCTGGTCACTTGGCATATCTGCACTGTAATTTATGGGAGAGCGTGAGAGGGTTTCCCGTCTCAGCAGATCCCGTTTTGAGTTGATTATATGTTGCAGTCCGTTTGCCGTCATATCCTTGATTTTCAGATACAAAGATATGTTTTTCTAATAAAAAAAGCAAACAAGAACGTGACATAATTATTTGATTTTCAATTCTTTAACTATAGGATTCTCCAGCAGGAGAACCACATCTCTCCAGTCTATACGATAGGCTTTCTCTTCCCCGTTTCTGGTCACTTTCATGAACTGGTAACCGGAGACGAACTTCTTCTCATACAGGCTGTACGAACGGTTGTCATAGGTGAACATACGAACTATCCTGCGATCTTTCGACATGACGATAAACACATCTCCATCAATGGGCTCGCGGTGAAGCTGCTCACGGATGATGGAGAGTACCCTTGAGTGCTTACATCTCATATCTGTAAAACTGGGGATGTAGTAGAAGTGATTAATACCCGTAACACTTAACATAGCACCTCCAGCTTTTCTATTAACAACCGTAGTTCCTGATAACTCAGGTTCTTTTGAGAAAGACGAAGCCCGTTGCTCATGGAGATGTCCACCATTATACGTAAGACAGGGGGCACCTTCATAATGGGTGCAGCGGGCTGCTGAGGGGAAGCCGTTTCTTCCGTCGGACGGCCATCCACCGAAACCTCCACTATCTTTCTGCGGGTATCCTTGTACCATTTGGAAAAAATGTTGTAAGGTACGTTGTTGCGCTTGCAAAACGATTGAACTGACTCACCAGAGGGTAAAGCCTCGGTCTGATACTGGAAATAAAACCTTTCTAAATCTTCGTTGCTGTACATAATGTGATGATTAAATATTCAGCAACAAAGCTACTAACAACGATTGTAAGCCCTAAATTGAGTGCTTACCATTTTCATTCGGTTCCCAGCACGATATAAACGAATTTCCTTACCGTTCAACCACAGGCTGAATGGTTGATGAAGCTATGTTCATAGACCGGAGAAGCCATGTTCGGCCACCGTTCAGCCGTGGCTGAACGATGAAGAAGGCCTAATGGATGATACGTTCCTTTGCACCCAATACCTTGATATACTCCTGCAAAGATTACCGCACGTATTTGTCGGGGAGCACCAGTTTTGCTCCTAACCGCCGTTGGAAAGCCATATTATAATGTCGCAGGTAGTTACAATCGGGGGTGAAAGTAAGTTCCGCAAAATAGATGCGGCCATTTACCTCGTAGAAATCGGCCCGCACAAAAGGGAAGTCTGCCGACAGGATACGTGCATAGCGCAACAGTTTGTCAAGACATTCCGGTTTCTGAAGGGTACCGTCATTCGCCGTTTCACCCATTCGTTCATACAACTGCCGGAAATCGCACGAATACGAGAATGCGTCATAGGAGTCATCGAAGTTCTTACGGCATACAAGCAGGGAGTCGGGTTCGCCATTGACACACCAGCACTGATATTCGGTAGGAGCCGATTGCGAAATCAGTGCCTCGCAGACAATTCTCCGAGGGATATCCCGGTAATGAAGCTCGCAAAAACCACTTGAAAAATCTTTCTGAAGATAAGCGGCAAACCTTCTGTAGACCTCTGTCGGAACAAGTTGCGACTTGTCCGTCACAATGAGGTTCCAGCCTGATGCATGATTGCATTTCAGCACAAAACGGCTTGGCAAGGAATCGAAATCAATCTCCTCCGCCCTATCATATACGCCGAGCAGAGGGATGAGAAGGTGACCCAGCCCTTTCTGCTGCACATACTGACGCGCCAGATACTTGTCGGCACAAAGGGTCTTCAGCGGATGCCGCCAATAGCGGGTAAGCCACATCAGCTTATCACTCAGCAGCACCGGGTGGCTGTAATCCAACCTTCTGCCGGTAAACTCCTCGTACAGCGCCTTGGCCTTCTGCCAATAAACAAATTCATTGGTCGTACAGCGTGCCAGCCTGCAAAACAAGATAGCCTTCAGTCGTGTGAATGAATATACTTTCATACGCCAAGCAGCTTACGACGTTCGTACGATGTGATGCCAACCGTCCAGACCAACAGCGAGACGACAACACCTGTCGCCAGCACCACCCCTAACGGATGGAGCGGGACAGCTGCCGGGTAACGGTGATAGGCATAAGCCCAAAGTGACATCAGCAGGGCAATCAGCAGGGGACGGGCATACGCCTCGCGGACATAGAGCAACGAGTCGAATCCGACAAGGATGCGCAGCATCACCAACTGGACAATGCGGTGCAATACGTCTGCCACAATGAACAGCACCAATATGGAATAGGACGGATATCCGACGGAGAACAGGTAATAGCCGACAGGAATACAAATCAGGAAGAAACTGCTCAGCTCTATCTGAAACCACTTGATGCGACCAAAGGCCCGCAACAACGGACCGATGCCTCCGCACGTCAACGAGACACCGGCCACCAACAGATTGAGCCGGACAAACGTCAGTGCTCCCTCGGGCACCTGGCCTAACCACAAATGGAGGATGTAATCCAGCTCGATGAAGAGCGGGAAGAAAATCAGGTTAAACAGCAGCAGATTGTAACGGCCGGTCTTGTT
>JBJEKT010000003.1:0-4537 GCA_051878775.1 Bacteroides sp. | reverse complement strand
TCACCTCCACCAACGAGCGGCTCAACAACTTCATCTTTGCATCCGACCTCTTCCGCAAAGTGAAAGAGGTCGAGATGAAGACGGCTACTTCTGGCGGATATAAATATTAATAGGTGTACCCGTCAGGCTCCACTTCTCGCGCATCTTGTTCTCCAGGAAGCGGCGGTACGGCTCCTTAACGTACTGCGGCAGGTTGGCGAAATAGACGAACGAGGGCACTTGCGTATTAGGCAGCTGGGTGACATACTTGATCTTGATGTACTTACCCTTAATCGAGGGGGGCGGATAGGCCTCTATCAGCGGCAGCATCTCCTCGTTGAGCCGTGCCGTCGAGATGCGGGTATGGCGGTTGCGATAGACGTCGCGTGCCTCTTCGAGCACCTTGAGTATGCGCTGCTTGGTCAGCGCCGAGGCAAAGATGATAGGGAAGTCCACGAAGGGTGCCAGGCGGTTGCGTATGGCCTCCTCGAAGGTCTTCATCACCTTTACTGTCTTCTCCTCCACCAGGTCCCACTTGTTGACCACGACCACCAGTCCCTTGGCATTCTTCTGGATGAGCGAGAAGATGTTCAGGTCCTGACTCTCAATGCCACGCGTGGCATCCAGCATCAGGATGCAGACGTCAGCCCGCTCGATGGAGCGGATGGATCGGATCACCGAGTAGTACTCCAGGTCCTCATTGACCTTGTTCTTCTTGCGGATACCAGCGGTATCCACCAGGTAGAAGTCAAAGCCGAACTTGTCGTAACGGGTGTAGATGGAGTCGCGCGTCGTGCCGGCAATGTCGGTCACGATGTTGCGTTCCTCGCCGATGAGTGCATTGACCAGCGACGACTTGCCTGCGTTGGGGCGTCCCACCACGGCAAAGCGGGGGATGTCCTCCTCCGTCTCCTCCTCTGTATTCTTGGTAAACTTGCTCAGCAGCAGGTCGAGCAGGTCGCCCGTGCCGCTGCCCGTGGCAGCCGAGATGCAATAGGGGTCGCCCAGTCCGAGCGAGTAGAACTCAGCCGCATTGTATTGCAGGTCGTAATTATCCGTCTTGTTGGCCACCAGCAGCACCGGCTTCACGGTACGTCGCAGGATGGAGGCCACCTCCATATCCAGGTCGGTCACCCCGTTCATCACATCCACCACAAAGAGGATGACATCGGCCTCTTCCACGGCCATGAGCACCTGCTTGCGGATTTCTTCCTCAAACACATCGTCCGAGTTGACCACCCAGCCTCCGGTATCCACTACCGAAAACTCGCGGCCCTGCCATTCGGCCTTCCCGTACTGTCGGTCACGGGTCGTACCGGCCTGCTCATTGACAATCGCCTGCCGGGTCTGCGTCAGGCGGTTGAATAAGGTGGATTTACCCACATTGGGGCGTCCCACGATAGCAACTAAATTTCCCATACGTTCATTTCCAATTAATTGCGACTCTCTCAGTCGTAGTTAAACAAAATTCGATTAATCCAGTTGGTAGCCAAAGTTGCGTAGCTCTTTGTCGGAGCTGCGCCAGTCCTTATCGACCTTGACAAAGGTCTCCAGGAAGATGCTCTTGCCGAAGAACTTCTCCAGGTCGCGGCGGGCTTCGGTGGCCACCTTCTTGAGTGCCCTGCCCTGCTTGCCGATGATGATGCCCTTCTGTGAGTCACGCTCCACGTAGATGACGGCATTGATCTGGATGGACTTGGGCTGTTCCTTAAACTGCTCCACCACCACTTCCACGGAGTAGGGTATCTCCTTGTCGTAGAAGAGGAGGATCTTCTCCCGGATGATCTCGGTCACGAAGAAGCGTGCCGGCTTGTCAGTCCACTGGTCCTTGTCAAAGTAGGGGGGCGAATCGGGGAGCAGCTCCCTGACGCGCTTCATCACGTAGTCCACGTTGAACTTGTTGGCAGCCGAGATGGGCACAATCTCCGCCTTGGGCAGCAGTTCGTGCCAGGAGGCTACGAGTTGCTCCAGCTCCTTCTGGTTGCTGAGGTCAATCTTGTTGATGAGCAAGATGACGGGCACCTCCATGGCAGCCACCTTCTCCACGAAGTCGTTGTTTTTGTCGGGCTTCTCCACCACGTCGGTCACGTAGAGCAACACGTCAGCATCCACGAGCGCAGAGGTCGAGAAGTTGAGCATCGACTCCTGCAGCTTGTAGTTGGGCTTCAGCACTCCCGGGGTGTCGGAGAAGACAATCTGCATGTCGTCCGTGTTGTAGATGCCCATGATGCGGTGACGCGTGGTCTGCGCCTTGAAGGTGGCTATGGAGATGCGCTCCCCCACCAGCACGTTCATCAGGGTAGATTTACCCACGTTGGGATTGCCTACGATGTTTACAAAACCTGCTTTGTGCATAATAAACCAGTTCCTCTGTAATTTATGTTCGGCAAAAGAGAAAAAAAACGCATCGAATTTATTCAATAGGATGCGTTCTTTTTATCTCGTCCGAATCAGTTGATTCTTACTGTTTCTTTCCGTCGTATCCCCACTTCATGTACATGGCTCCCCAGGTGAAACCGGCACCGAAGGCCGTGAAGATGAGGTTATCTCCCTTCTTGAGTTTCTCCTCGAAGTCCCAGATACAGAGTGGCAGCGTGCCGGCACTTGTGTTACCGTAGCGCTCAATGTTGATCATCACCTTTTCGTGGGGCACCTCCAGGCGGTGAGCCACGGCATCAATGATGCGCATGTTGGCCTGGTGGGGAATCACCCAGTCGATGTTGTCCTTGTTGAGTCCGTTGCGCTCAGCTATCTTCACGCAGGCATCCGACATGTTGGATACGGCATACTTGAAGACCGTGCGGCCCTCCTGATAGACGTAGTGCATGCGGTTGTCGATGGTGAAGTAAGAGGGCGGACAAACCGAGCCACCAGCCTTCATATGCAGGAAGGGAAGACCCTTGCCGTCCGTGCGGAGGTAGGAGTCCATGATGCCCAGCTCCTCCGTGGTAGGCTCCACCATGAAGGCGGCAGCACCGTCACCGAAGATGGGGCATGTCGAGCGGTCGGTATAGTCAGTAGCTGACGACATCTTGTCGGCACCTACGATAATGATTTTCTTGTATCTTCCCGAGCGGATGAAGTTGGCAGCCACCTCCATCACGTAGAGGAAACCACTGCAGGCTGCCATCATGTCGAACGCGAAGGCGTTCTTCAGCCCCAGCTTATCACACAGGATAGAGGCGATGGAGGGGAAGTGGTAGTCGGGCGTAGAGGTTGCCACTATGACGAGGTCAATGTCATCGGGGTTTGCACCGGTGCGCTGCATCAGCTGCCGGGTGGCCTTACGGGCCATATATGACGTGCCGAGTCCCTCCTCATTGAGGATTCTGCGCTCCTTCACGCCGATACGGGTCATAATCCATTCGTCGTTGGTGTCCACCATTCTCGACAACTCATCGTTAGTCAAGACATAATCGGGTACATAGCCACCGACGCCTGTAATTACTGCATTTATTTTTTCCATTAAATGTCTCAAATAGATAAAAGATACTTAAACACGAGTAGTCTAAAAAGGTCCGTTGGCCGGCATTAGGCCTGTCCACTGATCTTTTTAGACTCCCCCGAATTAAGTATTCATGTGAATGAAGAATGCGTTGACTTATACAGCAGCTTCTTTAGTGATTGCCAACTTGCCTCTGTAGTATCCACAAGCGGGACATACGTGGTGGTAAACATGCCACTCACCGCAGTTGGGGCAAATAGCAAGCGTAGGAGCTACTGCCTTGTCATGGGTTCTTCTCTTTGCAGTTCTTGTGTTAGACTGTCTTCTTTTAGGATGTGCCATTTTTACTAAATATTTAATTGTTATAATAATTTCTTCAGTTCGTTCCAACGCGGGTCGATGGGTTTATCCTCCCCTTCGTCCACGACGTCGGTCGCATCACTCTCATCCGTTTCCACCATCTCCTCCGGCTCCTCGTCATCGGCGGTGGTACGCAGGTACTTGTTGAGCTTACCGCTCATGGCCTTGTTGCACTTACCCGGAGCATGTACATGCTTCATGGGGATGGCCAGGGCAATGAACTCAAACATAATCCAGGCCACGTTGATTTCACCTTCCTCTTCGGGTACGATAATCAAGTTATCCCCCTCATCAGCGTAAGCCTCGCCAAACTTGACGTAGATCTTATCCTTGGAGGTAACCTCCTGGTCCATCTCATCCAGGCAGCGGTCACACAGCACGATGGCTGTGCCTTCGCTCTGGAAGTTCAGTTCGAAAGCCTGGGCGGTCTTCTTCACATCGAGCACGACGCGCACGCGGCCCTTCTGGAGCTCGGGGCTGTCAATCGCTGCAAAGAAATCGTTATCAAGGAGAAACTCATAATGAGCGTGGCTCTCCTTCATACCCTTCAGGTCTATTCTATATTTCTCAAACTTTCCCAATGCTACGTTTATTTATTCGGGCGACAAAGGTACGAATAATTCTTCGATTAATAATCAGATAAAGCAAAAAAAAACGCAAAAACTCGCAAAACAAGGGATTTAACCTGGCGTATTGACAAAAAAGAGCCTCGCAGCGGAATTTGCTGCAAGGCTCGGGGATTGAAAACGGCGA
>JBJEKT010000002.1:0-4616 GCA_051878775.1 Bacteroides sp. | reverse complement strand
ACGTGATTTGTAATCTCGGGGTCGTTGGTTCGAATCCGACAAGAGGCTCAAGAAAGAGGAGGTCGGAAGACCTCCTCTATTTAATTATCAATCTCCCCATCTACATGCCTAATCATACGAAGTTATGAGCGTATTATCCTATTAGGAAAACGGCTGGAGTGCAATCGTTTGCTCTACAAGTTTTTACAAATTATTCCTGCAAACAGGGTGGGGGAATAGGAGAAAATCTTATCTTTGCAGCACGATAACTTATAAAAACACAATAAAAGTATGAGAAACATTATGAACATGTGGCTGAAAGGTGCCTGTCTGATGCTCGCTTTGGTGGTGTCTGGCTCGCTGAAGGCCGAGAAACTGACTTCGCCCAACGGACAGTTGGAAATGAACTTCTCCCTCTCAGAGAAGGGGGAGCCCGTCTATGAACTGACTTACAAAGGCAAGGCCGTCATCAAGCCCTCCAAGCTGGGACTGGAACTCAAGAATGCCCCTTCACTGATGGATGGCTTCAAGCTGGTAGCCCAGTCACAATCCACCTTTGATGAGACTTGGCAGCCCGTATGGGGCGAGGAAAGTCACATCCGAAACCATTATAACGAACTGCTCGTCACTCTCCGTCAGGAGGCTAACGACCGCAACATCATGATCCGCTTCCGCCTCTTTGATGACGGACTCGGATTCCGCTATGAGTTTCCCTTGCAGAAGAACCTCAACTATTTTGTTATCAAGGAGGAGCATACGCAGTTTGCTATGAGTGGTGACCATACAGCTTTCTGGATTCCGGGTGACTATGATACGCAGGAGTACGACTATACCGAGTCGAAGCTTACGGAAATCCGCGGTCTGATGGACGGTGCCATCACGGAGAATTCCTCACAGACGCAGTTTTCACCCACAGGCGTACAGACCTCTCTACAGTTGAAGACTGCCGACGGCCTCTACATTAACCTGCATGAGGCTGCCCTGCTCGACTATGCCTGTATGCACCTCAATCTGGATGATAAGAACCTCGTCTTCGAATCGTGGCTTACGCCTGATGCCCGTGGCGACAAAGGCTACATGCAGGCTCCCTGCAAGTCACCCTGGCGTACTGTTATCGTGAGCGACGATGCCCGTGACATTCTGGCTTCACGCATCACGCTCAACCTCAACGACCCCTGCGCCATCGATGATACCTCCTGGATCAAGCCTGTGAAGTACATCGGTGTATGGTGGGAGATGATAGCTGGTAAGGGCTCTTGGGCCTATACAGACGATCTCCCCTCGGTAAAGCTGGGTGAGACGAACTATGCTCAGACCAAGCCCAACGGCAAACACAGCGCCAACAACGAGAAGGTGAAGCGCTACATAGACTTTGCTGCCGAGCACGGTTTTGATCAGGTGCTCGTGGAGGGATGGAACGAAGGTTGGGAAGACTGGTTCGGTCAGTCGAAGGATTACGTCTTCGACTTCGTTACGCCCTATCCCGACTTTGACGTGAAGATGCTCAACAGCTATGCCCAAAGTAAAGGTGTTCGCTTGATGATGCATCACGAGACTTCAGCTTCTGTACGCAACTACGAGCGTCATCTCGACAAGGCTTATCAGTTTATGGTAGATAACGGTTATAACGCCGTGAAGAGTGGCTATGTGGGCGACATCATTCCCCGTGGTGAGTACCACTACGGCCAGTGGATGAACAACCACTACAACTACTGCGTTACCAAGGCTGCCGAATACAAGATTTGCGTGAATGGCCACGAGGCCGTGCGCCCAACTGGTCTCTGCCGCACTTGGCCCAACATGTTGGGCAACGAGTCAGCCCGTGGCACGGAGTATGAGGCTTTCGGTGGTAGCAAGCCGTTCCACACTACGCTGCTTCCCTTTAACCGTCTTATTGGTGGCCCGATGGACTATACACCCGGTATCTTCGACACCAAGCTGGAGTTTATGGGTGACCTGCCCCACGGACAGGTGCAGACCACGCTCTGTAAGCAGATGGCCCTCTTCGTGACGCTTTACAGCCCTTTGCAGATGGCTGCTGACCTGCCCGAGAACTACGAGAAGCACATGGATGCTTTCCAGTTCATCAAGGATGTGGCCGTGGATTGGGAACAGAGTAAGTACATTGAGGCTGAACCCGGTGACTATATCACCATTGCTCGTCAGGCCAAGGGTAAGAACAACTGGTTTGTAGGTGGCATTACGGACGAGAACGCTCGCACGGCCCAGTTCACGCTCGATTTCCTGGAGCCCGGTAAGTTGTACGTGGCTACGCTTTACGCCGATGCTAAGGATGCTGACTACAAGGACAACCCCACCGCCTATCAGATCAAGAAAGGCTTGGTGACGAGCAAGACGAAGCTCAGCGTCCGTGAGGCTCGCAGTGGTGGTTTTGCACTCAGCTTGATTGAGGCCACTCCTGCCGACAAGAAGAGCGTGAAGCGTTGGAAATAAATAAGTGATTGAACAAATATTGTGTATAAAGTGTATTAACATGGTATAGGAAAATAGGTAAAAAGGGTTTTCAATAGAAATTAGTTGGTCCCACTGACAAGTGATTGCCGGTGGGACTTTTTTTTGTGTTCGCATGTGGCTGTTTGACGGAAATGTTGTATCTTCGCCCCGCATAACAAGCGTCATGATTATTGCAACAACAAGTATCACTATGATATTGAAGAAAACCAACTCTATACTCCTGTTGGCCAGCTTGGTAGGCTGTGCCATCTCCTCTCTATTCACTCCGGTTGCGGCACAGCAGGCTACTTCCGCTGCCGTACATCATGTTACTTCGGCTGCGGTAGAGCAGCTCGTACCGCCTTTCGATTTTCCCATCGCCCTGTCAGGTAACTTCGGTGAGCTGCGCTCCAACCACTTCCATGGCGGACTCGACTTCAAGACACAGGGTACAATCAATAAGCCCGTTCGTGCTCAGGCCGATGGCTATATCAAGAGGCTGCGTGTTACTCACGGCTCGGGCTATGTGCTCGACGTAGTCTATCACAACGGTCTCTCCGCTATTTACCGTCACCTCAACGCCTTTGTGGGCGAGGCGGCTCGGCGAATCGAGGAGCTGCAGTACAGCAGCGAGAGTTGGGAGGTTGAGATTGAAGCCTCTCCTGAGGAGTATCCCGTCCAAGCGGGCGAGGTGATGGCTCTGAGCGGCAATACCGGTTACTCTTTCGGACCTCACCTCCACCTTGACCTCTTCGAGAGCGCTACAGGTGACTATATTGATCCGCTTCCTTACTTTGTCAGCAGGGTCAACGACCATACCGCACCCCGTGCCGATGGCATCCTTCTCTTTCCGAAGCAGGGTAAGGGAGTAGTGATGGGGGGGACGCGAGCCAAGCGCTTCCCCGTGCATCCCAAGCAGACCCTCACCGCCTGGGGGTGGATAGGGGCTGGCATCCGTGCTTACGATTACATGGAGGGTGTACACAACCGCTTCGGGGTACATACCGTGGTCTTGACTGTGGACCACCGCGAGGTGTTTCGCAGCGTGGTGGACCGCTTCTCGCAGGAAGAGCAGCGCTACATTAACTCCTGGACCGATGGCTCCTACATGAAGTCGGTCATCGATCCGGGCAATCGCCTCCGTCTGCTCCATGCTGCCGACGGCCATCGGGGCTGGGTGCTGATTGATGAGGAGCGTCCTTACCACTTTGTCTATACGTTGAGTGATGCGTTGGGTAACCGTACGCAGGTGCGCTTCACTGTCCACGGAAAGCGTTCCGCCATTCCCGAAGCTCCGGTGGGCAACCGCCTCTTCCGTTGGAATGAGACCAACGTGCTTCAGCAGCCCGGTATGCAGCTGGTGGTACCCCGAGGTATGCTCTACGATGATGTGGCGCTTCGTACTGCGATGCGTGTGGATAGTGGCGACGTGGCTTACACCTACCAGCTGCACGATGAGTTCATACCCCTACACGCAGGCTGTGAACTTCGTATTGCCCTACGCAGGCCGCTTGCTGGGGTGGATAGCACGAAGTACTATGTAGCTGCTGTGACGCGTTCCGGAGGCCGCAATAGCGTGGGGGGACGCTATGAAGGTGGTGGCTATCGGGGAGGAGCAGACCGTAGCGTTGCTCCCTGTATGGTGGCCCGTATCCGCGAGCTGGGTACCTATACCGTGGCTGTCGATACCGTGCCTCCTGTCATCACACCTGTGGCCCGTAATGCTTGGAATCGCACGGGCTGTATGGAGTTTGTGGTAAAGGATGCCGCCACGGGTATAAGCAGCTACCGAGGCGAGCTGGACGGCGCCTATGCCCTGTTTGGCAAGCCTAACCTGGTGAGTGGACGCATTGTCTGCAAGTTTGACACCCAGCGTTTTGTCAAGGGCAAGAAGCACCATCTCCGCTTCATCGCTATTGATGGTTGTGGTAACACAGCCATCTACGAGACGGAGTTCTATTACTAGTGGCTCATTGCCCATTTCGTTGAAGGCTTAAGTTCCCTCACCTTAGGGGTGGTGTTCTCTCAGTAGAAAAATTGATGAAGTACGAAAAAAAGTGGGAGAAATATTTGGTATTGCGTCCTAATTGCATTACCTTTGCGGCGCATTCTTGAGGGCGACCCTTAATGCGGCAGTAGCTCAGTTGGTAGAGCATCAGCTTCCCAAGCTGAGGGTCACGGGT
>JBJEKT010000001.1:0-4619 GCA_051878775.1 Bacteroides sp. | reverse complement strand
CACCAGAAGGGAGCGGTTATGCAGCAGTTTGCCCCCATTTTACCCAGAAGTTGATTAAGTAAGCCTTGCTGCAAGAACTGCGGAGGCGAACTTACCAATACCCCAAAGGCTCGTCCACGGTTGTTCTGCTCCGACCATTCCAGACAGAACTGGTGGAATAAGCACCGCCGTGAACGTGTCAGTGCAGAGATTCTCCCGCACACCTGCCCGACGTGGGGAAAAGTGTTTGCAGACTACAGCGGTGCCCACCGTAAATACTGCTCCCAGGAATGCTTCAGAGAAAGGGGCGTCCGTGATGAACAGTAAACCCTTTAAGGCTCTTATCCCTGCTCTGCCAGCCGGAACGCTCTACGGGCGCGGGATGCACGTACTCCCTGCGCTACTTTAAGAACAAGGGCCAGTTCTATACCAAGGGCCCGCAGCATGGAGATCAAATCTTATTCGAATACCGGCATCGGCGTGTTCACCATCGTGGACGTGCAGTCCGGGCAGGGCTCCGATACCGGCTGGGGCAAGCTGAAGTCCGGCGCGGGCTGGATCAGCCTCGACTATACTAAGAAACTGTAACCGACCTTCTGGGCCTGTGGGAGAAATCCTGCAGGCCCACTTTTTTTATTTCTGCCCGCTCAAATCGGCTTCCAATCTCCAGTGGAAAGTGAAGGCCAAGCCTTCAGATTGGAGGTCACCATGACAAACGAACAAAGGATGAAGATCACAAACCTCCGGCATCAGGGCTACGGCTATACGGCCATCGCCAACGCCGTCGGTCTGTCCAAGGATAGCGTCAAGGCTTACTGCAGGAACCACGGCCTGGCCGGTGAAGTAGCGGCAGCCCACACCCTTGCGGAAGTGTCTCCGGATGGGTGCCTGAACTGCGGTGCGCCAATTATACAACGCCCCAAAGTGAAGAAACGGAAATTCTGTTGCAGCGATTGCCGCATTAGCTGGTATAAGGCAAACCCGGACCGGCTGAACCTTAAGGCCATGTACGAATATGTTTGTCCGACATGCGGCAAGCACTTCTCCGCCTATGGTAACAGCCACCGGAAATACTGTTCCCACGCCTGCTATATCGCTGGCCGGTTCCGAGGCGGTGACGGCGCATGACACCGGAGGAGCTCCGTAATGATATGCTTTACCATATGGCTTTGTCGATGGCCAAAACCATGCTGGAAAAGGGCCTGCTCTCGCCAGAAGAATACGCTGAAATTGATACTATTCTGCTGCAAAAGTACCAACCATATTTGGGTAGTTTATTCTCAGAAAACACTTGCTATGTATCAAGCTTAGAGTGATAAATAGCAGTGCGGAAGGAGGGATAGCGCTTGAAAACCATCGAAAGGATAGACAAAAAAGCGCCGGTTCTGCCCAGAAAAAAACGAGTCGCTGCTTACGCCAGAGTGTCCATGGAATCGGAGCGGATGCAGCACTCGCTCTCCGCACAGGTGAGCTACTACAGCGCTCTTATCCAGAAGAACCCGGAATGGGAATACGCTGGCGTTTACGCCGATTACGGTATTTCCGGGACTGGCATGAAGGACCGCGATGAGTTCAAGCGGATGCTGGCTGACTGTGAGGCCGGAGCGATCGACATAATACTCACGAAGAGTATACAGCGCTTTGCCCGTAACACGGTGGACCTGCTTAACACGATCCGGCACCTGAAGGAGCTGGGAATTGAGGTCCGCTTCGAGAAGGAAAACATCCACTCCCTCAGCGGTGACGGTGAACTGATGCTCACAATCCTCGCTTCCTTTGCGCAGGAAGAGAGTCGCAGCATTTCTGAAAACTGCAAATGGGGCATCCGCAAACGCTATGAACGCGGCGAGACTGGCGGCTGCAAGATTTACGGCTATAGGACCAAGGATGGCAATCTGGTCATCCACGAGGAGGAAGCCGTCGTAGTCAGACGCATTTTTCAAATGTTTCTGAACGGCGATTCCTGCTACAGCATAGCGCAGAAGCTGAACGCGGAGGGTGTTCCCTCCTACCACCGGAAGAAGTTCAGCGGTGAGGTCATTGGCGTCATGATCCGGCAGGAAAAGTACACCGGCTGCACGCTGGCCCAAAAGTTTTATGCAGAAGACCACATAACGCACAAGCTGACGAAGAATAAAGGCGAGCTGCCCATGTTCTTTATAGAGGAGACGCATCCGGCCATCATCAGCATGGAGATGTTTCAGGCTGCCCAGAGGGAATTCGCAGAGCGCTATGGCGTCAAGATCGAGAACGGGATTGCCCAAACCGCAGGCTACTTCTACCACCGGGATGGAGAGGCCGGACCGCACCCGCCGCACAGGAAACCACATTGGTCAGAAGAACAGCGAAAATCCCACTCCGAGTATTTTCGGAACCGTGAAACGGCTATTTGCCGATACGAGCTTTCACACTTCATTGAGTGTGAGAACTGTCACGGCCATCTTCAGGCGCAGCTCCGGCACTTCGTGGATGGTTCCTCTGAGGTGGCTTGGATTGACCCGGAGCATAGCGAGAGAGCGAAAGGCACGCCAAGGCCGCTTGCTTTCCGGGACAGTGCTCTGAAAAAACAGATTGCAGACGCGCTTGGCTGGGAGGCATTTGACGCGGACGCCATGCTTGAGACGCTGACGAAGATCGGTGCGAACGTGAACGTCCTCACCCTCTACTTCAAAGACGGGCATACGCAGACATTCGAATACATCCCGCCCAAGCAGATTCACCGGAAGCGAAAGGAGACGCCCTGATGGCAACCGTAACAAAGATACCCGCGACGCTTAGCCGGTTCACGGCGGCCCCGTTGGCCAGTATGGCTAAACGCAAGGTCGCTGCCTATGCCCGCGTCAGCACAGACCATGAAGAACAGCAGTCAAGCTATGAGGCTCAGGTGGATTACTACACCCATTACATCCAGAGCCGCGACGATTGGGAGTTTGTCGACGTCTATGCAGACGAAGGTATCACCGGGTGCAATACCAAGAACCGCGACGGGTTTAACCGGATGGTGGAGGACGCCCTTTCCGGTCGTATCGATTTAATCATCACGAAGTCGGTGAGTCGCTTCGCCCGGAACACCGTGGATAGCCTTACCACCATCCGAAGGCTCAAGGAGCACGGCACAGAATGCTATTTTGAAAAGGAGAATATCTGGACCTTCGACGGTAAGGGCGAGCTGCTCCTGACGATCATGTCCAGCCTTGCGCAGGAGGAAAGCCGCAGCATTTCTGAGAACTGCACATGGGGCCAGCGGAAGCGCTTTGCAGACGGCAAGGTTACGGTGCCCTTCGGACGTTTTCTCGGCTACGACCGTGGTGAGGACGGCAACCTTGTAGTGAACCCGGAGCAGGCCAAGCTGGTCCGCCGTATTTATGGGCTTTTCCTTACCGGCATGTCACCAACCCTGATTGCCCGGACACTCACGAATGAGGGCATCCCGACACCCTCTGGCAAGGAAAAATGGTACGCCACCTCTATCAAGAGCATCCTGACGAATGAAAAGTACAAGGGCGATGCGCTTTTGCAAAAATCCTACACCACGGACTTCCTGACGAAGAAAACGAAGAAAAACGAAGGTGAGATTCCGCAGTACTACGTCAAGGGTAACCACGAAGCGATCATCGACGAGAAGACCTTTGCACTGGTTCAGACAAAAATGGCTGCCCGGACCAAGGGCCAGAATCGCATTAGCTCCGTCAGCATCTTTTCCAGTAAGGTCAAGTGCGGCGACTGCGGAAGCTGGTACGGCTCAAAGGTGTGGCACTCCACAGATAAGTATCGTCGGGTCATCTGGCAGTGCAATCACAAGTTTGACGGCGAAAAATGCACCACGCCGACGCTCACAGAGGACGAGATGAAAAGGCTTTTCTTGCAGGCTGCCAACATCGCCATCACGGAGCGGGAGGAACTGATCTCCGTGTTTGAATCGTACATGGCTCCAAAGCTGGCGACTGATGCGCTGGAGCGGGAGCTGGCTGAGGTAGAGACGGAGCTCAACGTGGTAAGCGGCCTCATAGATAACTGTATCCATGAAAATGCAAGGATTGCCCTTAACCAGACAGCCTATCAGGAGCAGATTGCGGTCTTGGAGGCGAGGCTCAATCAAGCAGAGGCAAAGAAGGCTGAGGTGATCGCTGAAATCACCCGGAGACAGGCAAAGCGTCAGGAGATTGACCAGCATTTCCAGTACCTGCGGAAGCTGGACCTTCTGACAGAGTTCCGGGATGATGACTGGCTTGCGATGGTGGATTACATGACGGTCCACAGGAAGGATGAGGTCTGGGTCACGTTTAAGGACGGAAGTAAAATAAAGGCAGGGCTGTGAAATGCGAAATCGAGCAGGTCAGATTCTGCGTGAGCGCCGTCTGGAGCTCGGCCTGACGCAGGAGGAGGTGGCTTTGGAGCTACATATGAGCATCCACCAATACCAGCGATACGAATACGGAGAACATCAGCTCTCGAATTGCCCCATGAAGGTGGGCCTCCGAATCTGCGCCGTCCTCGAACTGGACCCATACGAAATTATCTTTGAGAGCGAACCATAAGGCCTGCCTTCTCGCCCACACTTCGCAGAGGTCTGCGGAGGTGGGCTTTTTTCATCAATTTTACGCCAAAATACGTCTGCGCAGACGTGGATAAACCTCCTA